>JAEZBO010000241.1 GCA_023427085.1 Pseudomonadota bacterium
GCTCGATGGCGCGCCGTTCGCCGAGGTCGCCGCCAGGCCCGCGCGCAAGCCGGCCCGCGCGCGCCAGCGCGGCGTGGCCGTGGGCCAGCCGTGAAAGAGATCGCCTCGCGTGACAACCCGCGCTACAAGGCGCTGCGCGGCATCGCCGCGCAGGCCGGCCGGGCAGGGCAGCCGGCCGTGCTCGAAGGCGTGCACCTGTGCCAAGCGTGGCTGACGCACCGGGGCCTGCCGGAGCTGGCGGTGTTCGATCTCGAGCGCCAGCACGAACCGGCGCTGGCGGCGCTCAGGCAGGCCGTGCCCGCGCAGGCCTGCATCGGCTTGCCCGGGCGCTTGCTGGCCCAGCTCGAATCGGTCGAGACCAGCCAGGGCGTGATGTTCGTCGTGCAGCCGGCCGCGCAGCCACTGCCGGTGCGCCTGGGCGACAACAGCGTGTGGCTGGACCGGGTACAGGATCCCGGCAACGTCGGCACGCTGCTGCGCACCGCCGCGGCCGCCGGCATCCGTCAGGTCTTGCTGTCGAGCGGCTGCGCCGCCGCGTGGTCACCCAAGGTCCTGCGCAGCGGCCAGGGCGCGCACTTCGCGCTGAGCCTGTACGAACAGGTCGACCTGCACGAGGCGCTGGCCCGGCTCGACATCCCGCTGGCCGTCACCACGCTGGACAGCGCCGAGGATCTCTACCAGGCCGAGCTGCCGCGCGATTGCGCCTGGGTGTTCGGCCACGAAGGGCAGGGCGTCGAGGCGCGCCTGCTGGCGCACGCCGGACTGCGGCTGCGCATTCCGCACCAGTTCGACGCGGTCGAATCGCTCAATGTCGCGGCCGCCGCGGCAGTCTGCCTGTTCGAGCAGCGCCGCCGGCTGCTGGCCTGACGCGCCAGCGCCCCGCGGCGGCGCGACATCTGAACCCTGACGCAGCATACGTGCGGCCTTATCCCTGCGGCCGTGCCCCAGCGGCCGTGCCGGCCCGACCCGACCGCCGGCTGACACCCGCTTCGTGAAACCCGCTACACGAAACCCGCTTCAATAAGAGCCGCGATCGAGCTTGACCTCTTGCAGCACCGTCGTCGAGATCTCCTCGATCGACTTGGTGGTGGTCGACAGCCACGCAATGCCTTCGCGGCGCATCATGCGCTCGGCCTCGGCCACTTCTTCGCGGCATTGCTTGAGCGAGGCATAGACGCTGCCCGGACGGCGCTCGTTGCGCACCTCGGACAGGCGTTCGGGCTGGATCGACAGGCCGAACAGCTTGGAGCGGTAGGGCGCCAGCGTGGCTGGCAGCGTGCCGCGCTCGAAATCGTCCGGGATCAGCGGGAAGTTGGCGGCCTTGATCGCGTACTGCATCGCCAGGTACAGGCTGGTCGGGGTCTTGCCGCAGCGCGACACGCCCACCAGGATGACGTCGGCCTGCGCCAGCCCGGTGACGAACTGGCCGTCGTCGTGCGCCAGGCTGAAGTTGATCGCCTCGATGCGGTTGCGGTATTTCTCGGTGGTGGCGCCGGTGTGCGAGCGGCCGATCGAGTGGCTGGACTTGACGCCCAATGCCTGCTCGAGCGGCGCGACGAAGGTCGCGAACAGGTCCAGCAGCACGCAGTTGGCCTGGCGCACCCGCATCAGGATCTCGGGATTGACCAGCGTCGTGAACACGATGGCCTGCTGCCCGGTGTCGAGGGCGACCTGGTCGATCCGCTCGGCGACCTGTCCCGCTTTTTCCAGCGAGTCGGTGAAGGGAATCCGTGTCTGCACGAATTCGACGGCCTCGAATTGCGACAGCACCGAGTGGCTGAAGGTCTCGGCGGTGATGCCGGTACCGTCCGAGACGATGAAGACAGTGCGTTTCTGAACAGGGGTATTCATGTGTAAAAAAGCCCGGGTGTCGAGGAGGGACGGTACAATCTGAACCCGAAAGTCACCCCCCGGGTACCTGCAAGGCCGGTTCGGTCAGCACGGCGTCCATGCCCAAGCATAGACGGCGCCTGCTGACCAAACTCGCTTTCTCTCATTGTAAAGGTGACTTAATGTCTTACATCATTCCGTTCGAGAAGCTCCGCATGACGGATGTGGACTCGGTAGGAGGCAAAAACGCATCGCTAGGTGAAATGATCAGCCAGCTGGCCAGCGCCGACGTGCGCGTGCCGGGCGGTTTCGCGACCACCGCGCAGGCGTTTCGTGACTTCCTGCAGACCTCCGGGCTGGACAAGCGCATCGCCGATCGCCTGACCACGCTCAATCCCGAAGACGTGCGCGAACTGGCTGCCGCCGGTGGCGAGATCCGCCAGTGGCTGATCGACGAGCCGTTCTCGCCCGAGTTCGAACAAGAGATCCGCACCGCCTTCGCCGCGCTCGACGCCGATGGCAAGGGCTCGTTCGCGGTCCGTTCGTCGGCGACCGCCGAAGACCTGCCCGACGCCTCGTTCGCCGGCCAGCAAGAGACCTTCCTGAACGTGGTCGGCATCGACGACGTGCTGGACAAGATCCGCCACGTGTTCGCGTCGCTGTACAACGACCGCGCGATCTCGTATCGCGTCCACAAGGGCTACGCGCATGCCGAGGTCGCCCTGTCGGCCGGCATCCAGCGCATGGTGCGCTCGGACAAGGGCAGCGCCGGCGTGGTGTTCACGATCGACACCGAATCGGGCTTCAAGGACGTGGTGTTCATCACCTCGTCGTACGGCCTGGGCGAGACCGTGGTGCAGGGCGCCGTCAACCCCGACGAGTTCTACGTCTTCAAGCCCTCGCTCGAATCGGGCCATTACCCGATCGTCAGCCGCCGCATCGGCTCCAAGCTGATCAAGATGGAATTCGACCCCGAGCGCAGCGAAGGCCGTGCCGTGCGCACCGTCGACGTGCCGGTGTCCGAACGCAATCGTTATTCGCTGACCGACGACGAAGTGACCGAACTGGCGCGCTACGCCGTGACCATCGAAAAGCACTACGGCCGCCCGATGGACATCGAGTGGGGCCGTGACGGCGTCGACGGCAAGATCTACATCCTGCAGGCGCGTCCCGAGACCGTGAAGTCGCAGCAGTCGCCCAACGACGTGCAGCAACGCTACCGCCTGAAGGCCACCGGCGAGGTGCTGGTCACCGGCCGCGCGATCGGCCAGAAGATCGGCCAGGGCCCGGTGCGCGTGGTCGGCGACATCTCCGAGATGGACAAGGTCCAACCCGGCGACGTGCTGGTCACCGACATGACCGACCCCAACTGGGAGCCGGTCATGAAGCGCGCCTCGGCGATCGTCACCAACCGTGGCGGCCGGACCTGCCACGCCGCGATCATCGCGCGCGAGCTCGGCATCCCGGCCGTGGTCGGCTGCGGCAACGCCACCGACCTGCTGGCCGAAGGCAAGCCGGTGACGGTGTCGTGCGCCGAAGGCGACGAGGGCCGCATCTACGACGGCCTGATCGAGACCGAAGTCGAGGAAGTGCGCCGCGGCGAGATGCCCGAGATCGACGTCAAGATCATGATGAACGTCGGCAACCCGCAACTGGCCTTCGACTTCGCGCAGATGCCGAACGCCGGCGTCGGCCTGGCGCGCCTCGAGTTCATCATCAACAACAACATCGGCATCCACCCCAAGGCGGTGCTCGACTATCCGAACATCGACGGCGAACTCAAGAACGCGGTCGAATCGGCGGCCCGTGGCTACGCCAGCCCGCGTGCGTTCTTCGTCGAGAAGCTCGCCGAAGGCATCGCCACCATCGGTGCGGCCTTCTGGCCCAAGTCGGTGATCGTGCGCCTGTCCGACTTCAAGTCCAACGAGTACCGCAAGCTGGTCGGCGGCTCGCGCTACGAGCCCGAGGAAGAAAACCCCATGCTGGGTTTCCGCGGCGCGTCGCGCTACATCGCCGAGGACTTCGAGGACTGCTTCCGGATGGAATGCGAAGCCCTCAAGCGGGTGCGCAACGACATGGGCCTGACCAACGTCGAGATCATGGTGCCGTTCGTGCGCACCGTGGGCCAGGCCAAGCGCGTGGTCGATCTGCTGGCCAAGAACGGCCTCAAGCGGGGCGACAACGACCTGCGCCTGGTGATGATGTGCGAAGTGCCGTCCAACGCGATCCTGGCCGACCAGTTCCTCGAGCACTTCGACGGCTTCTCGATCGGCTCGAACGACATGACCCAGCTGACGCTGGGGCTGGACCGCGATTCGGGCATGGAACTGCTGGCCGCCGACTTCGACGAGCGCGACGACGCGGTCAAGTTCATGCTGCGCCGGGCCATCCAGGCTTGCCTGAAGGCCGACAAGTACGTCGGCATCTGCGGCCAGGGCCCCAGCGACCATCCCGACTTCGCTGTCTGGCTCAAGGACGAAGGCATCCTGTCGATGTCGTTGAACCCTGACACGGTGGTCGACACCTGGCAGAAACTGGCCAAGTAAGACCGCCTGCCCGCGGGCTGCGGTGCATCGTCCGGTGCACCGCGCGACGCCCCCACGCAACGCAGTCTGCCGTGCCGCGCCGGCCTTGTGACCGGCGCGGACCTGGCAGGCCGCCTGCGGCGGGGGCGTTGTCGATTCAGCCTTGTTGCGGCACGTCCGGCGCGTACAAGGACAGGAAGCGGCGCACCAGGCTGGCGGCCTCGGGCGTCGGCCGTATTTCTGCCTCAAGCGCGGCCACGTCCAGGCCTTCGGCGGCGTATTCATCACCCCGGCGGGCGATGTCGGCGCGCGGCACGGCCTCGGGAAACTCGGGGTGGAACTGGGTCGAGATGATCCGCTCGCCCATCCGCACCAGCTGGTTCTCGTCCAGCGCGCTGCGCGCCAGCGATACCGCGCCGGGCGGCAGCCGGGTGATGGTCTGCATGTGCTGCAACTGGATCGGGAACTGCGCCGGCAGCCCCGCCAGCAGCGGGTCCTGGCGGCCCGCCGGCAAGACCTCGAGCTCGCCGGTGCCGGTTTCGCGGCCGGCCGGGTTGTAGTCGACCTCGCCGCCCAGCGCATGCGCCATCAGTTGATGGCCGTAGCAGACGCCGAACAGCGGCAGGCCCTGGTCAGCCGCCTCGCGCAGCCATTGGGCGGTGCGCTCGCCCCAGGCTTCATGGTCGGTGACGTTGGCCGGTGAGCCGGTCACCAGGGCGGCCGAATAGTCGGACGGTGAGCCCGGCCACTGGTCCTGGAACACCGGCACGATCTCGACGTCGCGCTCGGCCAGGCCGGCCGCGTGGCGCAGCATCTGGGCGTAATCGCCCACGGTTTCGACGATATCGGTATGCGGATCGCCGGTGTGGACGATGAGGACGGGGCGGTAGGCTGGCATGGTGTGGCGCGTCAGAAGTGGCGCCGCGAAGCGCCAGGGTCAAAAACAGCCGATAATAAAGCACCTTGCTATGAGGAATCACTCATGTGGATCTGGTTTGGTCTGTCTGCGTTGGCGCTGATCGGTGAGCTCGCCAGCGGGACCTTCTACCTGTTGCTGGTGGCGCTGGGCCTGGCCGCGGGCGGCCTGGCGGCCTGGGGCGGCCTGGCGCTGGGGGCCCAGCTGCTGGCCAGCGTGGTCGTGGCGATGCTGGGCTTGCTGCTGCTGCGCCGCACCCGTGTGCTCAAGAAACGCGAGGTCGACGCCGCCGGCAACGCCGACGTCAACCTCGACGTCGGCCAGGCCGTCGAGGTCGAATCGTGGACGCCCGATGGCCGCAGCCGCGTGTGGTACCGCGGCGCGCATTGGGATGCCCAGCTGGCCGCCGGCCAGCCTGCGGCAGCCGGCAGCCACAGCATCACCGCCGTCCAGGGCACGCGCCTGATCCTGACGCCTCGCACCCGCCCGGCCGCCTGAGCCGCCGCGACGCACCGCATTCCTGAAACGACGGCAGACCGCCGTCAACGCTCCAAAAGGGTAGACCTCATGTTCCTAGACGCTTCGACCATCTTCCTGCTCGTGCTGGCCTTGCTGGCGCTGGTGATCGTGATCAAGGCCATTGCCATCGTGCCGCAGCAGCACGCCTGGGTGGTCGAGCGGCTCGGCAAGTTCGACCGGGTGCTGTCACCGGGCGCCGGTTTCGTGATCCCGTTCATCGAACGGGTCTCGTACAAGCATTCGCTCAAGGAAATCCCGCTGGACGTGCCCAGCCAGGTCTGCATCACGCGTGACAACACGCAGTTGCAGGTCGACGGCGTGCTGTACTTCCAGGTCACCGACCCGATGCGCGCCTCGTACGGCTCGTCCAACTACATCTCGGCCATCACGCAGCTGGCGCAGACCACGCTGCGTTCGGTGATCGGCAAGATGGAGCTGGACCGCACCTTCGAAGAGCGCGAGTTCATCAACAGCACCATCGTCTCGGCGCTGGACGAGGCCGCGCTGAACTGGGGCGTCAAGGTGCTGCGTTACGAGATCAAGGACCTGACCCCGCCCAACGAGATCCTGCGCGCGATGCAGGCGCAGATCACCGCCGAGCGCGAAAAGCGCGCGCTGATCGCGGCCTCCGAAGGCCGCCGGCAAGAGCAGATCAACATCGCCACCGGCGAACGCGAAGCCTTCATCGCGCGCTCGGAAGGCGAAAAGCAGGCCCAGATCAACCAGGCCCAGGGCGAGGCCGCCGCGGTGCTGGCGATCGCCGAAGCCACCGCCACCGCCATCACCCAGGTCGGCGCCGCGGTGCGCGGCCCGGGCGGCATGGAAGCGGTCAACCTGCGCGTGGCCGAACAATACGTCGAAGCCTTCGGCAAGGTCGCCAAGGAAGGCAACACGCTGATCCTGCCGTCGAACATGGCCGACATGAGCAGCCTGGTCGCCTCGGCGATGACGGTGGTCAAGGGCGTGACGCCGCCGGGTACGCCGCCGCGCCTCTGAGCGGCCGCAGGCCTTACCGTCGAGCGCGCCACCGCGCGCTTGCCAGACTCCAGCCCCTACCATCGCGGGCCCCGGCCCTGAGCCGGCCGGCGGCCAGACATGATCGACAGTTCCAGCCTGATGTTGCTGACCGCCGTGGCCGCCTTGATGGTGGTCCTGGTGCTGGGTTCGCTGGCCCGCATCGCGATCGCCGGCATCCGCTACTGGCTCGCCGCCAACCTGCTGCTGATCGCCGCGGTCGGGCTGTTCTCGCTGCATGGGCGGATCCCGCCGACCATCAGCATCGTGCTGTCCAATGCCTGCCTGCTGGCCAGCACCACCGCGCTGCTGGTCGGCTACCGGCGGTTTTTCGGCGCGTCGGTGCCGGCCTGGCTGCTGGGCGCGCTGGCGGGCGGCGCGCTGGTGGCGATGACGCTGTTCTACGCAGCCTGGAACCTGCCCAACGCGCGCATCGCGGTCGGCTCGGCATACTCGGCGCTGATGTGCACGGCGATCGCGGTGACCGCCTGGCAGCACCGCCGGCGCACACGCTCGGCCTATACCTATCATTTCCTGCTCACGGTCGCCACGCTGTGCGCGCTGGCCCATGCCGCGCGCGGGCTGATCTACGCCAGCGGCATGACCGACCTGACCGTGCTGGACGCCAGTGCCTGGAACCTGGCCTTCCTGATCCTCGGCATCCTCGGCATGCCCAGCCTGACGCTGGGTGCGGTGCTGCTGATCCACGATCGCATGCTGACCGAGACCGAGCGGCTGTCCAGCCATGACTTCCTGACCGGGCTGTCGACCCGCCGGCCGTTCTTCGACGAAGCGCAGCGGGCCATGCGGCTGGCGCAGCGCCAGGGCACGCCGCTGACGATGATGATGCTGGACCTGGATCGTTTCAAGGAACTCAACGACCGCCACGGTCATGCCGCCGGCGACACCGCGCTGCGCGAGTTCGGCGAGGCGTTGCGCCGCTCGGTGCGGCCGAGCGACTGCGTGGCGCGGCTGGGCGGCGAAGAGTTCGCGGTGCTGTACGTGGACGCCACGCTCGAGCAGGCGAGGGCGTATGGCAATGGTCTGCGCCAGACGCTGACTGAACTGCCGCTGTCGATCCGCTTCACGTTCAGCGCCGGGCTGGCCAGCTGGCTGCCGCCCGAGTCGATCGACCGACTGCTGGCGCGCGCCGACAAGGCCCTGTACGCGGCCAAGCAGGGCGGCCGCGATCGCATCGAGATGGTGATCGAGCGGCGCGAACGGCGCCAGGCCTGAGCGCCGGCCGGCGGCAAGCGGCGCCGTGCCGTCGGCTCAGTCGCGGTTGCGGGTGTCGTGCTTCATGATGCGCGCGTGCTCGCGCTGCCAGTCCTTGTCGCGCTCGGTATCGCGCTTGTCGTGCAGCTTCTTGCCGCGCGCCAGCCCGAAATCGAGCTTCACCAGGCCGTTCTTGTAGTGCAGATTGATCGGGATCAGCGTGTAGCCGCGCTGCTCGACCTTGCCGATCAGCTTGGAGATCTCTTCGGCCTTGAGCAGCAGCTTGCGGGTGCGCACCGCATCCGGATGGATATGGGTGGAGGCGGTGGCCAGCGGGCTGATGTGCATGCCCATGATCCAGATCTCGCCATCGCGCACGATGACGTAGCTCTCTTTGAGCTGGACGCGCTTTTCGCGGATGGCCTTGACTTCCCACCCTTGCAGCACGATGCCTGCCTCGTAGCGGTCTTCGATGAAGTAGTCGTGGAAGGCCTTGCGATTGTCGATAATGCTCATGGATGATTTTTTCGTGTAACGCGCGCTTGCAGCAGCCCGGCGGCGAGCCGGTAAAATCCGATCATTCTAGAGCCATTTGCCCTGATCGATGCACAAAGTAGAGCGTTCCGTCCTCGTCCCTTACTCCGCCGCCCAGATGTTCGAGCTGGTCGCCGACGTCGAAAAGTACCCGGAATTCATGCCCTGGTGCGGCGGCGCCGAGGTCCAGTCGCGCACGCCCGAAGGCATGCAGGCCTCGATCGTGATCGCGTTCGCCGGCCTGCGCCAGCGCTTCACGACCCGCAACGTGCATCAATATCCGAACCGGATCGACCTGCACCTGGTCGACGGGCCGTTCTCCGAGCTGGTCGGCAACTGGGTCTTCAACCCCCTGGCCGAGGACGCCTGCAAGGTCGAATTCACGCTGAACTACGCGTTTTCGAGCCGCACGCTCGAGGCGCTGGTGGGGCCGGTGTTCAGCCGCATCGCCGGCAGCTTCATCGACTCGTTCACCAAACGCGCCGATGCCGTCTATGGGGCTTGAGGCCGCGGCGCTGCGGATCAGTGTCGTCCACGCCTTGCCCGACCGGGTCTGGGATCGTGAACTGAGCCTGCCGGCCGGCGCGACCGTCGCGCAGGCGCTGGCCGCCAGCGGCTTCGCCCAGGACTTCGCATCGCTCGACCCCTGGGCGGGCGGCGTCGGCCTGTTCGGCAAGGCCTGCCAGCCGGATACGCTGCTGCACGACGGCGACCGCATCGAGATCTACCGGCCGCTCGACTTCGATCCGATGGAATCGCGCCGGCGCAGGGCGGCGCACCGGCCCTTGCCGTTCGGCAGCCGGCGGCACTAGGCTGCTGCTGTATCAAGCCGCGGCAAGAAACCGCTGCACAAACCGCTGCACAAACCGCTGCACAGAAGCGCTACACGAAACCGCTGCACTAAGCCGCCGCACCGAGCCGCCGCACTAAGCCGCCGCAAAACCAAGCGCCGCCGTCGCGGCACAAACGCTGCCCGTGCCGCGAGACGAACCGCGGATGTGCGCCGCGACCGGCCTCGCCGACCCGTCGCATGCGCGCCAGGCAAGGGTAAGCGATCAGCGCCAGGCCAGTGCCACCGGTTTACGTTTACGTCAACGTCATGCAAAATCCGGAGAAAAACCGCCGGACAGGACGAGGAGACGACGTGGATCTGGAACTGAGCGACGAACAGCAGGCCTTCGTGCAGGCGGCCCGCGATTTCGCCAGCGGCGAGCTGGCGCCGCACGCGGCGCGCTGGGACGCCGAAAGCATCTTCCCCAAAGAGACCTTCGCCAGCGCCGGCAAGCTGGGCTTCTGCGCGCTCTACGCCAGCGAGGAGATCGGCGGGCTGGGATTGCCGCGGCTGGACGCCACGCTGGTGTTCGAGGAACTGGCGGCGGTCGATCCGTCCACCGCGGCGTTCCTGACCATTCACAACATGGCGACCTGGATGGTCGGCAAGTGGGGCACGGCGGCGGTGCGCGAGCATTGGGGCCCGCAACTGGCCAGCGGCGACAAGCTGGCCTCGTACTGCCTGACCGAGCCGGGCGCCGGCTCGGATGCCGCGTCGCTGGCGACCCGTGCGATACGGCGCGGCGATCACTACGTGATCAGCGGCGCCAAGGCCTTCATCTCGGGCGGCGGTGACACCGACCTGCTGGTCTTGATGGCGCGCACCGGCGGCGACGGCGCGGGCGGCATCTCGGCCTTCGCGGTGCCGGCCGACAGCCCGGGCATCACCTACGGCCGCAAGGAAGAGAAGATGGGCTGGAACAGCCAGTCGACCCGGCCGATCATGTTCGAGAACGTCGAGGTGCCGGCCGACCACCTGCTGGGCGCGGAAGGCGAGGGCTTCCGGATCGCCATGAAGGGCCTGGACGGCGGGCGCATCAACATCGGCACCTGCTCGGTCGGCGCGGCGCAGGGCGCGCTGGACGCGGCCCGGGCCTATATGGGCGAGCGCCGCCAGTTCGGCCGCGAGCTGTCGGCCTTCCAGGCCCTGCAGTTCAAGCTCGCCGACATGGCCACCCACGTGGTCGCGGCGCGCCAGATGGTGCGGCTGGCGGCCTGCAAGCTCGATGGCGGATCGCCCGATGCGTCGACCTACTGTGCGATGGCCAAGCGGCTGGCGACCGACCTGGGCTTTCAGGTTTGCCTGGACGCCCAGCAGATCCATGGCGGTTACGGTTATCTTAAGGACTATCCGCTGGAAAGGCTGGTACGCGACACCCGTGTGCACCAGATCCTCGAAGGCACCAATGAGATCATGCGCGTGATCATCGCGCGCCAATTGCTGGAAAAAGGAGCCGATCTGCGATGAATGCGCCGGTGCAGTTCGAAGAGTTGCCGTGCGAGAACGGCATGCGGCTGGGTCTGGCCACGCTCGATTCGCCCAGGACGCTCAATGGCCTGTCGCTCGAGATGTGCGAGCTGCTGACCGAGCGCCTGCAGGCCTGGGCCGACGACCCGGCGGTGGCGCTGGTGATCCTGGCAGGCGCCGGCGGCAAGGCCTTCTGCGCCGGCGGCGACCTGCAGGCGCTCTACAAGAGCATGCGCGCCAACACCAGCGGCGAGCCGCTGGGCAATCCGCAGGCCCAGGCCTTCTTCGATTGCGAGTATCGACTCGACTACGCCATCCACTCGTACCCCAAGCCCATCCTGTGCTGGGGCCATGGCATCGTCATGGGTGGCGGGCTGGGGCTGATGGCCGGCGCCAGCCATCGGGTCGTCACCGAGACTTCGCGGCTGGCGATGCCCGAGATCGTCATCGGCCTGTTCCCTGACGTAGGCGGCAGCTGGATCCTGAACCACATGCCAGGGCGCAGCGGGCTGTTCATGGCGCTGACCGGCGCCCAGCTCGAGGCCGGCGACGCGATCTTTGCGGGCCTGGCCGACTACCAGATCGCCTCGGCCAGCTGGCCGGCGCTGCTGGACCAATTGCGCCAGCAGCCCTGGACCGGCAACGGCGATTATTCGGTCGCCGCGCGCGGCACCAACGACGGCCTGCTCGAGCGCGTGCTGCGCGGCCTTGCGCCCGAGACCGGCGCGGCGGGCGGCGAGGCCGCGGCCGGGCCGCTGCGCCAGCACCTGATGTTGATCAACACGCTGTGCAACGGCAACGACCTGCATGAGATCTGCGCCGAGATCGCCACGTTGCGCGATCACGCCGACCCCTGGCTGGCGCGCGCCGCCGCGACGCTGGCGGCCGGCGCGCCCGGCTCGGCCAGGCTGGCCTTCGAACTGCAGCAGCGCGCGCCGCTGATGTCGCTGGCCGAGGTGTTCCGGCTCGAATTCTGGACCGCGCTGATGTGCGCCTCGCAGGGTGACTTCGCCGAAGGCATCCGCGCCTTGCTGATCGACAAGGACAAACAACCGCGCTGGCGGCCGGCCACGCTGGCCGAGGCCGACGACGCCTGGGCGCGGCCGTTCCTGACGCCGCCCTGGGAGGCCGAGGACCACCCGCTGGCCGATCTTGAACAAGGGCGCCGCGCCGTCAGCTGACCATCCGGCCGCGGCGAACGGGCGCAGACCCCCGGGCAACGTACCCGGCACGCTTATCTGGCACACACTGAGGAGACAACACGCATGGACACCATCGCATTCATCGGCCTGGGCAACATGGGAGCGCCGATGGCGCGCAACCTGGTGCGCGCCGGCTACCCGCTGCGCGTCTACGACCTGGCGCAGGCGACCCTGCAGGCGCTGGCCGCCGATGGCGCGCGGGCCTGCGCTTCGGCCCACGAGGCGGTCGACGGCGCGCAGATCGTCATCACGATGCTGCCGGCCAGCCGTCATGTCGAGAAGCTCTACATCGAGGACGACCTGATGGGCCACGTCGCGGCCGGCGCGCTGGTGATCGAGTGCAGCACCATCGCGCCGCTGTCGGCGCGCCGCGTGGCGCAGGCCGGCCAGCAGCGCGGCCTGACGGTGCTGGACGCACCGGTATCGGGCGGTACCAACGGCGCCGCCGCCGGCACGCTGACCTTCATCGTCGGCGGCGACGCGCAAGGCCTGGCCCGGGCCCGGCCGATCCTCGAAAAAATGGGCAAGAACATTTTCCATGCCGGCGACGCCGGGGCTGGCCAGGTCGCCAAGATCTGCAACAACATGCTGCTGGGCATCCTGATGGCCGGCACCAGCGAGGCGCTGGCGCTGGGCGTGGCCAACGGCCTGGATGCCAAGGTGCTGTCCGACATTATCGCCAAGAGCTCGGGCCGCAACTGGACCACCGAGGTTTACAACCCGTGGCCGGGCGTGATGGACAACGTGCCCGCGTCCAAGGGCTATGCCGGCGGCTTCGGCGTCGACCTGATGCTCAAGGACCTGGGCCTGGCGGCCGAGGCGGCGATGGCCAGCGGCTCGGTGACGCCGCTGGGCGAGCTGGCGCGCAACCTGTACGCGCTGCACAGCGCGCAGGGCCACGGCGGCGAGGACTTCTCGGGCATCGTGCAGATGCTGCGCCGTGGCTGACGCGCCGGCGGCGCCGCTCGAGGCCGCCGCGGCCCGCGAGGCGCGGGTGCGCGAGAGCTTCGGGCGCCAGCGCATCATGGACCTGTTCGGCGCGGCGCTGACCGGCGTGGGCGAGGGCAGCGTCGAGATCACGCTGCCGTTTCGCGCCGACCTGTGCCAGCACAACGGCTATGTGCACGCCGGCGTGTCGACCACCATCGCCGACAGCGCTGGCGGCTACGCGGCCTACAGCCTGTGCGCGCCCGGCGAGGACGTGCTGACCAGCGAATTCAAGATGAATTTCCTGGCGCCGGCCGCTGGCGACGCCTTGCTGGCGCGCGGCCGCGTGCTCAAGGCCGGCTCGCGGCTGTTCGTCTGCCAGGTCGAGGTGCTGGCGCGCCAGGGCGAACGCGAGATCGCCTGCGTCGCCGGCCTGATGACGGTGGTGCGGATCGTGCCGCGGCCGGCGGCGGGCACCTGAGCCTGCGCGCTCAGGACGGCTTGACCAGCGGGTAGGGCAGGGGTCCGACCGTGATCGACGGGCCGTCGGCGGCGCCAGCCCGCAGGTCGCGGCCTTCTAGCGCATCGAGCGGGGCTTCGAACAGCAGCGCGTTGCCGGCCAGATCGATGATGCGTCCGCAAGGCTCGTCGGGGCGCGCGCTGTCGTAGACATCGGCGCCCGCGGCCGGTTGCGGCGCGTCGCTGGCGACGTGGCCGTAGGCCATGCGGCGCTTGACGGTGCCGCGGTAGTGGCTGCGCGCGACGATTTCCTGGCCGGGGTAGCAGCCCTTGCCAAAACTGACACCGTCGATCAGGTCGAGGTTGACGGTCTGCGGGATGAACAGGTCCTGCGTTGCCGTGGCGATCCACGGCAGGCCGGCGGCCAGGTCGCCGCGCTGCCAGCCGGCCGGGTCCGACTGCGGCAGGCCCAGCGCGGCCCCCGCAGCCTGCTCGGCGGCCTGCACCTGCCCGGCGCTGGCGATCCACCACCAGCGGGCGACGCCGCTCGGACCGGCCGGCGCGGCGATCCAGGTGCCGCTGGGCAGCTCGCTGCGCTGCCACGGCAGCACGCCGAGCTCGCCGCCCAGCGGCTGCTGCAGGGCCTGGCGGGCGGCGGCGTCGGCCTGCACGCCGTGCACCGCCAGATCGCTCAGCGCCAGCGTGACCTTGGCCCGCAGCACGAACATGCGCAGGCGCCGGATCAGCGCTTCGGCCAGGTCGCGGCGCACCAGCAGGCAGACCGTGCCGTCGGCCGGCTGGGCATGCCACATGACCAGCGTGGCCAGCAGCCGGCCCTTGGCGGTGCAATAACCGGCCAGCCGCGCGGCGCCCGGCCCCAGGCCGGTGACGTCGTGGGTCAGTTGGCCGTGCAGGAAGCTGGCGGCGTCGGCGCCGCTGACGCTGATCACCGCGTAGTCGGGCAAGGGCGCGAACAGGCTGGAGGAAATGTCGGAAACGGTGGTGGTCATCGGCTTGCGGATATCGGGGGGCGCACAGGGACGCCGGGTTCCTGCATGATAACGCCGCCGGCGCCGCACCCCGCTCGCCATCATCCATTAAACTTGCGCCTCCTATGAAGACACTGCGCATCCTCTTTCTGGCCGTCGTACTGCCGCTGGTGCTGGTGGCGGGCGGACTGACCGCCGCCGCCTGGTGGTGGGTCGAACGCCCGCTGGACCTGCCGGCCGAACGGGTCGACTTCGTCGTCGACCCCGGCAGCGGCCCCTATGCGGTCGCCCGCACGCTCAACCAGGCCGGCATCGCGGTCCATCCGCGCGCCTTCGCATGGCTGGCGCGGCTGAGCGAACGCGATACCTTGCTCAAGGCCGGCGGCTACGAAGCGCGCCAGGGCGACAGCGCCTGGACGCTGCTCGACCGCATCGCCCGCGGCGAGATGAGCCAGCGCCAGCTGACGCTGGTCGAGGGCTGGTCGTATCGCCAGATCCGCGCGGCGCTGCGGGCCCATCCCGACGTCAAGCAGACGCTCGACGGGGTGTCCGACGCCGCGCTGCTCGAGCGCCTGTCGGTGCAGGCGCTCAATCCCGAAGGGCTGTTCTTTCCGGACACCTATGTGTTCACGCCCGGCACCAGCGACTACGAGCTGCTGCGCCAGGCCTACGCGGCCCAGCAGCGCGAGCTCGAGCAGGCCTGGGCCCAGCGCGACCCGGATCTGCCGCTGGCCACGCCCTACGAGGCGCTGATCCTGGCCTCGATCATCGAAAAAGAGACCGGCCACGGGCCCGAGCGCACGCGCGTGGGCGGCGTCTTCATCAACCGGCTGCGCGTCGGCATGCTGCTGCAGACCGACCCGACCGTGATCTACGGCATGGGCGAGGCCTACCAGGGCCGGATCCGCAAGCGCGACCTGCAGACCGACACGCCCTGGAACACCTACACCCGTGCCGGCCTGCCGCCCACGCCGATCGCCAGCCCCGGCCGCGCCGCGCTGGTGGCGGCGGTACAGCCCGAAACGCACAAGTTCTTCTATTTCGTCTCGCGCGGCGACGGCACCAGCCAGTTCTCCAACAACCTGGCCGAACACAATCGCGCCGTGGCGCGCTACATCCTCGGACGCAATCCATGAGCCGTGGCCTGTTCCTGACCCTCGAGGGCGTCGACGGCGCCGGCAAAAGCACCCATGTGCCGTGGATCGCCGAGCGGCTGCGCCAGGCCGGCCGCGACGTGCTGGTCACGCGCGAACCGGGCGGCACCGCGCTGGGCGAGCGCTTGCGCGACTGCCTGCTGGCCGAGCCGATGTCGCTGCGCACCGAGACGCTGTTGATGTTCGCGGCACGCTGCGAGCACATCGAGCAGGTCATCGAGCCGGCGCTGGCGGCCGGGCGCTGGGTCCTGTGCGACCGCTACACCGATGCGACCTACGCCTACCAGGGCGGCGGGCGTGAACTGGGCGAGGCGCCGATCGCCGTGCTCGAGCAGTGGGTCCATGCCGGCCTGCAGCCCGACCGTACCTGGCTGTTCGACGTGCCCCTGCAGGTCGCGCAGGCGCGCCGTTCGTCGGCGCGCGAGCCGGACCGCTTCGAGCGCGAGGCCGACGCCTTCTTCGAGCGCACCCGCGCGATGTACCGGCGGCGCGCCGAGCGCGAGCCGCGGCGGGTCATGGTGGTCGACGCCACGCATGACATCGAGACCATCCGCGTAGCGCTGGCCGGTGACATCCAGGCCTTGCTCGACGGAGCGCCCGCTTGAGCGATACCGCCATCGCCATGCCGGCCTTCCTGCCGTGGCAGCGCCAGATCGCCCAACAGTGGCTCGGTCAGCGCGAACGGTTCGCGCACGCCTGGCTGCTGCATGGCATGGCCGGCATCGGCAAGGTCGATTTTGCCAATGCCGCGGCCGCCAGCCTGCTGTGCGAGCAGCCGGCACACGGCCTGGCCTGCGGCGCCTGCCCGGCCTGCCTGTGGTTCGCGCGCGGCAACCATCCCGACCTGCGCCGCATCCGGCCCGAGACCGTGGCGCTCGAGGAGGGCGCCGAGGCGGCCGCCGATGGCGACGAGGCGCCGGCCGCCGACAGCGCGTCGGCATCGACCGCCAAGCGCGCGCCGTCGAAGGAAATCCGCATCGACCAGGTACGTGCGCTGGAGTCGTGGTTCAACACCGGCACGCACCGGGGCGGCTGGCGCGTCGCGCTGGTCTATCCGGCCCATGCGCTGAACGTGGTGTCGGCCAACGCACTGCTCAAGGTGCTCGAAGAGCCGCCGGCGCACACGGTTTTCCTGCTGGTCACCGACGCGCCCGACCGCTTGCTGCCGACCCTGGTGTCGCGCTGCCGCCGGCTGCCCTTGCCGGCGCCGCCGGCCGAGCAGGCGCTGGACTGGCTGACGCAACAGGAGATCGCCGATGCGCCGGCCTGGCTGGCCGCCGCCGGTGGCGCGCCGCTGGCGGCGCAACGCCTGTCGCAACAGCGCGAGTCGGCCTGTCCCGACTGGCTGCAGGCGACCTGGCGGCAACTGGCCCAGGGCCAGTCGCCCGACCTGGGCCAACTGGTCGAGACGCTGGAGAAGGTGCCGGCCGGCCCCTGGCTGGATCTGCTGCAGCGCGCGATGACCGACCTGATGTTCATCGGCGCCGGCGCCGCCCCGCGTTATTTCCCGCAACTGGCCCAGGCCGGCGGCAAGATCGTCGCGCGCGCCCGCCGCGAGCAGATCTCCGACACGGGGCGCTGGCTGGCGCAGCAGCAACGGCTGGCCACGCACCCGCTCAACGCCAAGCTGTTCGTGCACGCCAGCCTGCAGCGGGTGGTGCTATCCTGCCTTTGAGGCCGCGCGCCCGCCCGTAGCGCTCCGCCCGCGGGCGCCGCTGCCGCCGTTTCATCCATTTTCGCCCGGGCCCGTCCGCACGTGTCCGGGCCTCGTGCTTCCCGCCTGTCATGTACGTCGATTCACACTGCCACATCAATTTCCCCGAACTGGCCGCCAACGTGCCGGATATCTTTGCCCGCATGGACGCCAACGCAGTCACGCAGGCGCTCTGCGTCAGCGTCAACCTCGACGACTGGCCCGGCCTGATCGCGCTGGTCGAGCGCCACGAGCGCCTGTGGGGCTCGGTCGGCGTGCACCCCGACTACGAGGACACGCCGGAACCCACCGTCGAGCGCCTGGTCGAACTGTCGGCACATCCCAAGGTCGTGGCGATCGGCGAGACCGGCCTGGACTATTACCGGCTCGAAGGCGATCTCGACTGGCAGCGCGAACGCTTCCGCACCCACATCCGTGCCGCGCGTGCCACCGGCTTGCCGCTGATCATCCATACCCGGTCAGCCGCCGACGACACCTTGCGCCTGATGCAGGAAGAAGGCGCCGGCCAGGCGGGCGGCGTGATGCACTGTTTCACCGAGTCCTGGGACGTCGCGCAGGCGGCGATGGAGCAGGGCTTCTATATCTCGCTGTCCGGCATCGTGACGTTCAAGAACGCCACCCAGCTGCACGAGGTGGCCAGCCGCATGCCGCTCGAGCGTCTGCTGATCGAGACCGACTCGCCGTACCTGGCGCCGGTGCCGTATCGCGGCAAGCTGAACGATCCGTCCAAGGTGGTGCACGTGGCCGAGAAGATCGCCGAACTCAAAGGTGTGCCGCTGGCCACCGTCGCGGCCGCGACGACGGATAATTTCTTCAATTTATTCAATAAGATAAAACGTAAAGTTGAGGATTAATGTTTAAAGTAAATTATTTAAAGTATTTTCTCGCTGGAATGCTGCTGCTGCAGGCCGGCGCCGCCCTGGCCGCCGACCGCGACTGGTGGCTGGACATCCGCAACGACCGCGCCGCCGCGGTCGAGCGGGGCCTGCGCGACGGCATCGACCCGAATTCGCGCAATGAGACCGGCGAGCCGGCGCTGATGCAAGCGGTGCGAGAAGACTCCTGGAAGGCCTTCGACGTGCTGCTCGCCGATCGCCGCACCGACGTCAACATCCTCAACGGCATGCAGGAAACGCCGTTGATGTACACGGCGCTGCAAGGCCAGCTCGAGCGCAGCAAGGCGCTGGTCGCCCGCGGCGCGCAGATCAACAAGCTGGGCTGGGCTCCGCTGCACTATGCCGCCGCCAAGGGCCAGACCGAGGTCGCCGCGTGGCTGGTGCAGCAGGGCGCCATCGTCAACGCGCCGGCGCCGGACGGCACTTCGCCGCTGATGATGGCAATGCGCGCCAACAGCAGCTCGGTGGCCCAGCTGCTGATCGAAGCGGGCGGCGACCCCAGCCAGCGCAACCTGAATGGCGATGACGCGATCTCGATGGCGCGGGCCTATGGCAATACCCGGCTGGCAGCGGCACTCGAGCAGGTGGTGCGCGAGCGCCGCCAAGCAGGGCCCAGATAATGTGTCCCTATTAATTTAATATACGAAAAAATGGGGACGCGTCTGGGAAAACAGTGACACCCGATCCTACAATGGTGAATCGCAACCGAATGGAGTCCTCATGTCCGCCGCTTCCCCGCATGCCTTGCCGTCCTATCTGGATGCCCACGACCCCGGTCCGTGGGGCATCTATCTGCAGCAGGTCGATCGTGTCACGCCTTACCTGGGTTCGCTGGCACGCTGGGTCGAGACGCTCAAGCGGCCCAAGCGCGCGCTGATCGTCGATGTGCCGATCGAGCTCGACAACGGCAGCATTGCGCACTTCGAGGGCTACCGGGTGCAGCACAACACCTCGCGCGGACCGGGCAAGGGCGGGGTGCGTTACCACCAGGACGTCACGCTGTCGGAAGTGATGGCGCTGGCCGCGTGGATGTCGGTCAAGAATGCCGCGCTGAATCTTCCGTATGGCGGCGCCAAGGGCGGCATCCGGGTCGATCCGCGCCAGCTGTCGATGCCCGAGCTCGAACGCATGACGCGCCGCTACACCAGCGAGATCGGCGTCATCATCGGGCCGTCCAAGGACATCCCGGCGCCGGACGTCAATACCAATGCGCAGATCATGTCCTGGATGATGGACACGTACTCGATGAACGAAGGCTCGACCGCCACCGGCGTGGTCACCGGCAAGCCGGTCACGCTGGGCGGCAGCCTCGGGCGCACCGAGGCCACCGGCCGGGGCGTCTTCGTGGTCGCCTGCGAAGCGGCCCGTGATGCCGGCCTGTCGATCGAAGGCGCGCGGGTGGTGGTGCAGGGCTTCGGCAACGTCGGCGGCACCGCGGCGCGGCTGTTCAACGATGCCGGCGCGCGGATCATCGCGGTTCAAGACCATACCGGCACCGTGCACCGGGCCCAGGGGCTGGATATCGCCGACCTGTTCGCGCACGTCGCGCAGCACGGCGGCGTGGCCGGTTTTGCCGGCGGCGAGGCACTTGCCGACGACGATCTGTGGGGCCTGGAAACCGAATTCCTGGTGCCGGCCGCGCTCGAGGGCCAGCTGACCGGCCAGAACGCCGACCGGGTACGGGCGCGTTTCGTGGTCGAAGGCGCCAACGGCCCGACCACGCCGGACGCCGACGATATCCTGGCCAGCAAGGGCATCATCGTGGTGCCCGACGTGCTGGCCAATGCCGGCGGCGTGACGGTCAGCTACTTCGAGTGGGTGCAGGACTTCTCCAGCTTCTTCTGGAGCGAGGACGAGATCAACCAGCGCCTCGAACGCATCATGCGCGAAGCCTACGCCTCGGTGTCGCAGACGGCCAAGCAGCACGGCGTCACCTTGCGCACCGCCGCGTTCATCGTCGCGTGCACGCGCATCCTGCAGGCGCGCCAGGTGCGCGGCCTGTATCCCTGAGCCGTACCGGGCGCGGCCGATCAGGCCGCGTCGAGGAAGTCCAGCACGGCGGTGTTGAAGGCGCGCGGGTGCGCCAGATTCATGCCGTGGCTGGCACCCGCGATCTCGACCACCCGCGCTTGCGGCAAGGCGCGGCCCAGCGCATCGACAGTGCGCTGGAACCGCAGCCGGCTGCGCTGGCCCTTGACCAGCAGTGCCGGCAGGTCCAGCGCCGCGAGCTGCTCGAGGTCGTAGCCGGGCAGCGGGTCGTCCAATTGCCCCGGCAGCGTCTGCGCATTGTCCAGCGCCATGCGGCGAAAATCGGCCGGGCTCTGGGCCCACGACCCCGGCCGGCTGACCGCGTCGACGAACTCGCCCACCGCCTGGTCCAGCTCGCCGACCGCGACCCGTTCGCACAGCTGCGTCTTCCAGACCTGCAGTTTGGCCTGGGCGGCCGGATCGGCGCCCGGGCCGTCGCCGACCTCGCCGCCGGGTTCGGCCAGGATCAAGCGCCGCACCCGCCGCGGCGCCGCCAGCGCAAGCTGGTACGCGATCGCGCCGCCGCGCGAATGCCCCATCAGGTCGACCGGTGCGTCCGGGCTGAGGTGGTCGATCAGCGCCAGCATGTCGCGCACGTCGCGGCGCCAGTCCAGCGGGCCGAGTACTGGCAGGGGATGGTAGTGCCGCAGGCTGGGCGCACAGACCTCGCGCACCGCCGCCAGCGCGCGCATTTGCGGTTGCCAGTAGCGCGCGTCGCACAGCGAGCCATGGATCATCAACAGCAGGCGGCCCTGGCCGCGCCGCAGCAGCGCCAGTTCGGTGTCGTCGGGCAGGCGCAGGCGTTCGAAGCCGTCTGCGCTGGCGGGATCAGGGGTGCTCACGTGGGTGTCCCGGTGTCAGGCTAGGAAGCCGGCAGGTAAGCCGGGCGCAGGATGCCGCGCAACTGCGCGTACGGGATGGTCAGTTCGGGCTGCCCATGTGAATACGGCGCGATCACATAGACGTCGTACTTGACGATCAGGCCGTCGGGGCCCAGTGCGACGTTGTCGGTGGGGGCGAACGGCCACATCTTGGCGTAGGCGGCCGGGTCACGCCGGGCGTCGGCGTTGCCTTCGAGCCAGGCCGCATGGGCGCGCGTCAGCGCCTCGACGAATTGGGGCTGGCGGCCGGGTTCGAGCAGGTCGCCCAGCGTCAGCACCCGGCCGGCCTGGCGATCCCAGTTCAGGTAGCGCGTGGCCGGAATGCCGTGCGCGCCACCGGTATAGACGCCGCTGATCAGCTCGACCACCGCCAGCGACGGCGTCTGCCGCGTCACCCGCGCGCGCAGCACGGTGTTCTCGCCGCTGCGGGCGGTGCGCCAGTAATACTGTTCGAACTCCTCCAGCGTGCGGTAGGGATGCACGATGTTGGTGTCGAGCCCGGTCATCGCCGCCAGCGACTCGTCGACCAGCGCCGTCAGGCGCCGCTCGTCCGGGAACGCGACGCTGTCCAGGTCGATGTAGGGGCACTCTGCACCGCGGCAACCAGGCTGCGTGCGTTTGTACTGGATGCGCTGGGTGCGCAGATCGCTCGCTTGCGCCGGTGCATTGGCGGCGGCGCCCGGGCCGGGCAAGGTGATGTTGGCGGGCGGCGAACTGCCGCAGCCGGCCAGCGCCAGCAGCAGGGCGGCGCAGGGCAGGGCGGCCGCGCGATTGAAGCGAGTCATGGATATCCTTGGCTGAGGGCGGCGTGCCGTTTACGGCACCTGCGCGGTCCATTCGGCCGTCGCGAACTTCTCGTCGGCCTGGACCCGCGCCAGCGCGCGCTCGTGGTCGGTGATGCGGCCGGGCGTCAGGCCGTGCTCTTGCTCGAACACCGCTAGCATGTGTTCGATGATCCGGGCGCGCGGCATGCCGGTCTGGCTGCGCAGCGGATCGACGCGTTTCTTGGCGCTGGCGATGCCTTTGTCCGACAGTTTTTCCTTGCCGATGCGCAGTACCTCGGTCATCTTGTCGGCGTCGATGTCGTAGGACAGCGTGGCATGGTGCAACACCGCCTTGCCACGGCGGGCCTGCGCCGCACCGCCGATCTTGCCGCTCTCCGAGGCGATGTCATTGAGAGGCTGATACCAGGCCCGCAGCCCCAGCCCGGCCAGCGCCTTGATGACCCAGGCATCCAGATAGGCATAGGACTCGGCAAAGGACATGCCCTGCACCAGCGACTGGGGCGCGCACAGCGAGTAGGTGATGGTGTTGCCTGGCTCGACGAACATCGCACCGCCGCCACTGACGCGCCGCACCACCGTCACGCCGTGGCGCTGCGCGCCCAGCGGGTCGACCTCGTTGCGCAGTGACTGGAAGCGGCCGATGATGACCGCCGGCGCGGCCCATTCCCAGATCCGCAGCGAGGCCGGCCGGCGGCCCGCGCCGACCTCGTCGGCCAGCACGGCGTCCAGCGCCATGTGCATGCTGGGCACTTCGGGGCCTTCGTTGAGCAGTTGCCAGTCATGGTCGCGCCACTGGCTGCGGCCAGGGACCGCCGCGGTATCGGTCGCGGCGACGGCGGGCGAGGGTGGCGCCGCGCTCATGCCAGCGCCCTGCGGATCGCGACCGCGACGGCCTCGGCCGAGAAGCCGAACATCTCGACGTCCTTGGGCAGGGCCAGCTGGATCGCCAGCGCGATCTCGGTCTCACTGGCATCGGCCGCCAGGCCTTCGAGCGCGGCGTCGATCTGCGCCAGCGCCTCGGGCGGCTCGAGGAAAAAGTCGCCGCTGATCTGGACGCGCGTCAGCTTGCCGTCGTCGACCTCGAGGTCGGCGACCACCAGCTTGCCGCCGGGTACCTTGAATTCACCGTGCATGTCGTTGTCTGCCTGCTGCTGTCTGGAGGATGGGCCGGGGCGGGTATGCCCCGGGCGGGTCCGGGTCGGGCTCAGCGCCGCTGGGTCTGGGCCGATTGGCCGAACAGGATGCGGCGCGACTCGTCGTCGCTGACCGACGGCTGCTGGTTGATCTCGTCGGCGCGGGCGTAGGCACGCTGCGTGGCCGGCCGCGCGGCGATCGCCTCGAACCAGCGCTTCAGGTGCGGGAAGTCGGCGAGGTCCTGCAACTGCCGCTCGTGCGGCACGATCCACGGATAGCACGCCATGTCGGCGATCGAATAATCGCCGGTGATGAACTCGCGATCGGCCAGCCGGCGGTCGAGCACGCCGTAGAGCCGACCGGTCTCGCGCACGTAGCGGTCGATGGCGTAGGGGATCTTTTCCTGCGCGTAGGTCTGGAAATGGTGGTTCTGGCCGGCCATCGGCCCCAGGCCGCCCATCTGCCAGAACAGCCACTGCAGCGTGTCGGCGCGGCCGCGCGGATCGCTCGGAATGAACTGGTGGGTCTTGTCGGCCAGGTACAGCAGGATCGCACCCGACTCGAACAGCGGGATCGGCGCCTGGCCATCGCCTGGCTCGTGATCGACGATGGCCGGGATGCGGTTGTTCGGCGCGACCGCCAGGAACTCGGGGGCGAACTGCTCGCCGCGGCCGATGTTGATCGGCAGCAGCCGGTAGGGCAGGCCGGTCTCTTCGAGAAACAGCGTGATCTTGTGGCCGTTGGGGGTGGTCCAGTAATACAGGTCGATCATCGTGGCAGCCTCGCGGGATGGAAGAAGAATGGCACCGGTCGCTCGGGCCGATCAGGCCGCGCCGGCGGGCGCGCGCAGCGCGGCCTCGATGTCGGCGCGCAGCGATGCCGGTGTGTCGGTCGGCGCGTAGCGCCTGGCGACCTGGCCGTCACGGCCGACCAGGAACTTGGTGAAGTTCCATTTGATCGCCTCGGTGCCCAGCAGGCCGGGCTTTTCGTTTTTCAGCCAGCGGTACAGCGGATCGGCGTGTTCGCCGTTGACCTCGATCTTGGCGAACAGCGGGAAGGTCACGCCAAAACGCGCGGTGCAGAACTCGCGGATCTCGGCTTCGTCGCCGGGCTCTTGCCGGCCGAACTGGTCGCAAGGAAAGCCCAGCACCACCAGGCCTTGCGGGCCGTATTCGCGGTACAGCGCCTCGAGCCCTTCGTATTGCGGCGTGAAGCCGCAGCGCGAGGCCACGTTGACGACCAGCAGCACCTTGCCGCCGAACTCGGCCAGCGCGCGCGGCTCGCCGTGGATGTCTCTGACGGTGTAGTCTACGATTGAAGTCATGAGGCGCGGGGCTCCGTGCTGGATGTCTCGAAAACCCACGTGGCGCGCGGGCCGTTGTCAGCCTGCGCCGTCCGCGGCGGTGCCAACCAGTTTATCAATCTATGCCATCCTTGATCGACCGTCTGCAGGCTATGTACGAACAGGGCCACGACAATCTGCTGCTGCGCTTTTCGCTCGGCAAGGGCTACGCCGAGCAGGACCGACCAGAACTCGCTCGCCAGCATCTCGAAGCGGCGGTGGTCTTCGACCCTGATCATTCGGCGGCCTGGAAATGGCTGGGCCGCGCGTGCCTGGCGCTCGACGACCCGGCGGCCGCACGGCAGGCCTGGACCGCCGGCCTGGCCGCGGCCGAGCGGCGCGGCGACGCCCAGTCGGCCAAGGAAATCCAGATCTTCATCAAGCGGCTGGACAAGGCCGGCCACTGAGGCCGGGTGCACGGCCGCGCCGCGCTTGCGGCGCCGACTGGCCTCACTTGAGTCCGCTGAACGCATCGATGGCACGCTGGCGGCTCGATTTCAGGTCGACCCGCGCGGCGGGGTAATCGCAGGCCCGGCGCTGCGCGGCACTGGGTTCGTGGATGCTCTTGTCGTCGAGCTCGGCCAGCTCGGGCAGCCAGCGGCGCAGGAAATGCCCGCGCGGATCGAAGCGCTGGGACTGCGACACCGGATTGAAGACCCTGAAATACGGCGCCGCGTCGGCCCCGGTCGACGCCGACCATTGCCAGCCGCCGTTGTTCGAGGCCAGGTCACCGTCGACCAGATGCTGCATGAACCAGGCCTCGCCCAGCCGCCAGTCGATCAGCAGGTTCTTGGACAGGAACATCGCACTGACCATGCGCAGCCGGTTGTGCATCCAGCCAGTCTCGAGCAACTGCCGCATCGCCGCGTCGACGATCGGCACGCCGGTGCGGCCCTGTTGCCAGGCCTGCAGATCGTCGGGGGCATCGCGCCAGCGCACCTGCGCGGTCTCGGGCCGCATCGGCTGGTGCATCGACAGTTGTGGAAAGCCGGCTAGCAGGTGCAGATAGAAGTCGCGCCACAACAATTCGGTGATCCAGGTCTGGATGCCGGCATTGCCGCTGTCGAGTTCGCCGTGGTTGGCCGCCAGCGCCGCGCGCAGGCACTGGCCGGGCGACAGCACGCCGGCGGCCAGGTACGGCGACAGGCGGCTGGTGCCGTCACGCGCGGGAATGTCGCGCGCCTGTTGGTAGTCGTCGATGGCCGAGCCGACGAAGTTGGCCAGCGCCGCGTCGGCGGCCTCTTCGCCCTCGGGCCAGCGCTGCTGCAGGGCCGGGGACGGCGCCTGGTAACCGTCCAGTTTCGCCGGAAAGCGCCCGGCGCTGGCCGGCTGCGATGACAGGGGAGGCGCCGCGATCGGCTGCAGCGGCGCCTCGCGCAGCAGGCTGCGGCAGCGTTTGGCGAACGGCGTGAAGACCTTGTAGTAGTCGCCCGCGCCGGTCTGCACCGAACCAGGCGGCAGCAAGGTGGCGCCGTGATAACCGAGGAATCCGATGCCGTCCTGCTGCAGCCGCTGGCCGACCGCCCGGTCGCGCTTGCGTTCGTTGACCGCGTATTCGATGTTGCAATGCACCGTCTCGACGCCCAGCTTGCGGCACAGATCTGCGATCAGGTCGGGGGCCTGCGACCAGGTGTCGGCCTGCAGCACGTGCATCGCGATGCCGCGTTCGGCCAGCGCCTTGGCCTGCGCGCGGGCATTGCGCAACCAGAAATCGACCTTGACCGGCGCATCGCCGTGCCGCAACCACTGGCCTGGCGCGACCAGGTAGACGGCATGGGTCGGGCCGTCCTGGGCGGCGTTGTACAGAGCGGGGTTATCGAACACGCGCAGGTCGGTGCGGGCCCAGTAAAGACTAGCCATCAAAAAATCCTGGAATGCAGAAGATCAGCGGGCCGCCTGGCCCTGCCTGGCGCGCCAGTCGCGCACGGCCTGCAAGGTGTTGCTGACGTGCTGGTGCGGGTTGCCGCTGGCGTATTCGTAGACGATCCGGCCCTCGGGCGAGATCACGTACGAGACCCGGTTGGCCACACCGGGCAGCACGGCGTGCGCCACGTCGTAGTCCTTCATGATGCGATGGTCGCTGTCGGACGCGACCGCGAACTTGCCGCCGCAGGCGCTGACGGAAAACTTGCCGAGGGTCTGGATGTCGTCGCCCGAGACGCCGACCACGGTGGCGCCTTCGGCCTGGTAGTCGCCGATGGCCTGCGCGAAGCTGTTGGCCTCGATGGTGCAACCCTGCGTAAAGGCAGCCGGATAGAAATAGAGCACGACCGGTCCCTTTTTCAGCGCCTCGGCCAGCTTGAACTCGAAGGGTTGGCCGGCCAGCGCGGCCTGCGCGGTGAAATCGGGCGCTTGCGCGCCGACCTCGAGCGCGGCGTGGGCGGGCAGGGTGGCCAGCGGCAGCACCAGGGCCAGGGCGAAGGCGTAACGGCGCGGCAGCAGGGACATGGTGGCTCTCCGAAAAAGATAGCCGCATCATGCCACGGGCGCGCGGCGTGCCGCCAGACGGGCTGCATTCGCTTACGTATGACACTTGACGCCCGTGGCCGCCGGCGCGAGGCTTGGACCAGGTGCCGCCACTGGCGCCGCTACTTGCCAAAGGTTCCGATGAAAGCCGTGTACACGATCACGCTGTTCTGCCTGGCCGCCGCGTTGCCGACGGCCCAGTCGGCGCGCGCGCAACCGGCCCCGTACCACGCCGATCAGGCCGACCCGGTGTTGCGCACCTTGCCGGTCACGCCGGCGCCGGCGCAGTCGCCATTTCTGTATCGTCCACGGGCCGAGGCGCCGCGCGCCGTGCCGGCGCCGGTTTACGAAGGGCCGGTGGCGCAGGTGTTCCCGGCCCATCCCGGCCCGGTGTCGCGGCCCGGCCAGGGGTATCCGAGCCGGCCGTCGCCGTATTCGTCGATCACGCCGCCGGGCTCGGTGGCAGCGCCGGCCAATCCGGCCTCGCCCAGCGTGCCCCGCGCGCCGTCGGTCGGCACCCGGCCCTCGGTCAACCCGGGCGCGGTGCCCGACAAGGTCTACCGCACGCCGGGCAATGCGCCGCCACGCAACCGGCCGGCCTATTCGGCGCCCGGTCACATCCACGTCCAGCCGGTGGTGCCGATGCAGCCGCAGCGGCCGCATCGGCCCGGCCAGAACTATCCCTACCGGCCGTTGCCGCCACCGAGATATCCCGGCCGCTAGCGCCAGGCGTCACGCGCACGCTGCCAGCCGGTCAGCCTCGCGCCGCCCGACGCCGCAGCCGTCTGGTCGAAATAAAAAAAGGGTCATGTGCCGCCGTGAGCGGCCTATGACCCTTTTGGTTTGCCAGGCTCGGGCCGGCGCGGGGCGCTGGCCCGGCCGCGCGGCCGGCTCAGCGGCGGCTCAGGCCGTAACGGCCGCCACCCATCAGCGCGATCGCGATCGAACCGAACAGGAACAGGCCCTGCAGCTCGAGGCGCCAGCCGCCGGTGTTGGTGAACTGGCCCAGGTGGCTCATGTGCGCCAGCAGGATCGCGACCAGCATGTTGATGGCGATGATCAGCGCGGCGGGGCGCGTGAACAGGCCGATGATCAGCAGGATCGGGGCGATCAGCTCGCCGACGTAGACACCGTAGGCAAAAAAGGCCGGCAGGCCGGCGCCGGTCACCATGCCTTCGATGCCGCCGATGCCATTGGCGAGCTTGTAGAGGCCGTGGAATAGCATCAGGATGCCGATGCTCAGTCGCAGTACCAGTTTGCCCGCGTCGTCATGGGTGGACATATTGTTATTCCTCAGTCGTATGCGTAGGGAAAAGAAATGAATGGAACAGAAACCTGCGCGAAGTTAGCAGGTCAACGTGACCCCTGCAATATCGACCTTGCATCCATCAGGCGCATCCGGAACGCCTTGCCCTTGATCGAGCCGGCCGCCAGCCGCGCGCGCGCCTGCTCGGCGACCTGCCGATCGAGCGCCACGTAGGACACGTTTTCGCCGACGCTGATCTTGCCGACCTGCTCCTTGCTCAGGCCCGCATCGCCGGTCAGCGCGCCCAGCAGGTCGCCGGGACGCAGCTTCTGTTTCTTGCCGCCCTGGATGCACAGCGTCACCCGCGGCGCGCGCATCGGCCCGCCGCCCTTGGGTGCCAGCGCGCCGATATCGGCCCACTTGAGCGGCGTGCCCAGCATCTTTTCGACCAGCGTGGCCCAGCGCATCTCGTTGGGCGCGCACAGGTTCAGCGCCAGGCCGGGCTTGTCGCCACGGCCGGTGCGGCCGATGCGGTGCACGTGGACCTCGGTGTCCTTGGTGACGTCGACGTTGATGACGGTGTCCAGCCCGGTGATATCCAGGCCGCGCGCCGCCACGTCGGTCGCCACCAGGATCGCGCAACTCTGGTTGGCGAACTGCACCAGGATCTCGTCGCGGTCGCGCTGCTCGAGCTCGCCATGCAAGGGCAGGGCGCTGTAACCGGCCTGGTCCAGGAACAGCGCCAGCTCGTCGCAGGCCGCGCGGGTGTTGCAGAAAGCCAGCGTCGATTCGGGCCGGTAGTGCGCCAGCAGCTTGAGCACGCTGTCGTAGCGCGCCTCGCGCGGGATCTCGAAAAAGATCTGCTCGATGCGGCTGTCGTCGTGCAGCGCCTCGACCTTGACCTCGATCGGCCGGTTCAGGAAACGCAGGCCGATGCCGCGCGCCGGACCGGCATAGGTCGCCGAGAACAGCAGGGTCTGGCGCGGTGTCGGGCAATGGCTGGCGATGATCTCGATCTGTTCGCCGAAACCCATGTCGAGCATGCGGTCGGCCTCGTCCAGCACCAGCATGCGCAAGGCACCGAGCTCGAGGCTGCCGCGCGACAGATGGTCGGCCAGCCGGCCCGGCGTGCCGACCACGATGTGCGCGCCGTGCGCCAGCGACTCGGCCTGCGGCCGCAGCGGCGTGCCGCCGCACAGGCTGACGATCTTTATGTTGCCGCTGGCCCGTGCCAGCCGGCGCAGCTCGGCGGCGACCTGGTCGGCCAGTTCGCGGGTCGGGCACAGCACCAGGCCCTGCGGGTCGAAATTGCGGGCGTCCAGGCCGGCCAGCAAGCCGAGCCCGAACGCGGCGGTCTTGCCGCTGCCGGTCTTGGCCTGGGCCATCACGTCGCGGCCGGCCAGGATGTGCGGCAGGCTTTCGGCCTGGATCGGCGTCATGGCGGTAAAGCCCAGCGTGCTCAGGTTGTCGAGCAGCACGGGGGGCAGGGGCAGGCGGGAGAAGGCGTTGTCGGTCACGGCGGGGGGATTCAAAAGAAAAGCAAGGTATCGGCAGGTACCGACATTCTGCCCGATCCGGGCGCCGCCGGTGCGGCGCGCTGGCGCGGCCCTCACCGGCGGACACGCCGATTCCATCCGGATACCTGGCAGCGCGCCGTGCGAAGCGCTACGATCGACACATCCTCAACCCCGAACGCGTCCAGGAGTCGACCATGACGGACCCCGCAGGATCGCGCGACGCGCGTATCGAATTGCAGGTCACCGAGCCCGACGCGGGCCAGTGGGAATGGCGCATCGTCCGGCTCAAGGACGATGGCACGCCGGGAGAACTGCTGGGCTCCGAACTGGGCTACGGCAGCCAGCTCGAGGCGCAGCACGCCGGCAAGGTCGCGCTGGATCTGCTGGCGGCCTGAGCCGCGCGTCGTCGCCAGCCCGCGCCCGGCGCCGGCGCCGGGCCGGATTCCCTGCACGCCGCGACACAGACTGCCCGCCATGCCCGGCGCCCCCCGGGCGCGCCGGCCAGGGTTAAGATTCGCTTCATTTCCGTTGGCTATACCTGCCGCATGCGTATATTGCTGGCCGAAGACGATCTGTCGCTGGGCGACACCCTCAAATCCTGGCTGAGCCTGGACGGCCACGCGGTCGACTGGGTCCAGCGCGGCGACCAGGCCGACACGGCGCTGCGCAGCCACGACTACGACTGCGTGCTGCTGGACCGCGGCTTGCCCGGCCTCGAGGGCGACGCGCTGCTGGCGGCGCTGCGGGCGCGGCGCGACGGCACGCCGGTGCTGCTGATCACCGCCCGCGACGGCGTCAGCGACCGCGTGCAGGGCCTGGACCTGGGCGCCGACGACTATCTGGTCAAACCCTTCGATCTCGACGAACTATCGGCGCGCATCCGCGCCGCCACGCGCCGCCATGACGGCCAGACCAGCGTCGTGCTCAGCCACGGCGAGCTGGCGCTGGACCCGGCCGCCAAACGGGTCACCCGCGCCGGTGCCGACGTCACCTTGACCGCGCGCGAGTTCGCCGTGCTGCACGCGCTGATCCGCCGGCCCGGCCACGTGGTCTCGCGCGAGCAGATCGAACAGGCGCTGTACGGCTGGGGCGACGAGGTCGAAAGCAACGCCATCGAAGTGCACATCTACAACCTGCGCAAGAAGCTCGGCAGCCAAGCCATCGCGACGATCCGTCGCCAGGGCTATCGGCTGGAAGCCTGATGGCGGCCCGCCCCGACGCCGCGTCGCCCGGCCCGCGCGCCTACTCGCTGCGGCGCCGGCTGACGCTGGCCACGCTGGGATCGAGCATCCTGTGCGCGCTGGTCAGCCTGGCGATCGTGGTCTGGGTGGCCTGGGACGAGACCAGCGAAGTCTTCGACGATGCGCTCGAAGAGGGCGCGCGGCTGACGCTGGCGCTGGGCGCCTCGATGGCGCAGGAAGGCCTGCTGGACGACGCGCCGTCGGTCGACGAACCGCGCAAGCGCGTGCGTCTCTATTACCAGTTGATCTCGGATCGCGGCGAGGTCGTGCGCCGCGCCGAGGGCGCGCCGTCGCGGCCCTTCGTCGATCCCGACAAACGCGACGATCGTTACTACAACGTCTGGGAAGACGGCGAGCTGTGGCGCGTCTACGTGCTCGAGCACGAGGATCCGGACTTTTCGGTGCAGGTCGGCCAGCGCTGGGAAGCGCGCAACGAGCTGCTGGTCGAAACCATCGAAGCGCTGGTCTGGCCGGCGCTGGCGATCTGGCTGCTGCTGGGCCTGTTCAACTGGTGGGCGATCCGGCGCCTGCTGCGGCCGCTCGAACAGGTCGCGCGCGGCATCGCCACCAAGTCGCCGCAAGACCTCGGCCCGGTGCCCGACAGCGGCCGCGTCAAGGAGCTGCGGCCGGTGGTGCAGGCGCTGAACCAGTTGCTGGCGCGGCTCTCGGGCGCGCTCGAGGCCGAACGGCGCTTCACCGCCGATGCCGCCCACGAGCTGCGCACGCCGCTGGCCGCGCTGGGCTCGAAGATCCAGCTGATGCAGCGCAGCCACGCCGGCGCGGTGCCGGCACTGGACGGCGACCTGGCCGCGCTGCGCAAGGACGTGGCGCGCAGCACCGCGCTGGTCGAGAACCTCTTGGTGCTGGCGCGGCTCGATGCGCACGACGCGCCGCAGGGCAGTGCCGGCTATACGCCACAGCCGGTCAAGCTGCCCGAGCTGCTGCGCGAAGCCGTGTTGGCCTGCCAGGCGCAGGCCGACGACCGCGGCGTGCGCCTGCAGGTGCAGTGCGACGCGATGACGGTGCCGGGCCAGCATCCCTTGCTGTTCACGGCGCTGCGCAACCTGATCGACAACGCGGTGCGCTACGGCAGGCAGGGCGGCCAGGTGCGCGTGTCGGCACGGCGAGAGCAGGGCGGCCATCGGCACGGCAGGGTGGTGCTCGAGGTCTGCGACGACGGCCCCGGCGTGGCGCCGGCCGAGCTGGAACGGTTGACGCAACGTTTCTATCGGGTGCTGGGCAACCAGGCCAGCGGCAGCGGACTGGGCCTGTCCATCGTCGCGCGCATCGCCGCGCTGCACGGCGCCGAGCTGTCCTTGGGCGCCGGGCGGGACGGGCAGGGACTGTGCGCGCGGCTGGTATTCGAACCGGACGCGCCGGCTCGCTAAGATTCAGTTCATCTTGGCGCGGTGAAATACAGGCTCTGGTTCCAACACACCTAGGAGTTATCACCATGAAGAACACGATCCGCGCCGCCACCTTCGCCATGATGATGGCCGCTTCGACCGTCACGATGGCGCAATACACCGGCCCGTCGTCGATCAGCCAGACCACCGTCAAGGAACTGCTGGCCAACGGCGTGGACGACCAGAAGGCCATCCTGGTCGGCCGCATCGTCTCGCACGACGGCGACAACGACTACACCTTCGACGACGGCACCGGCCGCATCAAGGTCGAGATCTCCGAGCGCCGCTTTCCGGCCGGCAAGCCGATCGACGATCAGCAGAAGGTCGAACTGACCGGTGAACTGGACAAGGACCGTCACGGCGTCGAGTTCGACGTGGACCAGTTGCGCGTCATGTAAACGGCGCGGCAGGGCGCGGCTGAACGGCCGCGCTCAGCGGTCGGCCGGCTTGCCGGCAGGCAGGTCGATCCCCGGAAAGATCTTGATCACGGCCGCGTCATCCTCGCGGCCGTGGCCAGCCGCCGACGCCTGCATGAACATCTGATGGGCCGTCGAACACAGCGGCAACGGAAACTTCTGCTCGAAGGCCGTGCCCAGCACCAGGCCCAGGTCCTTGACGAAGATGTCGACGGCCGACAAGGGCGTGTAGTCGCCGGCCAGCACGTGCGGCATGCGGTTCTCGAACATCCAGCTGTTGCCGGCGCTGGCGGTGATCACCTCGAACAACTGCTCGGGGTCGACACCGGCGCGCAGGCCTAGCGCCATCGCCTCGGCCGCCGCGGCGATATGCACGCCGGCCAGCAACTGGTTGATGATCTTGACCTTGCTGCCGTTGCCGGCCCGCTCGCCCAGCCGGAACACCTTGGCCGCCATCGCGTCGAGCGCGCCACCGGCCTTGTCGTAGGCGGCGGCGCTGCCGGCCGTCATCATCGTTATCTGGCCGCTGGCGGCCTTGGCGGCGCCACCGCTGATTGGCGCGTCCAGATACAGCAATTGCAGCGCGTTCAGGCGCCGTTCGAGCTCGATCGAAAACGAGGGATCGACGGTCGAACACATCACGAACAGGCTGCCGGGCGCCATGGCCGCCGCCGCGCCGTCCTGGCCGAACAGCACCGCCTCGGTCTGCTCGGCGTTGACCACCACGCTGATGACGATCTCGCAGCGCGCGGCCAGCTGGGCCGGCGAGTCGCAGGCCTGGCCACCGTCGGCGACGAAGGACTCGGCCGCGACACGCCGGACGTCGTAGACATGGAGGTCGTAGCCATTGCGGCGCAAGGAGGCGGCGATGCCGCGGCCCATGGCGCCCAGGCCGATGACACCGATGGCTGGGGAAGATGGCTGGGTGTGGCTGGCACTGGCTGACATGGGCTCGGGTCCTTGTTGGTCTGGCTCCGCGCGGGAACCTCGATGGCAGATCCCGGCGCGGGCATGTCTGGAGCCGAGAGTATGCCTCGGTCAAGAACCCTCAGCTAATACGCATAATGTATATTATGAGAAGTCGCGTATTTATCTGGCGCCATGGACCCGCTCCCATTCGATATGGACCGGCGTGCCTTCAGGCCGCGTGAATCGTTCGGTCATGCGGTCGCCGTCGACGACGAACCGCAGCGTCTGCCTGTCGCGGGTACTGCCGACCCAGTTGGGAAATGTCGAGCCCAGCACCCGGTTGCCACTGAACTCGCCTTGCGCGTCGACGCGGTAGCTGCCGAAAAAACCGATGCTGCCGGCCATCGCGGCCCGATTCTCGGCGTCGGTGCCCTGGCCTCGTGCCGCCGCCGCGAACTTCGGTATCGAGGCATCGGTCAGCACCTCGACAAAGTGCATGTCGGCCGTGAACACCAGCATGCCTTGCGGCTGGGCCCCATAGGCGGGACGGCGCTGGCCGTCCTGCTCGATCTCGGCCGTCACCATGCGCCAGGTGCCCAGCACCTGATTGGGCGGCTGGGTCGTGGCCTGGGCGCCGGCAGCGGCGGTCAGCGCGGCCGCCAACAGCACGGGAATCAACTTGCGGGTCGGGGATAGCATGGTCGAGCTCCTTTGTGCTTGTGAGGTGTTCCCATCGTAGAAGCCTCACATTGGTTCGTGAACCCTCTTTTCCTTGCATGAATTGGTCAATAGAATCGACCAATGAAACTGCCCGCCCTGTCCGATCTGAACGCCTTCGTGGCCGTCGCGACGCATCGCAATTTCCGCCGCGCCGCCGATACCCTGGGGGTCTCCCATTCGAGCCTGAGTCACGCGATCCGTAACCTGGAGAGTCAGCTCGGCATCCGGCTGTTCAACCGCACGACCCGCAGCGTGGCGCCGACGCCCGAGGCCGAACGCCTGCTGCAACGGCTCGAACCCCTATTGGGCGACCTGGGTGAGGCGCTGGGCGCCGCGGCGGCCAGCGGTGGACAGGTCAGCGGCGTGCTGCGGATCAGCGGCAGCCTGGGCGCGATCCGTCATCTGCTCGATCAGGTCGTGCCGGTGCTGCAGTCACGCCATCCGCGCATCGAACTGGATCTGTCGGTGGATGGCCATCTGGTCGACATCGTGAAACAGGGCTTCGACGCCGGCATCCGTTTGGGCGAGGCGGTGCCGCAGGACATGGTGGCCGTTTCGCTGGGCGCGCCGATGCGTTTTCTGCCGGTGGCGGCGCCCTCTTACCTGCGACGGCATGCGCCGCCCGCCACGCCTGGCGATCTGCTGGATCACCACTGCATCCGTCAGCGGCTGCCCAGCGGCAGGCGCTATCGCTGGGAGTTCAGTCTGGACAACCAGCAGCAGGCCATCGACGTGCCCGGCACGCTGACGCTGGACAACAACGCCTTGCAGGTCGAGGCGGCCGCAGCGGGCCTGGGCATCGCCTACGTACCCGAAACGTATGCCGCGCCGTGGCTGGCCGACGGTCGGCTGGTCGCCCTGCTGGAAACCTGGTGTCCGCCAGCGCCCGGATTTCACCTGTACTTTCCCGCCAACCGCCACCCGCCCGCGGCGCTGCGCGCGTTGATCGACGTGATCAAGGAACAGGCGTCATCGACACAGCGCCTGCGACATGAGACTGCCACTGCAGGGATCGGCCGCCGGTCCCCGTGATCGGCTATCGACTGCCGTGGCGACCGCGCGCCGGGCGATCATCCAGGCGCCCCGCCCTGCTTCACCGGCCATGTATCCGCCAGCCGGTAACCCGCCGGCCAGGGATCGGCCGGATCGAGCAGATGTTGATGAATGCCGGTCACCCAGGCGCGGCCGCTGATCTGCGGGCGGATCGCCGCGATGCCGCCGATCGCCGTGGTGCCCAGGATCCGCCCATGGAATTCGGAGTCGATGATGGACACGCCGGTATAGCGGTCGCCGACCGCCATCAGGCCGCGGTGATGCAGCAGCGCCATGCTGGCGCAGACCGCCGTGCCGGTCGGCGACCGATCCAGCTTGCCGGGCTGGATCGAGACCACCGATTTGGCCCGCAGGCCCTGCCCGTCGCGATACAGCGGACCGGCGAACAGGCAGAACGAGTGATGCTGCCAATCCGCGCGCTCGGGATGATGAAACACCAGTTGCTGGTTGGCCGCGTTCGTGATTCGGACGCCCAGCTCGGCCAGTTGCCTGGCGTGGCGGGCCTCCAGCTGCAGGCCCAGCGCCTGCGCGTCGACCACCACGAAACTGTCGCCGCCGTAGGCGGTGTCGACGACGATCGGACCCAGACCGGGCACGTCCAGCGAGACGTCGAGCTGCCCGGCGAACGACGCGACGTTCTCGACGGTGATGCGTTCGGCCTTGCCGGCGGCTCAATCGGCGCGCACGCGCACCAGTCCGCCGGGCGCCTCGAGCACCATCTCGGTGACGGGCTCTTGCATGGCGACGATGCCTGTGTCGAGCAGGACCGTGGCGACGCAGATCGCATTCGATCCCGACATCGGCGGCGTGTCCTCCGGCTCCATGATGATCCACGCGGCGTGTGCGTCGGGATGCCGGGGCGGCACCAGCAGGTTGACGTGCCGGAACACGCCGCCGCGCGGTTCGTTGAGCACGAAGTGTCGCAGTGTCTGGTCGTGGGCGATCCAGCTGCGCTGTTCCCACAGCGTGTCGCCGGGCGGCGCGGCGACGCCGCCCACGATGACGTCACCGACCTCGCCTTCCGCGTGGCAGGACACGACATGGATCACTTTGGTGGACCGCATCCTGACCTCCTGTCAGCAGAGAAAAAGCCGGGCCAGGCCACCGCATGGCCGGACGCGCCGGCGACGCCTAGCCGGCGATGGCCTCGACCTTGAACGCCCGCTTCATCCGGTAGATCGTCGACGGCCCCAGCCACTTGTCGAAGATCGCGCCGATGGCACCGGAGCGGTCGAGTTCGGCCAACGCCTGGTTGACCGCCGCCAGCAAGGCCGGCTGGTTCTTGCGCACGCCGACGCCCCAGACTTCGCGGCCGATGGCGGGCTGCAGCACCCGGTAGTCGTCCGCGCGATCGCCCAGTTTGTTGATGAGCTTGCGCAACACCTCCTCGGATTGGGTGATCGCCTCGACGCGCCGTTGCGCCAGCGCCGTAAACGCGGTCGGCGCGTCGTCGTAGCCGACCGGCCTGGCGCTAGGCAGCACGGCGGCGACGTAGTCGGCGCTGATGCTGCCCTTGACGTCGCTGATGCGCTGGCCGGCCAGATCGGCGACCGTCTGGTAGGCGCTGTCGCGGCGGCTCACCAGCACGTTCTCGCTGACGTAATACGCCAAGGAGTAGTCGACCTGCTCGGCACGCTGCGCAGTATGGGCCAGCCCGGCCGCCAGCACGTCCATGTGTCCTTGCTGCAAGGCAGGAATCCGCGCCTCGATCGACACGGGCTTGAGTTCGACCCGGACGCCCAGCCGCTGGCCCAGCGCCTTGCAGATGTCGACGTCGTAGCCGACCACCGCGCGCTCGGCGGGATCGACGAAGCCGAAGGGTTCGAAGATGTCGATGACACCGCACACCAGTACTCCCTTGGTCTTGATGTCGGCGAGCTGGTCGGCGCGCGCGCCGCCGGCCAGGCACAGCGTGGCCAGCCCGGCCGATAGAACGATCTTCATCCAGTCATGCTTCATCGACGTCTCCAGTTGACGCAGTGGTTCACTGCCTGAAAGCCGCGGTGCGAGCCGCGTCGCGGCCTGTCGCGTGCAGCGCTGCCGGCGTGAGTCATTCGCGCCGGGCCGGCTATCTGCGCAGGTCCGACAGGAAAGCCTGGGCACGCGGATGCGCCGGTGCGTCGAAGAAGGTCTGCGGGTCGGCACGCTCAAGTATTTCTCCGTGATCCATGAACCAGACCTGGTCCGCGACGTCGCGCGCGAACTTCATCTCGTGCGTGACGCACACCATCGTCATGCCGTCGCGCGCCAGCGCCTTCATGACGGCCAGCACTTCGCCGACCATCTCCGGATCGAGCGCGCTGGTCGGTTCGTCGAACAGCATCACCGGCGGATTCATGGCCAAGGCGCGCGCGATCGCCACCCGTTGCTGCTGACCGCCCGAAAGCTGGTTGGGGTATGCATGCGCCTTGTGTTCGAGGCCGACCTTGGAGAGCAGCGCCAGCGCGGTGTCGCGAGCGCCGGCCCGCGACACCTTGCCGACCCAGATCGGACCGCTGCAGACGTTCTCCAGTACCGACAGATGAGGAAACAGGTTGAACGACTGGAAGACAAAACCGATACGGCTGCGCACCCGGTTGATGTCGGTCTGTTTGCCTTGCACGTCGTGGCCGTCGACATGGATGCTGCCGGCGTCGATGACCTCGAGCCGGTTCATGGCGCGGATCAGCGTGGACTTGCCGGAGCCGGAGGGACCGCACAGCACGACCACCCGGCCGCGCTCGACCACGGCATCGATGCGTTTCAGGGCGTGGTAGTCGCCGTACCATTTTTCTACCGCCACCAGCTGGATCATCGGCGCCGGAACGGTGGACAAACTATCGGATGCGCGAGGGTTCATGGTCAGCGGGCCGCGGCGGCGGTGGTCGGCGAGGATGGGCGGACGAGCGGTCGCTGCTGCCGGCGGGCGAGACGCCGTTCGAGCACGCCGGCCAGTTGCGTCAGCGCGAAGCAGATGACGAAGTAGATCAGCGACAGCAGCAGGAAGACCTCGAACGGACGCGTCAGCACGCTGCTGTTGACCTGGTTGGCGGCATAGGTCAGTTCGTGCACGCCGATCACATAGCCCAGCGAGGTGTCCTTGATGGTCGTGACGAACTGCCCGACCGTGCTGGGCAGCATGTTCGCCAGCGCCTGCGGCAGGATGATCCGACGCAGTCGCACGGGATAGGCCATGCCCAGCGCGGCGGCGGCCTCGGCCTGCCCGGCCGGCAGGCCCTGGATGCCGGCGCGCACGATCTCGGCCAGATAGGCCGCCTGGAACACCACCAGCGTGATCGCCATGGTCGTGAAGCCGGCCAGCGGGCGCCCGAGCATCAACGGCACGACGAAGTAGACGCCGAAGATCAGCATCACCAGCGGAATGCTGCGCAGCAGCCAGCCCAGCATGGTCGCGGGCAGGCGTAGCACCCGGCGCGCGCTGAGCTGTGCGAGCGCCATCAGCACGCCCAGCGGAAAGGCCAGGCCGATGCCGATCAGCGACAGCAGCAAGGTCGCGGCCACGCCGCCGAGCGGGCCATTGGGATAGACGCCGATGGCGAACAGCAAGCCATACTGCGTGAGGATCTCGAGCATGAGCTAGCGTCCCGGGATGCGGCTCAGCCTGGCGGCCCAGGCACCGGCGGCCAGCAAGGCCAGTGCGACCAGCACGTACATCGCGGTGCTGAGTCCGTAGGATTCGAAGATCCTGAAACTCTTGTTGGCGGCATCCTTGCTGGCGTAGGTCAGCTCCATCACGCCGGTGACCATGGCCAGTCCGGTGGTCTTGACCAGCATGACCGCGCCGCTGGTCAGCGGCGGAATCGACACCCGCAGCGCCTGCGGCAGGACCACGCGCCGCAGCGCACCGAACTGGCCCAGGCCCAGTGCGCGGGCAGCCTCCAGCTGACCGGACGCCACGCTGCGCAGGCCGCTGCGCAGATCCTCGGACAGGTAGGCGCCGTAATACAGGCCGATCGCGATGGCGGCGAACCAGAATTCGCCGTGGTTGTCATTGAGCCAGCTCTGCGGACCGGCCGGCAGCATGTTGGCCACGCCGAAGTACCACAGGAAGATGTGGACCAGCGGCGGCACGTTGCGCTGGTACTCGATGAAAGCCACCACCAGCCAGGCGCCCACCCGCGAGCCCGTGACCCGCAGCAGGGTCAGGCCGATGCCCAGCGCGAAGGCCAGCAGCCAGCTGAGCGCCGACAGCAGCAGGGTCAGTTGCAGGCCGGCCCAGAACAGCGGACCGTATTCGGCGAGAAAACGCATCGTGGGCATCCCGGTGGCGAGAAGACGTGGTTCGATGGCGCTGCGCCGCGCGGCAGCGCGAGACGGCTCAGGCCGGGCCAGCAAGCTGGGCGTCCCGGCGGCGCGGCTGCAACCGGAACAGGTCGATATCCGATCCAGTTGGCGGCGAAGCTGGTGCACAGTACGCCCATTCGGCCGGCGTTCGCCCTGGGGTTTGCCCGAGTTTTGACTATCTGTGGTAATTTGAACTAACCAATTTGGCGGACGCTTTCGGAATGCCACCACGGCAGTGGTCCGGTGACGGCCGTGCCGCCATACCCTCGCGTCAGCGCGACTTTCGATCCCGATGATGGACAGCAGATTCAGGCCCAAACAGATTTACGAGCAGGTCGCCGACCAGATCCGCGCGGCGATCGGCAGCGGCGCCTATCCAGCGGGCTCGCGCCTGCCTTCCGAGCGCGATCTGGCGCAGCGCCTGAATGTCAGCCGGCCCGCGGTACGCGAAGCGATAGGCTCGCTGCAGAATGCCGGCCTGGTCATCACCCGCCATGGCTCGGGCACGTACGTGACCGGCGCTCGCGACGCGCCGGCCGACGCCGCCCGCCCGATCCCCGCGGCTGCCCGTCCGGTGCCCGCGGCCGACATCAGCCCCATCAGCATCCTGCGCGCGCGCCTGATCATCGAGCCGGCGGTCGCGCGGCTGGCGGCGCAACGCGGCCAGCGCGATGCGCAGGCCGAACACCATCTGGAAAGCATGGCGCAGGTCCAGGACATCACCGACCCCCATCAGCAGCAGCTATGGAGTGAAAGCGACCGGCTGTTTCATCGGCAGATCGCGGTGATGACCGGCGATCCGCTGCTGATCAGCATCGCCGACGAGCTGGCCGACAGCATGAACCAGCCGCTGTGGCATCGGCTGCGCGACGATGGCATCTACGACGCGGCGCGCATCCGGCTGTATGTGGCCGAACATCAATTGATCTACGAGGCCATCGTCTCGGGCGACGCGGACGCCGCGGCGTTCTATGTCGAGGGACATCTGCGGCGCGTGGAGCGCGACATCGCCACGCGCGAGTGACATCGCCACGGTCGAGTGACGCCGTCACGCGTGAGTCACATCGTCACGCGCGACTGACATCGCCGCGCGAGTGACGCCGCCACGGCGGCGCCCTGCCCGCCTCAATAGCGCAGCTTGTCGTCGCGCCCGGCCGCTGCCGCCTGGACCAATGCCCGGGTGATGATGCTGGTCGAGACGTTGGCGAAGTAGCGCGCGCCCCAGGCGCCGTACTTTTTTTCGTCCTCGGGCGTCAGCGCGATGATGCCAGGGCACTTGCCGGCCGCCGCGATGGCCTTGAGGCCGCGTTCGATGGCGGCCTGCACCGGCGCGGCGTTCCAGTCGCTGCCATGGCCCATCGCGTGGGCCAGGTCGTTGGGGCCGATGAAGCCGACGTCCACGCCATCGACCGCGGCGATTTCGCCAGCCACCTCGATGGCTTCCGGTGTCTCGATCATGACGACCAGCGCCACGCCGTCGTTGCTGCGCTGCGTATGCGCGGCACCGCCGAACGCGCCGTAACCGGCCGCGCGGGTGCTGAACGCGCAGCCACGCCGGCCGATCGGCGGATAGCGCACCAGGTCGGCCAGCCGGCGCGCCTGCGCGGCGCTGTCGACCATCGGGATCTGCACCGCGCTGGCGCCCATGTCGAGGATGCGCGGCAGGTCGTGCTCGAAGCAGCGCACGATCGGCGCGATGCCGGCGGCGCGCGCGGCCCGCAACATGTGCTCGGTGGCGCCGAAGTCGGCGCTGCCGTGCTCATTGTCGAGGATGATGAAATCGAAGCCGGCATAGCCGCACATCTCAACCAGCGCCGGGCTGGGGATGCCGTTGAACAGGCCGCGCAGCGGCTGGCCGCCGCGCAGCGCGGCTGGCAGGCTGCCATCGAAGGGATGATGGGGTGGGTTCATCGAAGCTCCTGGTTCGGTCATGGCGCAATCAGTCGGCCTGGATGCCGGCATCCTCGATGACCTTGCGCCATTTGTCCATTTCGCTGCGCTGAAACGCACTGAACTCGGCCGGGCCGCGGCCGTCGGGCGCGACGCCCAGCGACAGCAGCTTGGCCTGCACCGCCGGATCCTTCAGCGACGCGGCGATCTCGCGCGCCAGCCGTTCGACCACCGGTGCCGGCGTGCCGGCCGGCGCAAAGATGCCCTGCCACGACTGCATCGCAAAACCGGGCAGGCCCAGCTCGGCCAGCGGCTTGACGCCCGGCAGGTCGGCCAGCGGTTCGGCCGACGTGACCCCCAGCACCTTGACGCGCTTGGCGTCGATCATCGGCCGGGCCGCCGCGACGGTGTCGAACACCATGTCGATCTGGCCGCCGATCAGGTCGACCATCGATTGCGAGCCGCCCTTGTAGACGATCTGGCGCAGCTTGGTATCCGAGATCGACTGGAACAGCTGGCCCGACAGATGCTGCGAGGTGCCGGCGCCGGCGGTGCCGTAGGTCAGCGCTTCCGGTTTGGCGCGGGCCTCGTCGATGACCTGCTGGACCGTGTCGAAGCGGCTGTCGGCCCGCACCACCAACGCGTTGCTGACCATGCCCACCAGCGCGACCGGCGCGAAGTCCTTGACCGGGTCGTAGGACAGCGACTTGATGAAGAAAGGGTTGACCGCGTGGGTGGTGATGGTGCCGCCGACGATGGTGTAGCCGTCGGCGGGCGAGCGCGCCACCTGCTGGGTGCCGACCACGCCGGACACGCCGGGCTTGTTCTCGATGATGACCGACTGCCCCAGCCGGGCGGTGAGCTGCTCGGCCATCAACCGCGCCACGCCGTCGGACACGCCGCCCGGCGAGAACGGCACGATGTAGCGCACCGGCTTGGTCGGCCAGTCCGACGCGCTGCCCTGGGCCTGCGCCGGCGCCATGGCCAGCGTCAACAGGCTGGCGGCGGTCCACGAAAACAGCTTTGAGGTGCTACGCATGAAAATGTCTCCTGGTTTTTTGTCTGGGCGGCGTCGGGCCGCCCGGGGTTCTTGATGCTTAATGCGGACTGGCGGCGCGGACGGTGCCGCGCTCGATCAATTCGATGGGCACGACGATGTCGCGCGGGCGCAGCTCGGCATGCATCTGTTCGCACAGCAGCGCGACGGTGGCCTCGACCATGGGCTCGACGCACTGGCGCACCGTGCTCAGGTCGTAGGCGGCCCACGCGGCCTGCGGCACGTCGTCGAAACCGACCACCGCGACGTCCTGCGGCACGCGCTGGCCCAGTTCCTGGCGCAGCACGTCCAGGCAGGCGATCGCCATGTGGTCGTTGGCGACGAACAGCGCATCCGGCGCATCGTGCGCGAACATCTCGCGGGTGGCCTGCTTGGCGCGTTCGAAGTCGTAGTGGCCGGCGGCGCGACTGTGCAGCGTGTGGCCCAACGCGGCCAGCGCATCGCAGAAGCCGCGTTCGCGCTCCAGGCTGGTCGACGAATCCTCGAGCCCGGCCAGAAAGCCGAAGCGCCGGTAGCCGCGCGCGGCCAGCAGATGCGCCACGGCCTGTCCGCCGGCGTGGTTGTCGGAGGTGACCGAGCTGCTGGCGTGCAAGGCCAGGCCGCCCAGCGACGAGGTGCGGTTGAACTGCAGCACCGGCACGCCGACCTCGGCGCAGTTGCGCGCCAGTTCGGGCGACAGCATCGCCGAAGCCATGACGATGCCGTCGACCTGGTATTCGAGGATCTCGGCCAGCACGTCGTCGCCGGCGTCCTCGAGCTCGGCGATGAACATCAGCACGTGATAGCCCTCTTTCTGCAGCCGCTGCGAAAGCCGCTGCATGACCAGCGGGTAGAACTGGTTCTCGAGGTAGGTCATGACCAGCGCGACGATGCGGCTGCGCCGCGTGATCAGGCTGCGCGCCAGCGCATTGGGCCGGTAGCCGAGCTTTTGCGCGGCCGCCAGCACTTTGCGGCGGGTCTGCTCCGAGACGCTGGCGCCGGGCGTGAAGGTGCGGCTGACGGCCGACTGCGACACCTGGGCCAGGTCGGCCACGTCCTGGGCGCGCGGCGCGGTCTTCATGCGGCGGTCCAGCCGGCGTCGAGCATCAGCGCGCTGCCGGTGACCAGGCTGGATGCATCGCCGGCCAGGAACACCACGGCGCCCATGACCTCGTGCAGCTGGCCGACACGGCCCAGCGCGTTGCGCGCGCAGACCCAGTCGTGAAAGCCCGGCTGCGCCAGCATCGGCGCGGTCATCGGGGTTTCGATGAAGGTCGGGCAGATCGTGTTGACGCGGATACCCGACGGGCCGAGCTCCCAGGCCAGCGCCTTGGTGAAGCCTTCGATCGCGTGTTTGCTGGCGCAATACAGCGTGCGGCGCGGACTGCCGACATGGCCCATCTGCGAGGACACGTTGATCAGCGAGCCGGACCGCTGCTCGGCCAGCAGGCGGCGCGCCACCGCGCGGCTGACCGTGAAGCTGGCCTTGACGTTGAGGTCGAACACCGCGTCGAAGTCCGGCTCGGGCTGGTCGACCATCAGCTGCGGCCGGTTCATGCCGGCGTTGTTGACGAGGATGTCGAAGACCCTGCCCTGCCCCAGCTCGCGGTCCACCGCGGCGCTGTCGGTCACGTCCAGCACCCGCCATTCGCAATCGATGGCCTCGGCGCGCAGCGCCTCGCAGACCGCGACCAATTCGGCTTCGCGCCGCGCCGCCACCGTCACGTGCGCGCCGGCGCGGCCCAGCGCCGCGGCGGCCGCCAGGCCGATGCCGCCACTGCCGCCGGTGACCAGCGCGCTGCGCCCGTCGAGCCGAAAGCTCGGGCCTTGGGGCAACGGCATCATGCCTGGGCCTCGACCGGCTGGTACCAGGGCAGGTCGGGCCGCTGGCCGTAACGGCGCACGCGGATGTTGGCCTGCTCGCCGTGGCCGGCGAAATTTTCCATATGGCACAGGCGCGAGCAGTACTCGCCCATGGTGGCGCTGGCCTCGTCGGTCAGCACGCGCTGGTAGGTGCAGGTCTTGAGGAACTTGCCGACCCACAACCCGCCGGTGTAGCGCGCCGCGCGGTTGGTCGGCAGCGTGTGGTTGGTGCCGATGACCTTGTCGCCGAAGCTGACGTTGGTGCGCGGGCCCAGGAACAGCGCGCCGTAGTTGCTCATGTTCTCGAGGAAGAACTCGGGATCGCGCGTCATCACCTGCACGTGCTCGAAGGCCAGTTCGTCGGCGACCTGCAGCATCTCTTCTTCGCTGTCGCAGACGATCACCTCGCCGCAATCGGCCCAGGCCTGCGCGGCGATCCCGGCGGTCGGCAGGATCGTCAGTTGATGCTCGATCTGCGCCAGCGTGTCGCGCGCCAGCTGTTCGCTATTGGTCAGCAGCACGGCCGGCGAGGTCGGCCCGTGTTCGGCCTGCCCCAGCAGATCGACCGCGCACAGTTCGCCGTCGACGCTGTCGTCGGCGATCACCAGCGTCTCGGTCGGCCCGGCGAACAGATCGATGCCGACCCGGCCATACAGCTGGCGCTTGGCTTCGGCGACGAACATATTGCCCGGGCCGACCAGCATGTCGACCGGCGCCAGCGTCGGCGTGCCGACCGCCATCGCGACGATGGCCTGCACGCCGCCCAGCACCAGGATCTCGTCGGCGCCAGCCATGTCCATCGCGGTGACGATGGCCGGGTGCGGCTTGCCCTGGTAAGGCGGCGCGGTCGAGACGATGCGTTCGACGCCGGCCACCTTGGCCGTCAGCACGCTCATGTGCGCCGACGCCAGCAAGGGGTACTTGCCGCCGGGGATGTAGCAGCCCACCGCGTTCATCGGCACGTGCCGGTGGCCCAGCACCACGCCCGGAAAGGTCTCGACCTCGACGTCGCGCATCGAGTCGCGCTGGATCTGCGCGAAGTTGCGCACCTGCTTCTGCGCAAACGCGATGTCGTCGATCTCGCGCTGCGTCAGCTGCTTGCGGGCCGCCTCGATCTCGGCGCGCGTCAGCCGGAAGTCGCTCGGATCCCAGTTGTCGAACTTGCGGCTGTACTCGCGCACGGCCTGGTCGCCGCGGCTTTCGATGTCGCGGATGATGTCTTCGACGGTGGCGCGCACCTTGGCGTCGGCATCGGTCTTGACGGCGGCGGTACGGCCGCGTTTGAGGTATCGGATCATGCGCAGGTCCTGGTCGGCGAAGTGAAGATGGCGCCACTTTCCGATCCTTGCATACGTATGCAAATTAGGATTAACCCTAAGTTTTGTCAGTAGAAACGCCCTAGGGCTATTCCTAATTTTGCTTACATCATACGAATATGTATGATGATTTCCCGATACCAAAAACCACGCTGGGGAGACATGAAACTAGCCTGCATCGCCGACGATTTCACCGGTGCGACCGACGTCGCCAACAATCTGGTGCGCGCCGGCATGCGCGTCGTGCAGACCATCGGCCTGCCGCGCGACCGCAGCCCGATCGACGCCGATGCCGTGGTGGTGGCACTCAAGAGCCGCACCACCCCGGCCGCCGACGCGGTGGCCGAGTCGGTGGCTGCCTGCGAGTGGCTGCGCGCCTTGTCGCCCGAGGCGCCGCCGCAGATCTATTTCAAGTACTGCTCGACCTTCGACAGCACCGCGCAAGGCAATATCGGGCCGGTCACCGAAGCGCTGATGGCCGCCACCGGCGCGCCGTTCACGGTCGCCACGCCGGCGTTTCCCGACAACGGCCGCTCGGTCTTCAAGGGCCACCTGTTCGTCGGCGACGCGCTGCTGTCCGACTCAAGCATGCGCGACCATCCGCTCACGCCGATGACCGACGCCAACCTGGTGCGCGTGCTGCAGGCGCAATGCGCCACGCAGAAGGTCGGCCTGGTCGAGCATCGGGTCGTCAGCGCCGGCGCCGCCGCGGTGCGCGAGCGTTTCGCCCAGCTGCAACAGCAAGGCGTGGGCATCGCCATCCTCGATGCGGTCGACAATGACGCGCTGATCACGCTGGGCCAAGCCTGCGCCGACCTGCCGCTGGTCACCGCCGGCTCGGGCCTGGCGATCGGCCTGCCCGGCCAGTGGGGCTTCGCGGCCAACCGCGAGGCCGGCCGCCTGCCCGCCGCGCACGGCAAGCGCGCCATCCTGGCCGGCAGCTGCTCCAGCGCCACGCAACGCCAGATCGCCGACTACCAGCAGCAAGGCGGCGCGGCCTACGCGCTCGACCCGCTGCGCATCGCGCAGGGCGAAGACGTCGCCGGCGCCGCGCTGCAGTGGGCCGCCGGCCTGCTCGAGCAGGACCGCAGCGTGCTGATCTATTCGACCGCCGACGCGGCGACCGTCAAGGCCATCCAGGCCCGCCTGGGCACCCACGAAGCCGGCGCGATGGTCGAGCGCACGCTGGCCACGATCGCGCGCGGCCTGATGGACCTACAGGTCCGGCAACTGATCGTCGCCGGCGGCGAGACCTCGGGCGCCTGCGTGCAGGCGCTGGGCATCGAACGCCTGCTGATCGGTCCGCAGATCGATCCCGGCGTGCCTTGGTGCCACGCGCGCAGCGATGCCATCGGCGCCGACGAAGGCCTGCACCTGACCCTCAAGTCCGGCAATTTTGGCGCGGACGATTTTTTCACCAAGGCCTTCCAGGCGCTGCAAGCGGCCTGAGTCTCGACCCGCCATGAACGAAACCCAGCTCAGAGAAGAAATCTGCGTCGTCGGACAATCGCTGTTCGCGCGCGGCTACGTGCACGCGACCGCCGGCAACATCAGCTGCCGGCTCGACGACGACAGCATCCTGATCACGCCGACCGACGCCTGCCTCGGCCGCCTGCAACCGCAGGACCTGGTGCGCGTCGATGCGCAGGGCCAGGCGCCGGCCGGCGCGCGGCCCAGCAAGACCATCGTGCTGCACCGGCGCATCTACGGCGCCGATCCGTCGGCACGCTGCGTCATCCACACGCACAGCACCCATCTGGTCGCGCTGACGCTCAAGGGCGTCTGGCGCGACAGCGACATCGTGCCACCGATCACGCCCTATTACGTGATGAAGGTCGGCCACGTGCCGCTGATTCCGTATCACCGGCCCGGCGCGGCCGAGGTCGGCGAACTCGTCGCGCAGGCGATCACGCGGGCCCGCCAGGCCGATGCGCCGCTGCGCGCGGTGATGCTCGACCGGCTCGGCCCCAATGTCTGGCACGACTCGCCGATGGCCGCGATGGCGGTGCTCGAAGAGCTCGAGGAAACCGCCCGGCTATGGCTGCTGACCGACGCGGCACCGCTCGACGCGGCGCAGATCGACGAACTTCGCCAGACCTTCGGCGCGCGCTGGTAAGCCGCGCCCTCTCCTTTCAACCGCCCTCTTGCCGACCCCTCGCGACGCCATGCTGAAATTCTCGGCCAACCTGTCCATCCTGTTCACCGAATTGCCGTTCGCCGAACGCTTCGCCGCCGCCCGCCAGGCGGGTTTCAGCGCGGTCGAATGCTGGTTTCCGTACGAACACGCCAACGCCGAACAGACCGTCAGACTGCTGGCCGACAACGGCCTGACCATGGTCGGCATCAATTCGCCGTGGGGCGCCGACGGCCAGTGGGGCCTGGCCGCCCTGCCCGGCAGCGAAGCCGCCTTCGAACAGTCGCTGCGCCAGACGCTCGACTATGCACAGGCGATCGGCCGCCCGGCGGTGCACGTGATGGCCGGCCTGGCCGGCCACATCCCGCGCCACGAGGCGCAGCGCTGCTACGTCGCCAACCTGCGCCGCGCGGTGCAACTGGCGCAGGGCAGCGGCATCACGCTGGTGATCGAGCCGCTCAACAGCCGCGACCGGCCGGGTTATTTCCTGAACAGCGTCGAACAGGCCGCCGCCTTGATCGAACACGAGGGCCTGGACAGCCTGCGCATCATGTTCGACTGCTATCACACGCAGGTCCAGGAAGGCGACCTGATCACCCGGCTGCGCCGCCATTACGACAAGATCGGCCACGTGCAGATCGCCGGCGTGCCGGCCCGCGGCGAACCCGACCGCGGTGAACTCAATTACGCCGAAGTGTTGCGCGAGCTGAGCCGGCTGGGCTGGCAGGGCCACGTCGGCGCCGAATACAAACCCACCGGCGCCTCGGCCGACAGCTTCGGCTGGTTGCGCGCGTGGCGGGACGACGGTATCGCCGCCTAGGCCCGCCGGGCCTGTCAGCGGTTTTTTGCAGAAGCATCTTTCATATTTAAAACAAGGGAGACCTACGATGACCTTCAAGACCTTCAACCCCTGGATCGGCCGCCTGGCCGCCGGCGCAATCGCCGTCTGCCTGGCCGCCGGCGCCTCGGCCGCCGAGTTCCAGTCGCGCACCTTCAAGCTCGGCCACGTGATCGCCGACGATCACCCGGCCGCGCTGGGCGCCAAGCGCTGGGCCGAGCTGCTCGACAAGGGCAGCGACGGCAAGTTCAAGGTGCGCGTGCACGGCAACGGCAGCATCGGCGGCGACGTGCAGATGACCTCGGCCGTGCAGGGCGGCGTGCAGGAGCTCGGCATCATCACGTCCTCGCCGATGGCCAGCGTGGTGCGCGAGATCGGCCTGCTCGACCTGCCCTTCACGTTCCAGACCGCGCAGGAAGTCGACGCGGTGCTGGCCGGCAAGGTCGGCGAGTCGATCGCCGCCAAGATGGAAGAAAAAGGCATCGTGCTGCTGGGCTGGATGGAGAACGGCTTTCGCAGCATCACCAACAGCCGCCGCGCCATCACCAAGTTCGAGGACATGCAGGGTCTGAAGATCCGCGTGCTGCAGAACCCGGTCTACATCGAGACCTTCAACACGCTGGGCGCCAACGCCGTGCCGATGCCCTTCCCCGAGGTCTACACGGCGCTCGAATCGCGCGCGGTGGACGGCCAGGAGAACCCGCTGGGCACCATCAACACCTCCAAGTTCAATGAAGTGCAGAAGTACCTGAGCGTGACGCGCCACACCTACACGCCCTACGTGGCGGTGATCAGCAAGCGCGTCTGGGACCGCCTGTCGCCGGACGAGCAGAAGCTGATGCGTGAAAGCGCCGCCGAAGCCTCGGCCTACCAGCGCCAGGTGGCTCGCGACAGCGAAGCCAAGTTCCTGGCCGAGCTCAAGGAGCGCGGCATGGAAGTCAACGAACTGTCGGCCGACGAAGCTGCCCGCATGCGCGACAAGCTCAAGCCGGTGATCGACAAGTTCTCGTCCGATCTGGGCGGCCCGCTGGGCGCCGAGATGCTGGCCGAGATCGAGAAGGTCCGCGGCGCGGCCAAGTAAGCACAAGCAACAAGAGAACAGACCATGCAGATCACCATCACCGGCGGCGCCGGCTTCCTGGCTTCCATGCTCGTCACGCGCCTGCTCGAGACCGGCGTGGCCGGCCGTGCCGTCACGCGTATCGTCAGCGTCGATCTGGCGCCGTGCCCGGTCCAGGACCCGCGTGTGGAAAGCCTGGTGGCCGACGTCCACGACGCCGACACGCTGGCGCGCGCGATCGGCCCGGACACCGATGCCATCGTGCATCTGGCCGCGGTCGTCAGCGGCCAGGCCGAGGCCGACTTCGACCTGGGCATGCGCGTGAACGTCGACGCGACCCGGCTGCTGCTCGAGCGCGCCCGCGCGCTCGGCACCCGCCCGCGCGTGGTGTTCACCAGCTCGGTGGCGGCTTTCGGCGGCACGCTGCCGGACAAGCTGCCCGACGACACCCGTGCGTTGCCGCAAAGCTCGTACGGCGTGCAAAAGGTGATCGGTGAACTGCTGGTCGGCGATTACACCCGCAAGGGTTTCATCGACGGTATCACCTTGCGCGTGCCCACCATCTCGGTGCGGCCGGGCAAGCCCAACAAGGCCGCCTCGAGCTTTGCCAGCGGCATCATCCGCGAGCCGCTGGCCGGCGTCGAGGCGGTCTGCCCGGTCTCGACCGGCATGCGCATGTGGCTGCAGTCGCCCGACCGCGCGATCGACAACCTGGCGCTGGCGCTGGCGCTGGACGGCGAGCTGCTGGGCAATGACCGCACCGTCAACCTGCCCGGCCTGTCGGTCGCGGTCGGCGACATGATCGAAGCGATGCGCGAGGCCGCTGGCGACGAGGCGGTGGCCCGTATCCGTCACGAGATCGACCCCGCCATCGAACGCATCGTCGCGTCGTGGCCGAACGATTTCACCGCCACGCGTGCCCTGAAGCTGGGCTTCGTGGCCGACAAGGACTATCTGTCCATCGTCCGCGCCCACCAGGCGCGCATGGGTGGCTGACATGAAAAAACTGATCGACGGCTACTTCAAGATGCTCGGCGTCCTGATGGTGCTGTGCCTGGTCGGCATGGTGGTGCTGGTGTTCAGCAACGTCGTGCTGCGTTACGCCTTCAACTCCGGCATCACCTCGTCCGAGGAAGTGTCGCGCTGGCTGTTCGTCTGGCTGGTGTTCCTGGGCGGCATCATCGCGCTGCGCGAACGCCAGCACCTGGGCGTCGAGATCGTGGTGCGCCGCCTGTCGGTGCGCGGCCGCAAGATCGCGCTGGTGATCAGCCAGCTGCTGATCCTGGCGACGCTGTGGCTGTTCCTGTCGGGCAGCTGGGCGCAGACGCTGATCAACCTGAACGTCGAGGCGCCGGCCACCGGCCTGTCGATGTCGATCGTCTACGTGGTCGGCATCGTGTTCAGCCTGTCGGCGGGCGCACTGGTGTTCTGGGACCTGCTGCGCGTGCTGACCGGCCGCATCGACGACGAGGAGCTGGTGATGGTGACCGAGTCCGAAGAAAAGGCCGAGCTCGATTCGCTCAAGCGCGAGCTGGCCGCCGCCGAAGGAAAACAACCATGACCGTGCTGATATTTGCTGGCGCCCTGCTCGGCTCGATGGCGCTGGGCATGCCGATCGCGTTCGCGCTGCTGGTCTCGTCGATGGCGCTGATGCTGCACCTGGACATCTTCGATGCCCAGATCATCGCGCAGAACTTCATCGCCGGTGCCGACAACTTCCCGCTGCTGGCGATCCCCTTCTTCATGCTGGCCGGCGAGATCATGAACGTCGGCGGGCTGTCGCGCCGCATCGTCGACGTGGCGCTGGCCGTGGTCGGCCACGTGCGCGGCGGGCTGGGCTACGTGACCATCGTCGCCGCCTGCATCCTGTCGGCGCTGTCGGGTTCGGCGGTCGCCGATGCCGCGGCGCTGTCGGCGCTGCTGGTGCCGATGATGATCAAGGCCGGCCACTCCAAGACCCGCGCCGGCGGGCTGGTGGCCGCGTCCAGCGTGATCGGGCCGGTGATCCCGCCCAGCATCGGCTTCGTGATCTTCGGCGTGGCCGCCAACGTGTCGATCACCAAGCTGTTCCTGGCCGGCATCATGCCCGGCATCTACATCGGTATCGCGCTGGCCGCGACCTGGTGGATCCTGGTGCGCAAGGAGAATCTGCAGACGCCGCCGCGCAAGAGCTCGCGCGAAATGTGGGGCGCGATCGCCAACGCCAGCTGGGCGCTGCTGCTGCCGGTGATCATCATCGTCGGCCTGCGCATGGGTGTGTTCACGCCGACCGAGGCCGCCGTGGTGGCCGCGGTCTACGCGCTGTTCGTCTCGACCGTGATCTACCGCGAGCTGAAACTCGCGCAGCTGTATGCGGTGTTCATGACCGCCGCGCGCACCACCGCGGTGGTGATGATGCTGGTGGCCGCGGCCTCGATCGCCGGCTGGCTGATCACCGTCGCCGACCTGCCGGGCGCGATCACCGACATGATGGAGCCGTTCCTCGACAACCAGACGCTGCTGCTGCTGGCGCTGATGCTGCTGGTGATCCTGGTGGGCACCGCGATGGACATGACGCCGACCATCCTGATCCTGACGCCGGTGCTGATGCCGATCGTCAAGGCGGCCGGTATCGATCCCGTATACTTCGGCGTGCTGTTCATCATCAACATGTCGATCAGCCTCATCACGCCGCCGGTGGGCACCGTGCTGAGCGTCGTGGCCGGGGTCACGCGCCAGCCGATGGAGAACGTCATGAAGGGCGTCTGGCCCTTCCTGATCGCCGAGCTGATCGTGCTGTTCCTGCTCGTGTTCTTCCCGGTGCTGGTGATGGGCCCGGCCCGCTGGTTCAGCGGCTGATCCAGGAGACTGCCATGGCCGTGCGCGCCGCCGGATCCACCGCAACACAAGGTTCGGGCACGCTCGCCGACCAGGTCACCGCCTCGCTGATCGAGCAGGTGCGCAGCGGCTCGTATCCGGTCAACGCGCGCCTGCCGACCGAACCGCAGCTGGCCGAGCAGTTCGGCGTCAGCCGCACCGTCATCCGCGAAGCGATCTCGCGCCTGAAGTTCGAAGGCCTGGTCGAATCGCGCCAGGGCAGCGGCACCGTGGTGCTCAGCCCGCAGGGCTACAACACCTTCCGGATCGATGCGCTGGGCGGCCAGCTCGAGGTGCGCGCGGTACAGGAGGTGCGTTCGGGGCTCGAAAGCGAGATGGCGGCGCTGGCCGCCAGCCGCCGCAGCGAAGCGCAGAACGACAAGATCCAGCGGGCCTTGCGCCGCATCGACGACGCGGTGGCCGATGGCGGCGACGGTGTCATCGAGGACATCGCCTTTCATATCGCCATCGCGCAGGCAGCCAACAATCCGCTGATGACCTCGCTGCTCGAGTTCATCGGCCGGGCGCTGCAAGAGGCCATCCAGGTGACCCGCGCCAACGAGGCGCGGCGCCAGGATTTCTTCCGGCAGGTCGAGATCGAGCACGCCGCCATCGCCGCCGCGATCGACCGGCGCGACGCGCCGGCCGCGCGCGAGGCGGCGCTGCATCACATGCGTGCGTCGATCGAGCGCATCACCATCGCCGAAGCCGACGCGGCCAGCCTGGCCGCGGCGTCGGACTGAGCGGACCACGGCTGCCGCCGTCGATGGGCCGCGGGACGCGGCCCGCCTGCGATCAGTAGTGCACCACCGAGCGGATCGACTTGCCGTCGTGCATCAGGTCGAAGGCTTCGTTGATGTCTTCCAGACCCATCGTGTGCGTGACGAACGGCGCCAGTTCGATCTTGCCGGCCATCGCGTCCTCGACCATGCCCGGCAGTTGCGAGCGGCCCTTGACGCCGCCGAAGGCCGAACCCAGCCAGCGCCGGCCGGTCACCAGCTGGAACGGCCGGGTCGAGATCTCCTGCCCTGCGCCGGCCACGCCGATGACCACCGACTGGCCCCAGCCGCGGTGCGCGCTTTCGAGCGCGGCCCGCATCACGTTGACGTTGCCGATGCATTCGAACGAGTGATCCACGCCCCAGCCGGTCATCTCGACGATCACCTGCTGGATCGGCTTGTCGTGATCCTTGGGGTTGACACAATCGGTCGCGCCGAAGGTGCGGGCCAGCTCGAACTTGGCCGGGTTGGTGTCGATGCCGATGATGCGGCCGGCCTTGGCCTGGCGCGCGCCCTGGATCACCGCCAGGCCGATGCCGCCCAGGCCGAACACCGCCACGCTGTCGCCCTCTTGCACCTTGGCGGTGTTGTGGACCGCGCCGATGCCGGTGGTGACGCCGCAGCCCAGCAGGCAGACGTGCTCGGGATTGGATTCGGGATTGACCTTGGCCAGCGAGACTTCGGCGACCACGGTGTATTCGCTGAAGGTCGAGCAGCCCATGTAGTGATAGATCGGCTTGCCCTGGTACGAAAAGCGGCTGGTGCCGTCGGGCATCACGCCCTTGCCCTGGGTGGCGCGCACCGCCGTGCACAGATTGGTCTTGCCCGACTTGCAGAACAGGCACTCGCGGCATTCGGCGGTGTACAGCGGGATGACGTGGTCGCCGGGCCGCACGCTGGTCACGCCCTCGCCGACCTCGACCACCACGCCGGCGCCTTCGTGGCCCAGCACGGCCGGGAACAGGCCCTCGGGATCGTCGCCGGACAGCGTGAAGGCGTCGGTGTGGCAGACGCCGGTGTGGGTGATCTTGATCAGCACCTCGCCCTTGCGGGGCGGCTCGACGTCGATCTCGACGATCTGCAGGGGTTTGCCGGCTTCGAATGCGACTGCTGCCCGTGACTTCATGTGTGGTCCTTTGAATCAAGCATACTATAGGGGAGTATTGTACGGCATACTAGGGTCCAGTATCCAGCGCCTGCCGTCCGCCAGGCCGCGACGGCGCGCCACGACAGCGTACCGTGCCATGTTAAAGGCAGCGGGATTGATATACTGGCTCCCAGTATCCACCCTCGAGCCGGCCGCCATGCCCCATTCCGCAGAAGACAAAAAACGCGCCGTGACCCGCCTGCGCCGCATCCGCGGCCAGGCCGAGGCGCTCGAGCGCGCGGTCGAGGACGGCGTCGACTGCAAGGCGCTGCTGCAACAGATCGCCGCCTTGCGCGGCGCCGCCAACGGCCTAATGGCCGAAGTGCTGCACAGCCATCTGCAGGAGCTGTTCGGCTCGGCGCGTCCCGCTGCCCAGCCCGCAGGCGCCGATGCCGACGCCGAGATCGATACCTTGATGAAGACGCTGCGCACCTACCTGACTTGACCTGACCTGAGCGCCGAAGCCGGGTAAGATGGCGGCCGCGGGCCGCATCGCTGCCCGCCCTTCGAGGACGGCCCAGAAGGTTGTGCGCACCGGGGACGGCCCCGCATGATCTGGATGGATGCGATGGCTCCCCGTTCCCTGCCCTCCTCGACCCCCCCTGGCCCGCAAGCGGGCAACACCACTTCCGTCATTCCCTGGCCGACCTGGCTGCGGCTGGCCTGGGCCTGGCTGGCCGTCGCCGCCTTCGGCCTGTGGGGCCACGCGTGGCTGGCCGCGCCGCTGGCGCCGACCACCGCGATCGTGTGTTTCGCGGTGCTGTTCGTGACCATCGTGGCGGCCTCGTTCGGCGTCGTCAAAGAGGCCGATCTGCTCGCCCATCGGCTCGGCGAGCCGTACGGCACGCTGATCCTGACGCTGTCGATCGTGCTGATCGAGGTGATCCTGATCGCCTCGGTGCTGCTGGGCCCCGGCGAGTTTCCGACCATCGGCCGCGACTCGATCTTCGCGGTCATGATGATCATCGTCAACCTGGTGATGGGCCTGTGCCTGGTCGTCGGCGGCCTTCGCCACGGTGAACAGGAATACAACGCCCAGGGCACCAGCGCCTATCTGTCGATGATCATGTTGCTGACCGCGCTGGCGCTGGTGCTGCCCAACCAGCTGAGCGGCGCGGGCCAGTTCAGCGGCACGCAGAGCTGGGCCATCGCCGGCGTGACGGCGCTGCTGTACGCGGTGTTTCTGGCTTTGCAGATGGGCAGCCAGCGGCGCCTGTTCATCCAGCCCGCGCCAGGCTCGATGTGGGTGCCGGCGCGGCCCGGCGGCGTGGTAGGCGCTGCCGTCGCTGCCCCGGCGGCGCCTGCTGCCTCGGTTGCGCCGGTCGCTCAAGCTGCGCCGGTTGGTCATGCCGCGCCGGTTGCCCCAGTCACCTCGGTTGCTCCCCTTGCCGCGGTTGCCCCGGCCGCCAGCCGCGCCGGCCTCTGGCTCAGCACGATCCTGCTGCTGGCGATGATCGTGCCGATCGTGCTGCTGGCCCACCACCTGGCCATCGTCATCGACTATGGCGTGATGACCGCGGGCGCGCCGGTCGCGCTCAGCGGGCTGCTGATCGCCATCATCGTCTTCACGCCCGAATCCATCACGGCGGTCAAGGCCGCCCGCAACGACGAAATGCAGCGCGCGATCAACCTGTGCCTGGGCGCCTTCGTGTCGACGGTCGGCCTGACGGTGCCCGCCGTACTGATCATCGGCCAGGTCACCGGCAAGACCGTGACGATGGGCATTTCGGGGCTGGAGACCGTGCTGCTGGTCGCCACCGTGCTCCTGTCGCTGTTGTCGTTCAAGGGGCAGCGCACCTCGGTGCTGCAGGGTTACATGCATCTGGTGCTGTTCCTGGTGTATGGCTTCCTGCTGTTCAGCCACTGAAGCGATTGCCGCCGCCGTAACGGTTTCCGGCAACGCAGCAATGTCCGTCGACACGGCGGCTTCCGTTACTGAAGAACGATCCTTGCCAGCCAGCCGCGACCGGTAAGTTTTACCGGTCGTCGGTCGGCTTTACCGGCTCACGCCCTCCATGCTGGCCGGATGCCCGCCCCTCACCGGGCGTGGGACAGAGTTTGCCGAATATCGGCACGGTTCTTGCATGATCTTTCGGTAGCGCGGGCGCCCCGCCCGCCACGGGAGCAGCGCATGGCAGGCAGAATCTTGATCGTCGCGGCGGAAGCCTATCCGCTGGCCAAGACCGGCGGGCTGGCCGATGCGATCAGCGGGCTATATCACGCGCTGGCACAGGCCGGGCAAGAGCTGCGGCTGCTGATGCCGGCCTACCCGGGCGTGCTGTCGCAGGTCCGGCCCATGGCGCAATGGCAGATGGGCGGCCTGCCGGGCGGGCCGGCGCGGCTGATCGATGCCCATTGCAAACGGACCGGCATGGGCTGCCTGTTGCTGGACAACCCTGAACTGTTCGACCGGACCGGCCTGTATGTCGACGACGAAGGCGAACCCTACCCCGACAATGCCCAGCGCTTTGCCGCGCTGGCGCACGCGGCGGCCGCGGTGGCACAAGGCCTGTCAGGGCTGGAGCGGCCCGACGTGGTCCATGCGCATGACTGGCATGCCGCCCTGGTGCCGCTGCTGGTCAAGGTGGCCACCGGCGGACGCGTCAAGACGGTGTTGACCATCCATAACCTGGCCTTCCAGGGCGTCTTCGACGTCGCCCAGCTCAACAGCCTGCAACTGCCCGCCCATGCCTACCAGGCACGTGGCCTGGTCGCGCAGGACCGCATCAACTTCATGCTGGCCGGCATCACCCATGCGGACAGGGTCACCACGGTCAGCGAGCAGTATGCGCGTGAGATCCTGACGCCCGAACGCGGCTGCGGATTGCACGAAGCCTTGCAGGCACGCGGCGATGCATTCGGCGCGATCGCCAACGGTATCGACACCTCCATCTGGTCGCCGATGAAGGACACGCACCTGGGCCGCCACGGCTTCAACGCCGAGCACATGGTCAACAAGGCGCACTGGAAGATGCGCTTGCAGAAGGATCACGGCCTGCCGGTCGACCCCGATGCACTGCTGGTGACGTCATGCTGCCGGCTGACCGGCCAGAAGATGGTCGACCTGACCATCGCCGGGCTGCCGGCCGCGCTGCAAGACCACCCGACCTTGCAGTTCGTCGCGCTGGGCCGTGGCGAGCGACGCTACGAACGGGCGCTGCTGGCGCTGGCTGCCGCGCATCCGCGCCGCGTCGCGGTACAGATCGGCTATGACGAAGCCTCGGCGCATCGCCTGCTGGCTGGCGCCGATGTGTTGTGGCATCCCAGCCGCTTCGAGCCCTACGGCCTGAGCCCGCGTTACGCGATGCGTTATGGCACGCTGCCGGTCGCCACGGCGGTCGGCGGGCTAGTCGATGCCATCGAGGACCCGGGCCTGCTGGCGCGCGGCCAGGCCACCCAGCGCGCCAACGGTCTGCTGTTCGACGCATCGGCCCCCGAGGCGATGAGCGCCGCACTCGGCCGGGCACTGCGTCTCTACGAAGATACGCAGACCTGGGACACGATGCGGCGCAATGCGATGGCGCAGGACCACAGCTGGACGGGAGCGGTCGAGGCTTATCTGCAGTTATTCGCGGCGCTGTGCGGCCGCGTCTATCAGCGTCATCCAAACACCGCGCTGGCGCCCGGCCGGCCCCCGGCCAGAGAGCCGGCCTTGCAGGCCGCGGTGCTGTGACGATGATGCAGCATGGCGGTGCCAAGGCACCGGGATCATTGTTCGACCAGGCCCTCGGGGGCCACGTCGGACTCGATCGCCGCGCCATCGTCGGCATAGCGCTGCAGGCGGTTGTACAAGGTCTTGAGACTGACGCCAAGCATCTCGGCGGCCTGCTTCCTGACGCCGCCGCAACGCGCCAGCGTGGCCAGAATCAGTTGCCGGTCGGCCTCGGCCAGCGTCGCGCCGATGCGCACCTGGATCTGGCCCGCCTCGTCGCCGCCGACGATATCGATACGCGGCGCATGGCCGGGCAGCAAGGGCGCATCGATGATCTCGCCGTCAGCCAACAGATAGGCACGACGCACGTAGTTGCGCAGCTCGCGCACGTTGCCGGGCCAACAGTGCTGCAACAGTTGCTGGCGCGCGCCATCGGCCAGACGGCGCGCGCTGCCGGCCTCGCGATTCAGTTGCGCCAGAAAATGCTCGGCCAGCAGCACGACGTCGGCGCCGCGCTGGCGCAGCGGCGGCAGCGCCAGCGGAAACACCGCGAGCCGGTAGTACAGGTCCTCGCGCAAGCGCCCGTCGCTGACGGCCTGCTCGGGCGAGCGGTTGGTCGCCGCGACCACTCGCACGTCGCAGTCCTGCGGCCGGGTCGCACCGATGCGCTGGAACTGCGCGCTTTCGAGCACCCGCAGCAGCTTGACCTGCAGTTCGGGCGACATTTCGGTGACTTCGTCGAGAAACAGCGTGCCGCCGTGGGCGCGTTCGAAAAAGCCGGGGTGGCGGCGGGCGGCGCCGGTGAAACTGCCGCGCTCATGGCCGAACAGTTCGCTTTCGATCAGTTGCGGCGAGATCGCGCCGCAATTGAGCGCCACGAATGGCGCCGCGCTGCGCGGGCTCAGTTGGTGCAGCGCGCGGGCGGCGAGCTCCTTGCCGGTGCCGCTCTCGCCGGTCAGCAAGACGGTGGCACTGGTCGGCGCCGCTCGTCGCAACTGTTGACAGACCTGCTGCATCGCCGGCGAATCGCCAAGCAGGTCCGCCAAGGGGCTACCCTCGTCACAGGGGCCCGTCATTCCTGAAACAGGCATTTTGAACAACCTTTGCTTACATTCAGCGCTTGCAGGTCGGCCGTCGGCTGCTTGACGGCTTTCCCAGAGAATTCAAGCCACTATGCACGATGACCGGGCGGTCACTGATACTTCCGGACATTGATTTCCCTTTATTGCATTTGTTCGTAATTGCCGGAATTTAAAGAACTGTCAAGGCGCCGACATGGGTCCGCCGCGCGCAGACCGGCCGCCTGACGGCAGAACGCCGACCAGGCCGGCGCGTCACTAGTCACTAGTCAGCGCAAAACTGTCGGTACACGCAGTAACCGCCAATGCTGGCATGGTGTCCACAGGCCGCATCCTGCGGTCGTCGTACAGACAGGAGACGCGTCATGACCGATCACCCCAGCAAGGACCAGACCGCCGAGCGCCAGCAGCGCCTGCAACGGCAGCAGGACCAGCGCGACCAGCAGTCGTCGTCGAAACCGGCCGATGGCCCCGCGCAGTCCGGCAGCCGCAAACATCCCGAGCCACCGCTGCCCAAGCAGAAACAGGCCAAGCCCGGCAGCGAGCGCGACCTGGATCCGGCGCCGCAATACCAGGCGCCGGACTATCGGGGCAGCGGCAAGCTCGACGGCAAGGTCGCGCTGATCACCGGCGCCGACTCGGGCATCGGCCGTGCCGTCGCGGTGCTGTATGCGCGCGAAGGCGCCGACGTGGCGATCCTGTACCTGAACGAGCACGAGGACGCCAAACAGACCCTGGCGGCCGTCGAGGCCGAGGGCCGGCGCGGGCTGTTGATCGCCGGCGACGTGCGCGATTCGGCCTTTTGCCGTGACAGCGTGCAACGCTGCCAGCGCGAGCTGGGCGGCGTCGACATCCTGGTCAACAACGCGGCCTTCCAGGAACACGCCGAGTCGCTGACCGATCTGTCGGACGAACGGCTGGACGAAACCCTGCGCACCAACATCTACGGCTACTTCTACATGGCCCGCGCGGCGCTCGAGGTGATGCCGGACGACGGCTGCATCGTCAACAGCGGCTCGGTGACCGGCCTGCGCGGCAGCGGCCAGCTGCTGGATTATTCGGCCACCAAGGGCGCCATCCACGCATTCACCCGCTCGCTGGCCGCCAACCTGGCCGGCCGCGGCATCCGCGTCAACGCGGTGGCGCCGGGCCCGGTGTGGACGCCGCTCAATCCGGCCGACCGGCCCGCCGAGCAGATCCCCGAGTTCGGCAAGAAGACCGACCTCGGCCGTCCGGCCCAGCCCGAGGAGATCGCACCGGCGTATGTGTTCCTGGCGGCGCCTTGCTGCAGCAGCTACATCACCGGCATCGTGCTGCCGATCACCGGCAGCGCCGGCGACTGACGCGCCAACCTTTCGATACCCACTGACAAGCGCCGTTTACGCGGCTTCAGGCAAGGTGGGAACTTGTTATTGCGTGGACCCAGGAGGCCCGACATGTTCAATCTACTCAGCCAGCACCACATCCTTCGCGCGCCTATCCATGAAGGCCGGGCCGGCCCCGGCGTGGGTCCGAGCGATTCGACCGACTCGGCCAGCGACCTGCCGGCGGGGCAAGCGGATACCGATAGCGACGCCTCGGGCACCGGCGAACGGGAATCGGTCGATCCCTTCGACCATATCGCCGAGGACGCCGAGCTGGGTCCCGATGCGATCGTCGACGAGGAGCAGGCCGGCATCTCGCATGACCGGCCGAACCCCGAACGCAACGGCGCGGTCGACCCGCGCGACGGCGGCGACCAGCCTGACAAGGCCTGACAAGGCTGCAACCCCGCGCGGTATCTGGGCAGGCCGCGCGGGGGACACCGCAGTCACGGCACGCGCGGGGCCTCAGCCGCCGCGCGGGTGATGCTGCGCATGCAGCGTCTTGAGCCGTTCGCGCGCCACGTGGGTATAGATCTGCGTGGTCGAGATGTCGGCATGGCCCAGCAGCAACTGCACCACGCGCAGGTCGGCACCGTGATTGACCAGATGGGTGGCGAAGGCATGCCGCAGCACGTGCGGCGAGATCGGCGCCTGGATCTGCGCCAGCTTCGCGTATTTTTCGACGATCAGCCAGAAATTGCGACGATGCATGCCCTCGCCGCGCACCGTCACGAAGAGTGCATCGCTGACCTTGCCGGCCAGCAGCAGCGGCCGCGACTCTTTCAGGTAGCGGTCGATCCAGTGCGCCGCTTCGGCACCCAGCGGCACCAGCCTGTCCTTGCCGCCCTTGCCGGCCACCACCCGCAGCACCCCTTCGTTCAGGCTGACGTGCAATAAGCCCAGGCCGACCAGTTCGGACACCCGCAGGCCGGTCGCGTACAGCGTCTCGAGCATGGCGCGGTCGCGCAGCCCCAGTTCGGTCAGCACCTGCGGCGCGGCCAGCAAGGCGTCGACCTGCGCCTCGGACAAGGTGTGCGGCAGGCGGCGCGGCTGCTTGGCCGCGCGCACCGTCAGGCAGGGGTCGTGCTCGACCCGATGGCCGCGCAAGGCCCACTGGAAATAGCGGCGCAGCGCCGACAGGCGCCGATTGGCGGTGGCCGGGCGGGTCTGCGCGTGCATGGCAGCGAACCAGCGCGAGATGTCGGCCGCGTCGGCCTGCGGCAGGCAACGGCCGCCGGCCTGCTGGCGCAGCCAGACGTCGAAGCCGGCCAGGTCGTTGCGGTAGGAGTCGAGCGTGTTGCGCGACAGGCCGTCCTCGAGCCACAGCGCGTCGAGAAACTCGGCGATGGAAGGGTCGACGTCGTTACGGCTGTTCAGCGACGGCGCGCGGTGAGAAGTATCGGGCACGGGTCCGGCGGGTGGTCAGCGTTGCGGCCAGTTTACCCAGCCCGGTCCGGATCCGGCACCGGCGGGACGGCAATCGGCCCGTCGGCGCATGCATGGCGCGCCGACGGGCCGACTTGCCGGAGCGCCTTGGCGCCGCCGCCGGCTTACTGGGCGTCTGGCGTGGCGCCCAGCAGTTCGATGAAGGCCTTGTTGAAGGCCGGCAGGTCGTCGGGCTTGCGGCTGCTGATCCAGTTGCCGTCGCGCGCGACTTCCTGATCCACCCAGTTGGCGCCGGCGTTGCGCAGATCGTCCTTGAGCGAGGGCCAGCTGGTCAGCGTGCGGCCATTGACCAATTCGGCCGACACCAGCAGCCAGGCACCGTGGCAGATCACCGCCAGCGGCTTGCCGCTTTTTTCGATGCTGCGCACGAAGGCCTGGGCCCGCGTGTCCATGCGCAGTTCGTCCGAATTGACCACGCCGCCGGGCAGCAGCACGGCCGTGAAGTCGGCCGGGTCGGCCTGCGCCCAGGTCAGGTCCACGTCGAAGGTATCGCCCTTCTTGTCATGATTCATGCCCTGGATGGGCTTTTTCTCCGCTGACACGATGGCGGTGCGCGCGCCGGCCTTGTGCAGCGCGTCGCGAGGCGACTCCAGCTCGGCCTGCTCGAAGCCATCGAGCGCCAGAATGGCGATGTGGTGATCCTTCAGGGAAAGTGCCATGGTGAAAAGACTCCTGGTGATGTAGGACAGCCCGATCCGACCGGCTGTCTGCACCACGAAGTTTGTCCGCCCACCCTGCCCCATGCCTTCAGCATCGGCAAGCAAGCGTAAAGCGATATTTCGCTCAGCGCTCGTTGCGGACCCGGCGCACCTGAGGAAGGGTCACCGGCCCGGCTTGATTGTCCCAACTGTTACGGATGTAGGTCACCACGGCCGCCACGTCGGCATCGTCGAGCACGTGCGCGAACGGCGGCATGCCGTGCGGGCGCGGCTGGTGCACGGTGGCCGGCGCAAAGCCGCCCGCCAGCACCACGCGGATCGCATTGACCGGTTCGATGGCGGTCACGGTCGGATTGCCGGCCAGCGGCGGCCAGGCCTGCGCCACGCCCTGCCCATCGGCCTGGTGGCAGGCAGCGCAGAACTGCGCGTAGTGCTTGCGGCCCAGCGCCATGACGCCCGGGTCGGGCGCCGCGGCAGCGGCACGATCCAGTCCGGCCGGCGGCAGGCTTTTCAGGTAGCGCGCCATCGCCTGCGCGTCCTCGGCGCTGGCCCACTGCAGGCCGTTGCGCACCGACTCGGCCATCGGCCCCAGCGCATACGAATGCCGCGCCATGCCGCTGCGCAGCAGGTCGGCGATGTCCTGTTCGCTCCAGCGGCCCAGGCCGACGCCGTCGTCGCCGGTCAGCGGCGGCGCGTACCAGTTCTGCGCCGGAATCACGCCGCCCTGCAGCGGTTTGCCGCCTTGCAGCGCACCCAGGCGGCCGCGCGCGGTATGGCATTCGGCGCAATGCGCCACGCCTTCGACCAGGTAGCGCCCGCGCAGCCATTGCGGATCGTCGGCCGCGCCGGCGACGCCTTGCGGAAGAGCAGCGGCGGCGTCGAAATACAGCGCCCGCCACAACGCGATCAGCGGCCGCTGGTTGTACGGGAACGCCAGGCCGTGTGGCGTGCTGGGCTGCTTGACCGCCGGCAGGCTGCGCAGATAGGCAAAGATGGCATCGGCGTCGTCACGGCTGAGGTGGCGATAGCTGGTGTACGGGAACGCCGGATACAACAAGGCCCCGTCGGGACGTTTGCCATGCCGCAGCGCGCGCCAGAAATCGTCGGCGCTCCAGTTGCCCAGGCCGTACTCCGGATCGGGTGTCAGGTTGGGGCCGAAGAAGTCGCCGAACGGCGTCGGGATCGCGCGGCCGCCGGCATAGGCCTGACCAGCGGGCGCGGTGTGGCAACCCATACAATTGCCCACCGCGGCCAGGTAGCGGCCGCGCTCGATCCGCTCGGCGCTGCCGCCGGCGGGCGGTGGCTTGGCGGTCGTCGGTGACGCGTTGGTGGTTGATGCGGCGGTGGTGGTTGATGCGGCGGTCGCGGCGGTCGCGGCTGACGCGGCTGACGCGGCGGCGTCGGTCGGCGGGCCACCGAGCGTGGGCAGCGCCGGCAGCGCGGCGTGAGCGGCCGCCGGCGCCGCCGCCGGCATCGTAGCGGGCTCGCGCGTGCCGAGCCAGAACATCGCCGCCAATCCCAGCACAGCCAGCGCCAGCAGCAGCCCGGCGCCCTTGAGCAGGCGGCGGATCATGGCTGGCCCTCCTGGCCCGGATAGACCTGGCTGCCGCAGCGCATCGGCAGCGGCGCGCGCACCGCGGCTTCCGGTGCACCGGCGGCGGCCGGCGCTTGCGACGACAGCCAGGACGCGACCGCGGCGACATCGTCGGGCGTCAGCCGGCGCGCGATCTCGGCCATGCAGTCGGGCGCCGCGGCGCGCCGGTTGCCGATGCGCCAGGCGCCGAACTGCGCG
>JAEZBO010000263.1 GCA_023427085.1 Pseudomonadota bacterium
CGAGGGGGCAGCTTTCCTCGTAAATCCAGCGGCAAACTCATAGTTGCCAACGACGACAACTACGCTCTCGCCGCTTAAGGCGTAAGCCCCGAACCCACTTGTGCCCGTGCTCGTGGATGTAGGGTCACTATCACGGGAACCAGCCGCGACGGTTGCCTGTCTGCCGCGGTTGAACTCACAGGCTGGTTCCGGGATGCGCTCTGCGCGCCGTGCTGTCCCGGAGCGAGATCCAACGACGCGATAAGCATGTAGAACCGGGGATGGAGTGCCTTCGGACGCGGGTTCAATTCCCGCCACCTCCACCAACACCGAACCCCAGCCGCGGCCCGGCTGGGGTTTTTTGTGCCCGCGTCGCTCGTGCGCGCGCTTCGCCCCGGGACATGGCGGGCCGACCGCCGACCGGCAGCGCGGCTACCGCTCCGGCACCGTCCACAGGTAGATGGTGCTGCTGTCGACCTGGCGCACCTGCTCGGGCGGCCAGTCCTCGCCCATGTCGAAGGCATGGCTGACGATGCGGGTGCCGGGCCGCAGCTCGGCCAGCAGCTTCGGACGCAGCTTCCGGTTCAGGCTCTGCAGCAGGTACAGCGTGACCACCGAGGCTTCGCTGAAGTCGGCTTCGAACAGGTCCTCCTGGCGGAAGGTCACCAGGTCGGTCACGCCGGCGGCGCGCGCGTTGGCGTTCGCTTCGCGGATGCGCACCGGCTCGATGTCGATCCCGACCGCACGGATGCCGAACCGGCGCGCGGCGGTGATCGGGATGCGGCCGTCGCCCGAGCCCAGGTCGTACAGCACGTCGCTGCCATCGACGCCCGCGAGTTCGAGCATGGCGTCGACCACCGGCTGCGGGGTGGGCACGTAGATCACGTCGGGTTCGCGGTAGCCGGGCGGGCGCGCCTCGCGGGTGTACGAATCCCGGTAGACCATGCCGGGTGCCTCGCTGGCATCGCCGTCCGTTGCAGGGGGCGCGGACGACTCCGCCCGTGCGGAGGACGCCGCCGGCACCTCCGGCACCGGCGGCGCATCGGCGCAGGCGCCCAGCAGCGGCAGGCACAGCAGCAGGAGGGCGAATGTCCGGCGGACGGTCATGGCGAAGACTCCCTTGGATGCGGCGACGGATGGAGCAACGGTAGCAGCAGCGCGCCGGCGGCAAGCACAGCCACGCCCACCAGCGCGCCGAACCCGGTGTAGGCCAGGCTCGCGTACAGCAGGTATGCGCTGGTGGCGCAGAACAGCAGCGGCAGCGCCGGATACAGCGGCACGCGGAAGGGACGCCTGGCACCGGGGTCGCGCCGGCGCAGCACGAACAGCGCCACGCCGACCAGCAGGAAGAACAGCCAGAACACCGGCGGGGTGTACTCGACCGCCATGCGGAAGCCGTCCAGCGCGGTGGCGGCCAGGCCCACCAGCGCCAGCGACAGCCCGCCCTGCACCAGCACCGCACCCCGCGGCGAGCCGTGGCGACCGTCCCAGTCGCCGATCATTCCCAGCGCGGGGAAATCCCGCCCGACCGCATACACCCCGCGTGCGCCGGTGATCAGCGTGGCGTTGGCCGAGGTGAGCGCGGCCACCACCACGATCGCGCTCATGACGCTCGCGCCGGTGCCGCCGAAGACCGCGCGCATCATGTCCGCCGCGACCGCGTCCGACGCCGCCATCCCGCCCAGCCCCAGCACCCGCAGGTACGCCAGGTTCGCCAGCACGTACAGCGCGGCGATCGCGATCAGGCTCAGGGTGAGGATCCGCGGCATCCAGCGGCGCGCGTCGCGCACCTCCGCGGTCAGGTACACCGCCTCATTCCAGCCGCCGTAGGTCAGCAACACGAACACCAGCACCAGCCCGAGCGACCCGTCGCTGGCCTCGGCCGGGCGCGGCAGCGCGCTCGCGTCCGGAGCGAACAGCAGGCCGGCGGCGATCACCAGGCACAGGCCCAGCACTTCGACCGCGGTCAGCACGTTCTGCACTCCCGTGCCCTGGCGCACGCCCCACCAGTTGCACAGCGTCAGCATCGCCACCGTGACCGCGGCATAGATCGACGACGACCATGGCCCGAGATCGAGCAACTGGCGCATGTAGTCGCCCACCACGTAGGCCAGCAGCACGATCGAACCGGTCTGGATCACCGTCAACCGGGCCCATGCATACAGGAATGCGGGGCGCAGGCTGTAGGCGCGCCGCAGGTAGGCGTAGTCGCCTCCCGGCCCGGGATAGGTGGTGGCGAGTTCCGCGTAGCACAGCGCGCCGACCAGCGAGAGCAGGCCCCCGCCGACCCAGGCGAGCAGCATCGCGACCTCGTCCGGCGCCGCGCCAGCCACCAGCGAAGGGGTGCGGAAGATACCGGCGCCGACCACGATACCGATCGTGACCGCGAATGCCTCGCGCCTGCCGAGGACCGGTCGCGGGCGCGCGGGAGCAGCGGATGACGGGGTCGATCCTGCGGATTCCATGCTCGTCGAACGGGCGCGACGCGCGGCGCGCGTCGCATCCGTTCCGATTGGAGCAAGCGCTCCATTCGCGGAACGTGAATGCCGCCGCGAGCCCCCTTACGCTAGGAAGTGCGAGCGCAGTCGCGGCAATGGCCCATCAAAAAGAGGGCCGCACAAGCGGCCCTCCTCCGGTCGAATCGAGACGACGCGCGACGGCGTCGATCCGCTTACGACTGCAGCGGCACGATCCGGATCTCCACCCGACGATTGAGCGCGCGACCCTGCTCGGTGGCATTGTCGGCCTCCGGGTAGCGGTAGCCGAAGCCCGCCACCTCGAAGCGCTCGCGCTGCAGGCCCTGGCCGATCAGGTACGTGGCGACGTTCTGCGCGCGCTGCTCGGAGATGCGCTGGTTCACCGCCTCGCCGCCTACGTTGTCGGTGTGGCCGCTGACCTCGACGATGGTCTGGTTGTACTCGCGCAGCGTCGCGGCGACGTTGTTGAGCGCGGGATAGAACTGAGGCTTGAGCTCGGTGCGGTTGAAGTCGAAGGTCACGCCATCGGGCAGGTTGAGCTTGATGGTGTCGCCCTCGCGGTCGACCTGGATGCCGGTGCCCGCGGTCTGGCGGCGCAGTTCGGCTTCCTGCCGATCCTGGTAGGCGCCGATCGCACCACCGGCCAGGCCACCGACGCCGGCGCCGACCATCGCGCGCTGGCGGCGCTCGGTGGCGTCGCCGCCGCTGAGCAGGCCGGCCACAGCGCCGATGCCGGCACCGATCAGGGCGTTGTTCCGGGTGCGGTTGGGATCGTCGGGGGCGTTGGTCTGACCGGTGTAGGTCGCGCAGCTGGTGAGCAGCATCGAGCCGGCGAGGATGGCCGAGGCGGCGATCGCGTTCTTCTGGCGCATGGGTGCGGTCTCCTGGGCGCGGGCGGCGCCCGCGTCGATGTGAAGGGGTCGCCATCACACCACGGCGTCCGCCAACGGCGGGTGACGGGAATCGCCCCGGATCCGCGCCGCACTGTCGCTGTTCAGGAAACCCGTTCGCGCCGTCATCGCGCGACCTGCCGGCGATCGCGCCGGCCGGCGTCGCGGCAACTGTGGATGTTCGGATGGAGCGCGCCAGGGTACGCCCGCCAGGACACTCCGCAGGCGCTGCGGATGCGGGTCGAGAACGATCGCTGCCCATCACGGGGCGCAGGGGAGCGACGCGTCGCTCAATGCGCGGCGAACCCGCGGCAGGCGTCAAGCGCCCGCCCCGTCCTTCAGTGCGCGGTAGGCCGCCAGCGCCGCCTCCCGTCCGGCGGCGAGATCCGCGATCGGATGCGGCGGATAATCCGGCGCGTGGCGGCGCAGCTTGCCCGGGTCCGTCCAGGGCGCGTGCCGCAGCGACACCGGCAGCCCGGCCAGTTCCGGCACCCAGCGGGCGACGTAGCGTCCGTCCGGGTCGAACTTGGACGATTGCGTCACGGGATTGAAA
>JAEZBO010000269.1 GCA_023427085.1 Pseudomonadota bacterium
GCGCGGCGCCGGCCTTGAGCGCCTGCACCGCTTGCGGCAGGCGCGGCCCCAGCCCGAGGATCAGCAGGTCGTCCATCTCGATGACGCCGCCGTGGCGCGCCGCCGGCGTGCCGGCGATGCCGGGCGAGGCCAGCAGGCCGTCCATGCCGCCGCTGGCCGGCAGCGACGTGGCGGTGACGACGATCAGCTCGGGCGCCAGCGTCAGCAAGCTTTCGGCCGACAGCGGCTGGTACCCGCGCTGGCCCGCCAGCACGTTGTTCAGTCCCGCCAGCTTCAGGATGGCGTCGGCGGCGCTGCCGTCCCCGGCACCCAGCGGCGTGCCGCTGCGGTTCATGATGACCAGCGTCCTGAGCGGCGGCGCCTCGACCGCCTGCGCCCGCGCCAGCTCGCGCTCGAGCTGGCCGACCAGGCCGCCGGCCTGCGCCTCGCGGCCCAGCGCGGCGGCCACCGCGACGATGCGCGCACGCAGCGATGCCAGCGTCGCGCCGTCCGGCACCTTGACCACCGTCAGGCCAAGCGATTGCAGGCGTGCCAGCGCATCGGGCGGCCCGGCCTGCTCGGAGGCCAGCACCAGATCGGGCCGCAGCGCGGCCACGCCCTCGACCGGCACGCTGCGGTAGTAGCCCACTTGCGGCAGGCGCGTGGCCTCGGGTGGATACAGGCTGGAGATGTCGGTGCCGACGACCGCGTCGCCGGCGCCCAGTGCATAGACGATCTCGGTGACGGTGCCGCCCAGCGTGACGACACGCGCCTGCGCCCACGCGCCCGGTACGGCGCACAGCGCCAGCAGCCACGCCAGTGCCAGGCGCGACCACGCCACGGCGCCACGGCGGCGCACTTCAGCTGGCCAAGGGTTCATCGCAAAGCTCCACCAGGGTTTCCCGCCAGGCGCGCAGTTCGGGCCGGCCCGGCTTGCGCGCACCAAAGAACTGCACGATCAGCTCGCCGGTCTCGGCATAAGCCTCGAGCGAGGTGACCCAGCCGTCGTCGGTCGGCTTGTTGACCACCCAGGCCGATGCGATGGCATCGACGTTCAGGTGCAGGTTGAACAGCTGGTCTTCGACGTGCAGCCACGAACCGGCGCGGCTTACGTTGTAGACCGGACCGGTGTGGATCTGGACGATACCGCGATTGCTGACGAAGCACATCACCGGCAGGCCGCGCGCGGCGACCTGCGTCAGCAAACGCTGCACGCCGGCCACGCCGACCTCCTGGGCCAGGTCGCTGCCGACGCTCTGCAAGGCGCCGACCCGCGAGACCTGGAAACGCTGCAACAGCGGAAAGAACTGGTGCGTATCGCGCAGCGCCAGCCAGCCGGCTCGCAGGCCTTCCCCATCGTCGGGCCGGTCGAGCGCTGGCGCGACATGATAGGTGCGCAGCTGCGGCCATTGCCGCTCGGCCGCCGCATGGCGGGTCACCAGCGCGTGCAGGTCGGGCAGATGGGTGTTGGGCGTGGCGTAGACCTTGTGCACCGCGGTGCCCGAGCCATCGAAGAACTGCAGGCTGCGCCGGCCGGTCTGCGCGACCGCCCAGACGCTGTCCCAATGAGCGAAAAAAACCCGCAGATCGATATCCGGGCCTACGACCAGTCCTATCTTGCCTTCGATACGCACGTTCTGGTAGCGACCGGTGCGCTCGTGCACGCACCAGGGATTGCGCGTGACGGCCATCACTTCGTTGACGTCGCCCAGGTCGCGGAACAGCTCCAGCGGCGGCACGTCGAGCCGTTCGGCCACGAAGTCGCCGCATTGCGCGGCCAGCAGCTCGACCTCGGCCACGCCCAGGCGATCCGCCATCGTGCGCACGCGCAGGCCGGGCTCGGCGTCGGCCAGCGCCTGGTAGCGGTCGCGCAACTGCTGCGCCCGCTGGTCGAAATCGGTACCGCTCATCGGGATGGGGTTGACAAAGGGCTGAGTACGGACGGCCGCATGGGCCGTCCGCTACTGCGGCAGACCGCTCAGTAGCGGGACTGCGACTGCCTGGCGCCGGCCGCGGCGCCCGGTTGCGCCCGGCGGCCCAGCCACCAGCGCAGGCCCTGCCAGGCCACCATGCCGAGCGCGCCGATCTTGAGCACGCGCTTGCGGCGGCCGGCCGCGAACAGCGCGGACAGCGACGACAGCAGGAAGGGATATTGCCGCAGCAGCACCATGCCCTGCGTCAGCATCGACGAGGCGGGCATCTTGCTGAGGCCGCCCAGCACCGCCAGGGGGCCCAGCGACCGGCCGACCTGGCCGAAGTGGGCGGACAGCGCCTCGCGCTCGACCGCGGCGCGGGCGCGCAGCAGTTCGAGGCGGACGCCACGATCGACGTGGGCGGGATGTCGGTTAGTCATCGGCTGGCCATCCTTGGATCGCGTCAGGGGCCGCGCCGCGGGGCGCCGGCCTGCTGCCGCAGGGCTGGGGAATCATCATCGTCGTGCAGCTCGTCGTCACGGCGCGGCGAGAACGTCGTGACGTCGCGGCTGAGCTCGCGCACCGTGACGTTGAACGGCGCCGGACCATCGACCAGTTCGCTGCGCAACTTGAGCACCAGCACCAGGCCGATCAGGCCGTAGACCGCTGCCAGCGCGCCCAGCGCCAGGTAACGATCTTCGGTCGGCCAGAACATCACGGCCACCAGGATCGAGAACACCAGCAGGGCGAGCGCCAGGAACAGCAAGGCCGCGAAGGCCAGCGCCAGCACCTTGATGAGACGGGTTTTTTCTTCGGCCAGCTCGAGCCCGAAGATCTCCAGGCGCGTGCGCACCAGCGAGATCAATCCGCTCGAGATCGAACCTACGGTTTTTTTCAAGCCCATATGGCTATACGCGTCGGGAAAAGGCGGGCGTGGCGCGAGGCCTTGCCCTGCCCTTTTCTCAACGACGTCCCAGAAGCAGGCCGATCAACACGCCGGTCAGGCCAGCTGCCGCGATCGATTGCCAGGGGTTGTCGTGGACGTAGTCGTCGGTCACGCGGGCGGCCTTGCGGCTGCGCTCGACCAGGGCGTCCTGCGCGTCGTAGAGGGCTTCGCGGGTGCGCTTGAGCGACACCAGCGCACGCTCGCGCAGCTCGACCGCGCGGTCTCCGGTGGAGGCGGCGGCCTCGCGCAGCAGATCCTCGGCGTCGGTCAGGCTGGTCTTGACGCTGTCGATGAGCTTGTCCTTGGAATTGCTAGCGTCGTAATGATTGACGGCCATGATTGCACCTCTCCTTGATGATCCGGGATGTCCCAGATGATAGCAGCGTCACCGGGGGTTCCGTCCCCCTGAGTTTCACCCGCTTACCTATGGTTTTGACCTCGCAATATTCGTCCGGTCGAACACCGCCGGACGGTCCTCAACGCACTTGCGTCACCTCGATGACCGAGCGCTGCCCAGCCTGCATGATTTCCTGCTTGAGCACCATGCCGACCTCGGGGCAGAACCAGTCGGTCACTTCCGACTTGAGCGCCGGGATCGGCAACACCAGGCCGTTGAAGCTGGCCTGCGTGGCGCCGGTATTGCGCGAATAACGGATCGGCCAGCACGACTGGCTGCCGGCCGCGGCGGTGTCGATGGTGGCGCGGGCGCCCACCACCCGCTCGCCGATGTTGAAGGTGGTGGGCGGCAGGCCGACCTCGCCCTTGGGGCCGCGGTCGCCGATCTCGAGCTGGAAGCTGTCGCCGGGCAGGCGCTGGCCCTCGCCGGTGATCGGCGTGCCGTAGCCGAACAGGCCCAGCAGGCGCAGGTCGAAGTCGCCGCTGGCCGAACCGCCGCCGCGCCGCTGGAAGCTCGACCGGCCGTCATTGACCTGCAGCCGGTGATCGATGTCGGACTTGCCGCCCGGCAGGCCGGCCAGCCCGTAGCTGGCATTGCCGCGCACGTCGGCGGCGCAGCGCTGGTCGCCCTGCTTGGACACGCCCGAGAACGACAGGTCGGCCTGGACCTGGATGATGCCGGTGCCCGACACCTGCAGGCGGCCACCGTCGTGCATGAAACGCGCCTGGCAGATGCCCGAAGGCGCCGGCTGCGCGGCCTGCGCCGCGCCCGGCACGGCGGCCGTGCCCAAGCCAAGCGCGCCCAGGCCGGCCAGCGACAGCGCGCCGGCGGCCAGCACACCCGCCACCCCCCGTACCCGGTGGGTGGCCGGTCGGGCAGGCACGGGGCCAGCACCAGCACGCAAGGAATTGAAGCGACTCTGCATCCGGGATCTCCTGTGTTGCGCGGGCCCGCCAGCCTGGGCCGGCACCGGGCACGCCTGAGCGTTCGGCCGATGGTACCGTGCCGCGCCGGTGCGCAAGGCTCCAAAGCGTGTCCAAACCTGACGCCGCTCCTTATAAGCAGAAGAAATAAATAACCAATCAACAATGCGTTGCAGAGATGAAGCGCGGCCTTCTACGATGACCGGATCCGGCGAGCCGGCAATCCTGTTGCGCCCGTCCGCCTGCTGAACCGTCCAATGAAACTATTTCCCCTCTTTGCCGACCTGAACGGCCGCCCGGTGCTGGTCGTCGGCGGCGGCGCGGTCGCGCAACGCAAGGCACAGGCCCTGCTCGAGGCCGGTGCCGACGTCGCCGTCGGCGCGCCCGACCTGACCGACACGCTGCGGCAATGGGCCGCCGCCGGCCGCGTGCGCCATCTGGCCGGCGAGTTCGATCCGGCCTGGCTGCAGGACGTCTGGCTGGTCATCGCCGCCACCGACCAGCGCGAGGTCAACGCACAGGTCGCGCAGGCCGGCCAGGCCCGCCGGCTGCTGGTCAACGTGGTCGACGATCCCGAACTGTCGTCGTTCCAGGTGCCGTCCATCGTCGACCGCTCACCGCTGATCGTGGCGATCTCGTCGTCGGGCACCGCGCCGGTACTGGCGCGCCGGTTGCGCGAACGCATCGAGAGCCTGTTCGACCACACGCTGGGGCCGCTGGCCGACCTGGCCGCGCGCCACCGCCAGCGGATCCGCGCGGCGCGCGCCGAGATGGGTGCGCGCCGCGGCTTCTACGACTGGCTGCTGGACGGCCCGGTCGCGGCGCTGCTGCGCCAGGGCCGCCCGGCCCAGGCCGAGGCCGTACTCGAGGCCGAACTGGCCACGCCGGCGCCGCGGCCGCAGGGCCGCGTCTGCCTGGTCGGCGCCGGCCCCGGCGACGCCGGCCTGCTGACGCTCAAGGCCCTGCGCGCGCTCAACGAAGCCGACATCATTCTTTACGATCGGCTGGTCAGCGACGAGGTGCTGTCGCTGGCGCGCCGCGACGCCGAACGGGTGTTCGTCGGCAAGCACTGCGGCGAGGACCATCACGCCACGCAGGCGCGCATCCACGCGCTGATGCGCGAGCATGCGGCGGCCGGCCAACGCGTGGTGCGGCTCAAGGGCGGCGACGCATTCATCTTCGGCCGTGGCGGCGAAGAACTCGAATACCTGCGCGCCCACGGCGTGCCCTTCGAGGTGGTGCCGGGCGTGACCGCCGCGCTGGCCTGTGCGGCCTATGGCGGCGTGCCGCTGACTCACCGCGAGCACGCCCAGTCGGTGCAGCTGATCACCGCGCACAGCAAGGAAGAGAACGACACGCTGGACTGGGACGCGCTCGGACGCGGCCAGCAGACGCTGGCTTTCTACATGGGGGTGAGCCAGCTCGAGCGGCTGGCCGCGCGGCTGATGCGCCACGGCCGGGCCGGTGACACGCCCTGTGCGTTGATCGAGAATGGCACCCGCGCCGAACAGCGCGCCTTGTACGCTCCGCTGGCGACCATCGCCGCCGAGGCCGCCGCGCAAGGGTTCCGGCCGCCCTCGCTGCTGATCGTCGGCCAGGTTGCCGGACTGGGCCCGACGCTGGCGTGGTACGGCGAGGTGCTGGATCGGCGCTAACCGGCCAGCGCTACGGGCGGCACCAGCCGCACGATCGCGATCGTCATGATCAGGCTGGCCACCGCCGTGCAGCCCAGCGTGAGCCAGCGCACGACCGAGCCGCGCGGCGCCGCGAACAGCGGCGGCACGCACAGCCCCAATACCAGGCCGGCCAGCAGCCCGCCCAGATGCGCGGCGTTGTCGATGCCGGGCCGCAGCAGACCGTGCCGCAGGGTTTCCGCGACCAGGATGAACAGGCTGACCAGCACGTGCGCGTTGGCGCCCAGCGCGTAGCGCCGGTGATGGCGCAGCCAGACCGCGAACAGCGCGCCGGCCAGGCCGAAGATCGCGCCCGACGCCCCCACCGACACGCTGGTGTGCGCGGCGAAATGCAGCGATGCCGCACTGGCCAGCAGGCCCGCGCCGACGTACACCAGCAGAAATCCGGCATTGCCGAGCCAGCGGGTCAGCAGCACGCCGGCGGCCCACAAGGCGTACAGATTCAGCGCCAGATGCAGCACGCCGGCATGCAGGAACATCGCCGTCAGCAGGCGCCAGCCCTGGCCGGCCTCGACCGCCAACGCGGTGTTGCCGCCCCAGCGCAGCAGGGTGATCGCCGATGGCGACCAGGGGCTGACGCCGAACAGCACCTGCATCAGCCACAGGCCCAGGCACAGACCGAACACCAGCCGCCAGGCCCACGCGGTCGGCGCCGCGCGGTCGAGCTGGCGCTCGAAGCGCGTCTCGGCGCGGCCACGTTCGATCGAGGCCTGCTGGCCGACCGCCCGCGCGGTCTCGGCCGCCTGGGCGCTGGCGGGTGCCCAATGGCGCATGGCCTGATCGAGCGCGTCGGCGACCCGCCATTGCTGCCGCCGCGGCAAGGCATGCAGCGGGACGCCGTAGCGCAAGCGCAAACGTTGCGGCAACAGCGCCGTCAGTCCGCCCGTCAGCGGCCGGTGCACATGCACCACCGCCACGCCATGGCCGCGATGCACCAGCAGCCACTCCAGCCGCAGCACGTCGTGCCACGGCACGAAGCCGCCGGGCAGGCGCGGCGAGCCGACGCCTTGCGGGTCCAGCCGCAGCAGCGGCCGGCCGCTGAAAAAAATGGTCAGGTACAGCCACGCCAGCCACGCCGACAGCCAGCCGGGCAGGCTCAGCAGCACCGCGCCGCCGGCCTGGCCGTCGGCAGCCAGCAGCGCCGCGCAACCCAGGAACAGCAGCGTGCCGAGCACCGAGCCGATGAGCCACAGGCCGCCCGAACTGCGCCAGCGCGCCTCGAAGACGATCGGCGCCAGCGGCTCGGCGCGGCGGCGCCGCCGCCGGTTCATTCCTTCTGCTTGGTCCCGAAGATGCGGTCGCCCGCATCGCCCAGGCCCGGCATGATGTAGCCGTGTTCGTTCAGGCCGTCGTCGACCGATGCCGTGTAGATCGACACGTCGGGATGCTCGGACAGCACCCGCTCGATGCCCACCGGCGCGGCCACCAGCACCAGCGCGCGGATCTCCTTGCAGCCGGCGCGCTTGAGCAGGTCGATGGTGGCGCACATCGAGCCACCGGTTGCCAGCATCGGGTCGACGATCAGCGCCAGCCGCTGGTCGAGCTCGCCGACCAGCCGTTCGAGATAGGTGTGCGCCTGCAGCGTTTCTTCGTTGCGGGCGATGCCCACCACGCTGACACGCGCGCCCGGGATCAGGCTGAGCACGCCGTCCAGCATGCCGATGCCGGCGCGCAGGATCGGCACCACGGTGACCTTCTTGCCAGCCAGTTTTTCGGTCTGCACGGTGCCGCACCAGCCCTCGACGTGATGCGGCTCGAGCGGCAGGTCCTTGGACGCTTCGTAGGTCAGCAGGGCGCCGACCTCCTGGGCCAGCTCGCGAAAGCTCTTGGTGCTGAGGTCGGCCCGCCGCATGACCCCGAGCTTGTGGCGAATGAGGGGATGGCGGATTTCGTGCAGCGGCATGGAAGGATTCTCCGGGAATGAGACGGCGGAATTTTTGGGCGGCGTATTGTATTAGCGGTATCAGCGCATCAGCGCTCGGCCAGCCAGCCGACCAGCGCATCGTCGAACGGCCGCACCGACCAGGCCTGCTCGTCGTTGACCAGGCTGACGACGATGTAGCGCTTGCCGCTGGCGCCCAGCACGTATCCGGCGATCGCGCGCACGTCGCGCAGCGAGCCGGTCTTGAGGTGGGCCATGCCCTGCGCCGGATCGTTGCGCAGGCGGCGGCGCACCGTGCCGTCGACGCCGACGATGGCCAGCGAGGACAGGAACTCGGGCATCACCGCCGAGCGCCACGCGGTCTGCAGCATGCGCGCCAGGCTGTCGGCCGACACCGAGGCATTGCGCGACAGGCCCGAGCCGTTGTCGACCACCAGTTCGGGCATGTCCAGCCCCTGGCGCGCCAGCACTGCCTGCAGCGCCTGGCCGCTGGTCGGCACCGAGGCCGGCCGCGCGCCGCGCTCGGCGCCCAGCGTCAGCAGCACGGTGCGCGCCATGACGTTGTTGCTGCGCTTGTTGATGTGGCGGATCACCTCGGACATCGGCGGCGATTCGTGCGAGGCCATCAGCACCGCATCGGGCGGCACCACGCCGGCGCGGACCTGGCCCGTGAAGGTGCCACCCAGCTGGCCCCAGATATACCGCAACGCGTTATGGGCGAAATCGGTCTGCGACAAGGCCAGCCGGAACAGGCTGAATTCGCCGCAGGAGCCGGCCACCTTGCCGGTCAGCCGCAGCGACACGCCCTGCTGGCTGAGGATGGGTTCGGTGCCGACCACGGGCGGGCCGGGACAGCGTGCGTCGCTCCAGTCGACCTGGCCTTCGAGCGAGACGCCCGGCAGCGGCGGGTCCATCACCGGCACCCAGCGGCGCGCCACCGGATCGGGCGTGAAGATCAGCCGCGACGCGCCGAAGCCGATCATCAGCGCATCCGGACTGGCGTTGTAGGGACGGTCGGCGGCGCCATCGAAGGCGCCCGGATCGATCTGCACCGCGCCGAACACCGAGCGGTCGATGATCACGTCCGACAGCTGCGACACACCGCGCAGCCGCAGTTCGCGCAGCAGGGTCCAGAGATCCTGCAGCATCAGCATCGGGTCGCCGCCGGCCCGCAGGAACAGCGGACCGGGCAGCACGCCACGCGCGTCGGGACGCGCGCCGGGCTCGGTCAGCAGTTCGGTGCGCCAGGTGTAGCTCGGACCCAGTTCGGCCAGCGCGGCCCAGGTGGTGACCAGCTTCATCACCGACGCCGGGTTGCGCGGCTGCTTGGGATTGACCGAAATCAGCTGCGGGCCGCCGACCTCCTGCACCACCAGCGACAGCGCGCCGTCGGGCAGCTTGGTTTTCTTCCAGGCCTCGGCCAGCTCGGGCGGCAGGCCTTGCGCGGCCGCGGCGCCCATCGTGCCGGCCAGGACGGTGGCCAGCGCGGCACCCCGCAACCAGGTCCGGGTCCATTTGAACGGCGCCTTGATCTTGCCCATGCCCGCTTCGATACGCACAACCACCTCTTCACGCCAGTAAGCCCGCCGCGGATTCGACCCGGGCAGTATTGCTCGCCGCCCCAGGAGGAGGCGGCGGCACCGCGGATTATCGCCTGTTCCAGCGGCCCTTGGCGGCCGCCGGCGAAGTATGGCATGCAGGCTCGGGCCCAAGTGCCCGCCGGCCGAAACGCTAAAATGCACGGTTCGCCGCCCCCCGCCCCGCCGCCACCCTGCCGGCGCACGGCGCGCGGCCTCATTGCCCGACCGACGCGTGACCGCTCCTTTTTCCGTTTCCGACTTCGACTACGACCTGCCGCCCGAACTGATCGCGCAATCGCCCGCCGCGACCCGCGCCGGCAGCCGCCTGCTGCACCTGGACGGCGCCGGCCAACTGCACGACCGCCAGTTCGCCCAGCTCGGCGAACTGCTGCGCCCGAACGACCTGCTGGTGTTCAACGACACCCAGGTCATCAAGGCCAGGCTGACCGGCCAGAAGGCCACCGGCGGCAAGGTCGAGGTGCTGGTCGAACGCATCACCGAGCCCGACCGCGCGCTGGCGCACGTGCGCGCCAGCAAGTCGCCGGCCGCCGGCATGACGCTGCGGCTGGCCGAGGCCTTCGACGCCACGGTGCTGGGACGCGCCGGCGAGCTCTACGACCTGCGCTTTCCGGCGCCGGTGCTCGAGCTGCTCGAACAGCACGGCGCCACGCCGCTGCCGCCCTACATCACCCACGCGCCCGATGACGAAGACGTGGCGCGCTATCAGACCGTCTATGCGCGCGCGCCCGGCGCGGTCGCCGCGCCGACCGCCGGCCTGCACTTCGACGCCGCGATGCTCGACGCGCTGGCCGCCCAGGGCGTCGCGCGCGCCTTCGTGACCTTGCACGTGGGCGCCGGCACCTTCCAGCCGGTGCGGGTCGACAAGCTCGAAGACCACGTCATGCACGCCGAGTGGTACACCGTGCCGCCGCAGACCGTCGCGGCGATCGCCCAGGCGCGGGCGCGCGGCGGCCGCGTGATCGCGGTCGGCACCACCAGCGTGCGCGCGCTCGAATCGGCCGCGCAGCAGCAGTATCCCGACGCGCCCGAGCAGCCGGCCTCGCGCCAGCTCGACGGCGAGGCGCAGGGCGACACCCGGCTGTTCATCACGCCCGGCTACCGCTACCGCATCGTCGACGCGCTGCTGACCAACTTCCATCTGCCGCAATCGACGCTGCTGATGCTGGTCTCGGCGCTGGCCGGCATCGGCCCCATCCAGCGCGCCTATGCCCATGCGGTGGCCCAGCGCTACCGCTTCTTCAGCTACGGCGACGCCATGTTCATCGAACCTTCCCAGCCATGACCGGACTTTCCTTCGAACTTCTCGCGCGCGACGGCCAGGCCCGCCGCGGCCGCGTCACGCTCAACCACGGCGTGGTGCAGACCCCCATCTTCATGCCCGTCGGCACCTACGGCGCGGTCAAGGCCATGCTGCCGCACGAGGTCGAACAGGTCGGCGCGCAGATCGTGCTGGGCAACACCTTCCACCTGTGGCTGCGGCCGGGCTCGGAAATCATCCGCAAGCACGGCGGCCTGCATGGCTTCATGCAATGGCAAAAGCCGATCCTGACCGACTCGGGCGGCTTCCAGGTGTTCAGCCTGCAGGGCATGCGCAAGATCACCGAGGAAGGCGTCAAGTTCGCGTCGCCGATCGATGGCGCACGCCTGTTCCTGACGCCCGAGGAGTCGATGCGGATCCAGCATGCGCTCAATTCCGACGTCGTCATGGTGTTCGACGAGTGCACGCCCTACGAGATCGACGGCCGGCCGGCCACGCACGACGAAGCCGCGCGCTCGATGCGCATGTCGCTGCGCTGGGCGCGCCGCTCGCGCCAGACCTTCGACGAACTGGGCAATCCCAACGCGCTGTTCGGCATCGTCCAGGGCGGCATGTACGAAGACCTGCGCGACGAATCGCTGGCCGGGCTGAACGAGATCGGCTTTCATGGCTATGCGATCGGCGGGCTGTCGGTCGGCGAACCCAAGGAAGACATGCTGCGCATCCTCGGCCACGTCGCGCCGCGGCTGCCGCAGGACCGCCCGCGCTACCTGATGGGCGTGGGCACGCCGGAAGACCTGGTGGCCGGCGTGGCGCAGGGCATCGACATGTTCGATTGCGTCATGCCGACCCGCAACGCCCGCAACGGCTGGCTGTTCACCCGCTACGGCGACCTGAAGATCCGCAACGCGCGCTATCGCGACGACACCCGTCCGGTCGATCCGTCCTGCGGCTGCCATGCCTGCGCCGGCGGCTTCTCGCGCGCCTACCTGCACCACCTGCAGCGCGCCAACGAGATCACCGGCGCGCGGCTGAACACGCAGCACAACCTGCACTTCTACCTGACCATCATGGCCGAGATGCGCGCGGCCATCGAAACCGGCACCTTCCAGGACTGGCGCGAACGCTTCGCGGCGGACCGCGCGCGCGGTATCGATTAGGGCCGCCGCTAAGGGGGACACACCCCTCTCGAACAAGTAGATACAAGGTCGCTACAATAGCCGGCTTAAAAAGTTCACAACAGGAGAAATCCCAATGCTCGCGACCGACTCCATCGGTATTGTTCTGGCCCAGGCGGCTCCCGAAGGGGGAGCCGCTGGCACTCTGATGGGCATGCTGCCCATCATCCTGATGTTCGTGGTCCTCTATTTCCTGATGATCCGCCCTCAGATGAAGCGCCAGAAGGCCCATCGCCAACTGCTGTCCGAACTCGCCAAGGGCGATGAAGTCGTGACCGCCGGCGGCATCCTGGGCAAGGTCTCCAAGGTCAGCGACAACTACGTCACCGTCGAAGTGGCCGACCTGGCCGACCGTCCGGTCGAAGTGCTGGTGCAGAAGCCCTCGGTCTCGGCCGTGCTGCCCAAGGGAACCATCAAGGCGCTGTAAGCGTCACAGTTGTCCCCGGCGCCGCGCGACATCGGCATCGTACCCAGCACGCGCGCCCCCCAACCTGACACCGCGGATCCGGCCTGGCCGGCTCCGTGGTGTCGCCCCTTCGGGGAGAGGCGCCTGGCGCCTCGGGGGTGGGTTTACCTCTTAGCCGTCTCTCGTCCATGAACCGCTACCCCCTCTGGAAGTACGCCACCGTCGTCATCGCGGTGCTGGTCGGCCTGATCTACACGCTGCCCAACTTCTTCGGCGAATCGCCGGCAGTCCAGATTTCCAACGCCAAGTCGACCGTCAAGGTCGACAACGCCATGCTCGGCCGCATCGAACAGCTGCTGGCCGACGCCAATATCCCGATCACCGGCTCGCAGTTCGAACAGAACGGTTCGATCGGCACCGTGCGCGTGCGCCTTGAATCGACCGACACGCAGCTGCAAGCCCGCGACCTGATCGAACGCACGCTCAACCCGAATTCGCAAGACCCCTCGTACACCGTGGCGCTGAACCTGCTGCCGGCCTCGCCCAACTGGCTGACGGCCATCGGCGCGCGCCCCATGTACCTGGGCCTGGACCTGCGCGGTGGCGTGCACTTCCTGCTCGAGGTCGACATGCAGGGCGCGCTGGTGTCGCGCTACGAGTCGCTGTCGGGCGAAGTGCGCAACATCCTGCGCGACCAGCGCATCGCCGGCTCGGTCGAGCGCTCGGGCATGAGCCTGGTGGCCAGCTTCGAAAACGCCTCGCTGCGCGACAACGCGCTGTCGGCGCTGCGCACCCGCATGCCCGACCTGCAATTGGCCGAGCGCCAGGACGGCCAGCGCGCGCAGATCGTCGGCACGCTCAGCCCGACCGCGGTCTCGACGGTGCAGACCAACGCGCTGCGCCAGAACATGACCACGCTGCACAACCGCATCAACGAACTGGGCGTGGCCGAACCGATCATCCAGCAGCAAGGCGCCGACCGCATCGTCGTGCAGCTGCCGGGCGTGCAGGACGTCGCGCGCGCCAAGGAACTGCTGGGCCGCACCGCCACGCTCGAGATCCGGCTGGTCGACGACTCGCCGGCCGCGCAGGCCGCGCTGGCCGGCGGCACCGTGCCGTTCGGGCTCGAGCGCTACGAAGACAGCAACGGCATGCCGCTGCTGGTGCGCCGGCAGGTCATCCTGACCGGCGAGAACCTGCAGGACGCCCAGCCCGGCCGCGACCAGCAGACCCAGCAGGCCGCCGTGCACCTGACGCTGGACTCCAAGGGCGCGCGGATCTTCCGCGACGTCACGCGCGACAACATCAACCGCCGCATGGCCATCCTGCTGTTCGAACGCGGCCGCGGCGAAGTCGTCACCGCGCCGGTGATCCGCAGCGAGATCCCCGGCGGCCAGGTGCAGATCTCCGGCAGCATGACCTCGGAAGAAGCCGCCAACACCGCGCTGCTGCTGCGCGCCGGTTCGCTGGCCGCGCCGATGGAGATCATCGAGGAACGCACCATCGGCCCGAGCCTGGGCGCCGACAACATTGCGATGGGCTTCAACGCGACGCTGTACGGCTTCCTGGCGATCGCGGTCTTCATCATCGCCTACTACCACCTGTTCGGCGTGTTCTCGACCATCGGCCTGACGCTCAACGTGCTGCTGCTGCTGGCGCTGCTGTCGATGCTGCAGGCCACGCTGACGCTGCCGGGCATCGCCGCCATCGCGCTGACGCTGGGCATGGCGATCGACGCCAACGTGCTGATCAACGAACGGATACGCGAAGAACTGCGCAACGGCGCCACCCCGCAACAGGCCATCCACCACGGCTTCGAGCGCGCCTGGGGCACGATTCTGGACTCGAACCTGACCACGCTGATCGTCGCGGTGGCGCTGCTGGCCTTCGGCTCGGGCCCGGTGCGCGGCTTCGCCGTGGTGCACTGCCTGGGCATCCTGACCTCGATGTTCTCGGCCGTCGTCGGTGTGCGCGCGCTGGCCAACCTCTGGTATGGCGGACGCCGCAAGCTGCAGTCGATCTCGATCGGCACCATCTGGAAACCCAAGAACTGATCGGCTGACACATCATGGAATTCTTCCGCATCCATCGCACCATTCCGTTCATGCGCCACGCCGTGGTGCTGAACGTGATCAGTCTGGTGACCTTCCTGCTGGCGGTGTTCTTCATCGCCACGCGCGGGTTCCACCTGTCCATCGAGTTCACCGGCGGCACGCTGATGGAAGTCAGCTACCCGCAGACCGCGCAGCTCGAGCAGGTCCGCGGCGCCGTCTCGGGCCTGGGCTACTCCGACTTCCAGGTGCAGAACTTCGGCACCTCGCGCGACGTCATGATCCGCCTGCCGCTGGGCGAAGGCCAGACCTCGGCCGGCCAGAGCGAGACCGTGCTCAAGGCGCTGCAACAGGCCGATGCCGGCGTCGAGCTGCGCCGCGTCGAGTTCGTCGGCCCGCAGGTGGGCCGCGAACTGGTCGAGAACGGCCTGCTGGCGCTGCTGTTCGTCGTCATCGGCATCATGGCCTACCTGGGCATACGCTTCGAATGGAAGTTCGCGCTGGCCGGCGTGATCGCCAACCTGCACGACGTGGTGATCATCCTGGGCTTCTTTGCGTTCTTCCAGTGGGAGTTCTCGCTGCCCGTGCTGGCCGGCGTGCTGGCGGTGCTGGGCTACTCCGTCAACGAGTCCGTGGTCATCATGGACCGGATCCGCGAGAACTTCCGCAAGCAACGCAAGACCAGCGTGCGCGAAGTCATCGACAGCGCCATCACGCAGACCATCTCGCGCACCATCATCACGCACGGCTCGACGCAGATGATGGTGCTGGCGATGCTGTTCTTCGGCGGTCCGTCGCTGCATTACTTCGCGCTGGCGCTGACGATCGGCATCTGGTTCGGCATCTACTCGTCGGTGTTCGTCGCCGCGGCGCTGGCCATGTGGTTCGGCGTCAAGCGCGAGGACCTGGTCAAGCCGGTCAAGAAGGACGACGGCGAAGCCGAGGTCGAGACGCCCTGACGGTATGGCGGCGTACTGCCGACCCGCCGTGACGACAAGGCCCCGCTGACCCGGGGCCTTGTCGCATCTGGCGGCGACCCGCCGCATCCTGCCGCGACCGGCGCCGCCCTGCCCCGCGCAGGCCCGGGCCGGCAGCCCCGGCCGCGCCGGCGCGCTAGAATCACGGTCTTTCCTCCACTTTTTGGCGCCCGCGGGATAGACACCCGTCACGGCCGAGACCCATGCAAGAATCCATCGCCAAACGCGCGGGCGTCCAGCCCGCCGCCGCCCCCACGCTGCCCGCCAGCGACGCCCAGGGCCCCCGCAAGCTCTATATCCGCACCTTCGGCTGCCAGATGAACGAGTACGACTCGGACAAGATGGCGGACGTGCTGCGCGGCGACCAGGGGCTCGAGCTCACCGACGTGCCCGAAGAGGCCGACGTGATCCTGTTCAACACCTGTTCGGTGCGCGAGAAGGCGCAGGAAAAAGTCTTCTCGGACCTGGGCCGCGTGCAGCATCTGAAGCAGCTCAAGCCCGATCTGGTGATCGGCGTGGGCGGCTGCGTGGCCAGCCAGGAAGGCCAGGCCATCGTCAAGCGCGCGCCCTACGTCGACGTGGTGTTCGGGCCGCAGACGCTGCACCGCCTGCCCGAGCTGATCCGCCGGCGCCGCGACGAAGGCCGCTCGCAGGTCGACATCAGCTTTCCCGAGATCGAGAAGTTCGACAACATGCCGCCGCCGCGCGTGGACGGCGCGACCGCCTTCGTGTCGATCATGGAAGGTTGCAGCAAGTACTGCAGCTTCTGTGTGGTGCCGTACACGCGCGGCGCCGAGGTCTCGCGGCCGTTCGACGACGTGCTGGTCGAGGTGGCCGACCTGGCCGACCAGGGCGTCAAGGAAGTCACGCTGCTGGGCCAGAACGTCAACGCCTATCGCGGCAGCATGGGCGAAGGCCAGGAGATGGCCGACTTCGCGCTGCTGCTCGAATACGTGCACGAGATCCCCGGCATCGAGCGAATCCGCTATACCACCTCGCATCCCAAGGAAATGACGCCGCGCCTGATCGAGGCGCATGGCAAGCTGCCCAAGCTGGTGCCGTTCCTGCACCTGCCGGTGCAATCGGGCAGCGACCGCGTGCTGGCGGCCATGAAGCGCGGCTATACCTCGCTCGAGTTCAAGTCGATCGTGCGCAAGCTGCGCGCCGCGCGGCCCGGCTTGACGCTGTCGTCCGACTTCATCGTCGGCTTCCCGGGCGAGACCGAGGAGGATTTCGGCAAGACGCTCAAGCTGATCGAGGACGTCGGCTTCGACACCTCGTTCTCGTTCGTCTATTCGCGCCGCCCCGGCACGCCGGCCGCCGACCTCAGCGACGACACGCCACAGGCGCTCAAGCTGCAGCGCCTGCAGCAGCTGCAGGCGCTGATCGCCGCGCAGGCCACGACGATCAGCCAGGGCATGGTCGGCACGCGCCAGCGCCTGCTGGTCGAAGGCCCGTCGCGCCGCGACCCGTCCGAACTCATGGGCCGCAGCGAAAACAACCGCATCGTCAATTTCCAGGGCCCGCAACGGCTGATCGGCCAGATGGTCGACGCGGTCATCACGCAGGCCTATACCAACTCGCTGCGCGCACGCGTGGCCGACGTCGACGTCGCCAAGGAGTCCGCCGCCTCATGAATGCTCCCCGCTCACGGCCGCGCCGTCCGCTGCCGGTCATCGTCAACATCGATGGCGACAACACCCACCTGGCCAATCTGTGCGGCCCGCTCGACGAGAACCTCAAGCAGCTGGCCGACGGCGTCGGCGTGACGCTGGCGCGCCGTGGCGGCCGCATCGTGCTCGAGGGCGACAAGGCCGAGCTGGCCGCCGGCGCGCTGCGGCGCTTTTCGGCCCAGGCCGTGCACAAGGCGCTGACGGTCGACGACATCCAGCTGGGCCTGGTCGAGCTGGACCTGAGCCGCGCCGGCCAGGGCCATGCCACGCCCGAGGCCTTCGACCCGGCCGAACTGCCGCCGCTGGACGACGAAAGCGGCGGCATCGCGCTGCGCACCCGCCGCAGCGACCTGCGTCCGCGCACGCCGCGCCAGCGCGACTACCTGAACAACATCCTCAAGCACGACATCACCTTCGGCGTCGGTCCGGCCGGCACCGGCAAGACCTGGCTGGCGGTGGCCTGCGCGATCGATGCGCTCGAACGCGACAGCGTGCAGCGGCTGATCCTGACCCGGCCGGCCGTCGAGGCCGGCGAGCGGCTCGGTTTCCTGCCCGGCGATCTGGCTCAAAAGGTCGACCCATACCTGCGGCCGCTGTACGACGCGCTGTACGACCTGATGGGTTTCGACAAGGTCCAGCGCCTGTTCGAGAAGCAGACCATCGAGATCGCGCCGCTGGCCTACATGCGCGGGCGCACGCTCAATCACGCCTTCGTGATCCTGGACGAGGCGCAGAACACCACGCCCGAGCAGATGAAGATGTTCCTGACCCGCATCGGCTTCGGCAGCAAGGCGGTGATCACCGGCGATCCCTCGCAGGTCGACCTGCCCAAGGGCAGCCAGAGCGGCCTGGCGCATGCGGTGCGGGTGCTCGAGTCGGTGCAGGGCATCGCGCAGACCCGCTTCACCAGCCGCGACGTGGTGCGTCACCCGCTGGTGGCGCGCATCGTGGATGCCTATGAACAGGCCGCCGACGACGATGCCTGATCGCGCCGACGCGTCGCCGCCGCCATCGCTGTCGCTGTCGCTGTCGGTGCAATATGCGCTGGCCGAGCCGCGGCTGCCGCGCTGGCGCCTGCGCCGCTGGGTCGAGCGCGGCCTGCGCGGCGCGGCGCTCGAGATGGCCGAACCGCCGCCCGCCGCGCAACTGAGCCTGCGGCTGGTCGGCCTGGCCGAGGGGCGCCGGCTGAACCGCGAGTTCCGCCAGCGCGATTACGCCACCAACGTGCTGACTTTCGAGTACGGCGCCGACCCGGGCGGCACCGTGCATGGCGACATCGTCATGTGCGTGCCGGTGCTGGTGCGCGAGGCGCGCGAGCAGCGCAAGACACTGCTGGCCCATGCGGCGCACCTGACCGTGCACGGCACGCTGCATGCGCTGGGCTACGACCACCTGAACGCGCGCGACGCGCGCCGCATGGAAAGCCTGGAGACCGGCATCCTGGCGCAGATGGGACTGGCCGATCCTTACGCCTAGGCCCGCGCGGGCGCGGTTGGGCGCAGGCGGCGGGACCGACCGTTTACATTTCCCATAGCGCCGGTTTTAAGCGTTTTATATTTCTTTTCGAAATAAACTAAGCGCATCAAAGGCTTTGTCGCCGCGCCGTGCTTTGGTTAGAGTGAGCCACTACTCACCGGAGTCCCTCCATGAAGATCCTGCGTATTCTCCTGGCCGCCGGCCTGCTGCAACTGGGCGTGCTCGGCGCCGCCACGGCCCAGACCGAACTGGCGGCCATCAAGTCCGCCGGCGTGCTGCGCATCGGCACCGAAGGCACCTACGCGCCGTTCAGCTTCCACGACAAGGCCCGCGGCCTGACCGGCTTCGACGTCGAGATCGGCCGCGCGATCGCCGAGCGCCTGGGCGTCAAGGCCGAGTTCGTCGAGGGCAAGTGGGACGGCCTGATCGCCGGCCTCGACGTCAAGCGCTACGACGCCGTCATCAACCAGGTCGGCATCACGCCCGAACGCCAGGCCAAGTATGCGTTCTCCGAGCCCTACATCGCGTCGGCCGCGGCGCTGATCGTGCGCAACGAGAACGACAAGATCAAGGGCTATGACGACCTCAAGGGCGTGCGCTCGGCCAATACCATCACCAGCAACTTCGGCAAGCTGGCGCAGCGCCATGGCGCCGAGGTGGTGCCGGTGCAAGGCTTCAACGACGCCATCGAACTGCTGGTCTCGCGCCGCGTCGACGCCACCGTCAACGATCACCTGTCGTTCCTCGACTTCAAGAAACAGCGCCCGCAAGCGCCGGTCAAGGTGGTCGCGCTCGACAAGAGCCCCGAGTTCAGTGCCTCGGGCGTGCTGCTGCGCAAGGGTGATCCCGAGCTGGTCAAGGCGATCAACGAGGCGCTGGCGCAGATCAAGGCCGATGGCACCTACAAGCGCATCTCCGAGACCTTCTTCGGCGTCGACCTGTCCACCCAATGACGTTTGCCCGCACGGCCTGCCGGGCCTGTCCGGCGCGAGGATAGCGACCCATGCCGGCCTGGTACGACCTGGTGATGGAGTCCTTCTGGCCACTGATCGTGGCCGGCGTGAAGTTCACCATCCCGCTGACGGTGCTGTCGTTCGTGTTCGGCCTGGTGCTGGCCTTCGCGGTCGCGCTGGTGCGGCTGTTCGCGCCCTCGCCCGGGGCGGCGCTGGCCGACGTCGGGCGGCAGTTGCGCCGCCGGCGCGTCGACCGCGCCGCGCTGGCGCTGCTGCAAGCCGTGCTGGTCGCGCTGGTCGGCCTGTACGTCTGGCTGATCCGCGGCACCCCGCTGCTGGTGCAGCTGTTCGTGATCTTCTACGGCCTGCCCAGCGTCGGCATCGTGCTCGACCCGCTGCCGGCCGCGCTGATCGGCTTCACGCTGAACGTCGGCGCGTACAACTCCGAGGTGATCCGCGGCGCGATCGAATCGATCCCCAAGGGCCAGTGGGAAGCCGCCTATTCGATGAGCATGACGCGGGTGCAGGCGCTGCGCCGCACCATCCTGCCGCAGGCCACCCGCGTGGCGGTGCCGCCGCTGTCGAACTCGGTCATCTCGCTGGTCAAGGACACCTCGCTGGCCGCGGTGCTGACGGTGCCGGAAATCTTCCAGGCGGCCCAGCGCATCGCCGCGGTCACCTACGAACCGCTGGTGCTGTATCTGCAGGCCGCCTTCCTGTACCTGGTGCTCAGCTCCGTCCTCACCGCGGTCCAGCGCCAGCTCGAAAAACACTACGGCCAGCATGCGCTGTTCGGCAAGGGCCAGCGATGATCGCGCTACGGCAAGTCCATAAAAGCTTCGGCGCGCTCAAGGTGCTCGACGGCGTCGACCTGCAGGTCGGCGAAGGCAGCGTGACCGCGCTGATCGGCGCGTCGGGCAGCGGCAAGAGCACGCTGCTGCGCTGCGTGAACCTGCTCGAGGTCCCAGAGGCCGGCGAGCTGTCGCTGGCCGACGTGACCGTGCGATTCTCGCCCGAGCCGCCAGCGCGCGCGCTGGTGCAGCGCATCCGCCGCCAGACCGGCATGGTGTTCCAGAACTTCCAGCTGTTTCCGCACCAGCGCGTGCTGGCCAACGTCATGGAAGGCCTGCTGACGGTCGAGCAGTGGCCGCGTGCGCGCGCCCGCGAGCGCGCCGAAAGCCTGCTGGCCAAGGTCGGCATGCTCGACAAGGCCGACGCGTGGCCGGCCTCGCTGTCGGGCGGCCAGCAGCAACGCGTGGCGATCGCGCGCGCGCTGGCGATGTCGCCGCGCGTGCTGCTGTGCGACGAGCCGACCTCGGCGCTCGATCCCGGCCTGGCCGGCGAGGTCGTCGAGGTGCTGCAGGGCCTGGCGCGCGAAGGCATGACCATGCTGATGGCCACGCACGACCTGCGGCTGGCCGCCTCGGTGGCCAGCCACGCGGTGTTCCTGGGCGCCGGCCGGATCGTCGAAGCCGGCCCGGCCGAGCAGGTGTTTCGGCAGCCCGCCGACGCCCGCACCGCCGCGTTCGTGGCCGGCCTGGGCGCCTAGCCGGCACGGCCGCCGCGGCCGGCCGGAACCGCCGCGCACGGGGCCATCACGCCACTGCAACAAAAAATCCAGCAGGATCGGTTATGCTGGACCACTCGCTTTTCTTGTCCTTGGACAATGTCAGACCCATATCCTGCTGCCGAGGCAGAGGCGTCCCGCCCTGCCAAACCCTCCTCCAATAAATCCTTGATGGATCGCCTCGTCGGGCTGGTCCGGCGCGAACCGCAAGATCGCGACAGCATCAAGGCCGTGCTCGAAGCCGCGCACGACCGGTCCCTGATCGACGATGAAGCCTACGTCATGATCAAGGGCGCCCTCGCCGTGTCCGAGGGCACTGCGGGCGACCTGATGGTGCCGCGATCGCGCATGGACATGCTCGACATCACGCAGCCGCTGCCCTATCTGCTGTCGCAGGTCATCGATGCCGCGCACTCGCGCTTTCCGGTCTACGAGACCGACCGCGAGAACATCATCGGCATCCTGCTCGCCAAGGACCTGCTGCGCTGCATGCTCGAACCCGATCTCGATCTGCGTTCGATGGTGCGTCCGGCGGTGTTCATCCCCGAGTCCAAGCGGCTCAACGTGCTGCTGCGCGACTTCCGCATCAACCGCAACCACCTGGCCATCGTCATCGATGAACATGGCGGCATCTCGGGCCTGGTGACGATGGAAGACGTGCTCGAGCAGATCGTCGGCGACATCGAAGACGAATTCGACGAAGACGAAGAACAGACCATCTTCGCCGAGAGCGACCAGTCCTGGCGCGTGATGGCGACGACCGACATCGACGACTTCAACGAAGCCTTGCAGGCCACGCTGCCCGAGGACGACTACGACACCGTCGGCGGCTGGCTGGCGGCCGAACTCGGCCGCATCCCGCGCCGCGGCGACCAGGTCGAGCGCGACAACCTCGCCATCGAGGTCGTGCGCGCCGACGCGCGCCGCGCCCTGTGGCTGCGGGTGCGCCGCATCGCGCCGCGCATCGACACGCCCACCGAACAGGCCTGAGCCAGATGCCCCGGCTGCGACTGCCCGGCCCGCGCACCGCGGGCCTCGCCGCCGCCGCGGCCCTCTATTCACTCAGCTTCGCGCCCGGCCCCTTGCCGGCCTGGGCGCTGGCGCCGGTGCACCTGCTGACGCTGGCGGTGCTGGCGCGCCTGAGCCTGTTCGCGCCATCGGTCCGGCGCGCGGCGCTGGGCGGCTGGCTGTTCGGCCTGATCGCCTGCAGCATCGGCGTGTACTGGCTGTACATCAGCATGCACACCTACGGCTTCATGCCGGCGCCGCTGGCCGCCGGCGGTGTGCTGGCGCTGGCCGCCTACATGGCGCTGTATTTCGCGCTGGCCGCCGGGCTGGCGCGCTGGCTGGCGG
>JAEZBO010000052.1 GCA_023427085.1 Pseudomonadota bacterium
CGCCACCACCGCCAGCTCGCCGTGCGGCGCGCCGGTCAGTGCGCCGCGGTCGACCACCCACTGGCCGATCTGGCCGCGCGCGGCGTCCTCGTCCAGCATCATGATCGGGTGCGGCAGGCGCCAGGGTTCGGCCAGCTTGTATGTGAAGGTGGCGATCGGCTGGTACTCGAAGGCGGCCAGCGCCTGTTGCAGCCGCGGCGTGCCGGGCGCGGCCGGCAGGCCGGCCAGCAGCCGGCTGGCCGACGACGCCTGCACCGCCAGCACCAGCGCGTCGTGGCGCTCGCCGTCGACGTCGACGCCGACCTTGTCGTGCGACAGGTGCCGCACCGCATGGCCGGGCCGCCAGTCGACCAGCGCGGCCGCGGCATCGGGCCACAGCGCCGACAGGTCGCAGCGCGGCAGCAGCATGTCGCTGGCCTCGCGCGTGCCGGCCAGGCCGTCGCGCAGGACGTGCGCGAACAGCTGCGCGCAGGCCTGCGCGGCCGGCGTGTTCAGCGCCGCCAGGCACAGCGGCTCCCAGAGCCGTTCGCGCAGCCGGCGCGGCTGGCCGTGGCGTTCGAGCAGTTCGTCGACCGTGTAGCCGGGCGGGCAGTGCCAGTCTTGCGCGCGCAGCCGGCTGATCAGCCGCAGCGCCGCCAGGCTCGAGCCGGCGCCCAGGCCGCGCGCGAAGGCCAGCGCGGCGGCGCTGTGCAGCGGCGCGGGCAGGCGCGGCGCGCGCAGCCGGAAGCGGCCATCCAGGCTTTCCATTCGCAGTGGCAGCCGCAGCACGCCATCGAGGCGGCCGCGCAGGCGCTCGATCAGCGCCAGCGTGTCGGTATAGGCGCCCAGCAGGATGTGCTGGCCATTGTCCAGGCCGGCCGGAAAATCAGCATGCGGGACGCGCCGCGCGCGCCCGCCGGGCACGTGCGCGGCATCGTAGACCGTCACCGCGCAGCCGGCATCGTGCAGGCTCACCGCCGCCGCCAGGCCGGCCCAGCCGGCTCCCACCACCGCGACCTTCATCGCGACAGCCGCTGAACCAGTCCGCGTCCGCCGCCCACCCAGGTCTTCCAGGCCAGCAGCAGCTTGCGCAGCGGCGTGAGCGAGATACGCTGGTCGAGCACCTGCCAGTTCTCGCGCTCGATCTCCTCGAGCAGCGCGTGGTAGATCGCCGCCATCATCAGGCCGGGGCGCTGGGCGCGCCGGTCGGCCTCGGGCAGGTTCTGCATGGCTTCGCGATAGAGCCCGCGCGCGCGCTCGGCCTGAAAGCGCATCAGCGCCTCGAAGCGCTCGGAGTGCTGGCTGTTGAGGATCTCGGCGGCCTTGACGTCGAAGCGCTGCAGGTCTTCGATCGGCAGGTAGATGCGGCCGCGCCGCGCGTCGTCGCCGACGTCGCGGATGATGTTGGTCATCTGGAACGCCAGGCCCAGGCGCTCGGCATAGACCAGCGTCTGCGGGTCCTGGTAGCCGAACACGCTGGCCGAGAGCTCGCCGACCACGCCGGCGGCATGCCAGCAGTACTTGCGCAGGCCCGGCCAGTCCAGGTAGCGGGTCTGGTCCAGGTCCATTTCCATGCCGTCGATGATCGCGTGCAGGCGCTCGGCGGTGATGCGACAGGTTGCCAGGTGCGGCTGCAACGCGCGCGTGACCGGATGCTCGGGCTTGCCGGCGAACATTTCGTCGACCTGCTTGCGCCACCAGGCCAGCTTGATGCGTGCGATCGACGGATCGGAGACCTCGTCGACCACGTCGTCGACCTCGCGGCAGAACGCGTAAAGCGCCGTGATCGCGCGCCGCCGTTCGGGCGGCAGGAACAGGAAGGCGTAATAGAAGCTCGAACCGCTGCGCGCGGCCTTGTCCTGGCAGTATTCGTCGGGTGTCATTTCAGTTTTCTACAGCGCGCGCCACAGCATGATGGACCAGTCGCGCGGGCGCAGTACCGGGCGGTTCAGGAAGACGTCGCCATCGCAGGCGTCGATGCGCTCGAGGATGCGCAGGCCGCCCTGGATCACCAGGCGCAGCTCCAGGCCGATGCGTCCCGGCAGCCGGTGCGCCAGTGGCGCGCCGAAGTGTAGCAGCGTCCGGGTGCGCTGGGTCTGCTGGCGCATCATGTCGGTCCATGCCGCGTCGACGCGCTGCGCGGCGATGGCGTTCTCGCCCAGGTCGAAGCGCTGCAACTCTTGCTGGGGGATGTAGACACGGCCCTTGTGCCAGTCCAGCCGCACGTCCTGCCAGAAGTTGGTCAGCTGCAGCCCGGTGCAGATCGCGTCGGACTCACGCAGGTCTTGTTCGCCGGTGCTGCGGTACAGGTGCAGCAGGATGCGTCCGACCGGATTGGCCGAGCGGCTGCAGTAGTCGAGCAGGCTGTCGTAGTCGTTGTAGCGATGTACCGAGACGTCCTGCTCGAAGGCCGACAACAGGTCGTAGAACGGCGCGATCGGCAACTGGTGCTGGCCGATGGTCTCTGACAATGGCACGAAGATCGGTTCGAGCGCGTCGCTGTAGACGGCCGGGCCGTGGGTGGGCTCCAGCCCGATCTGGTGCAGCGCGGCGCGGTATTCGGCCAGTCGCGCCAGCCGGGTGTGCGGATGGGCATTGCCCTCGTCGGCGATGTCGTCGGCGGTGCGCGCATAGCGGTAGATGTCGGTGACGGCGCGTCGCAGCCGCCGCGGCAGCAGCAGCGAAGCGACCGGGAAATTCTCGTAGTGATCGACGCCCATTGCTTCAAGCCGGAGGGTGCGGTGTCTTTGCCATGACGCCATTCTATTAGTTATGCGGCGTCATGAATCGCCGGCCCGGCCGACCGGCGTCGCTGCGGTAGACTAGCGGCCTTCAGGATGCCCGCCATGCCTCGTCCGATCTCCGCCTCGATTTCTTCGCGCGCGCTCGCGCACAACCTGGCCGCCGTGCAGCGGCACCTGGCCCAGGCGGCCGCGGCCGGCGATCCGGCGGCCGGCGATCCGGCGGCCGGCACGCCAGTGGCCGGCAGCTCGCCCGCCAGCGTCTGGGCGGTGATCAAGGCCAATGCCTACGGCCACGGCATCGAGACGGCGGTGCGGGCCTTCTCGCATGCCCAGGGCCTGGCCATGCTCGACCTCGACGAGGCGGTACGCTGCCGCGAGGCCGGCTGGGCCGGCCCGATCCTGCTGCTCGAAGGCATCTTCGAAGCCGCCGACCTGGCGCTGCTCGAGCGCTACCGGCTGACCAGCTGCATCCACCACGACGAACAGCTGGCGATGTTCGAAGGCCTGGCCGGCCGGCCAGGGCTGGATGTCTTCGTCAAGCTCAACTCGGGCATGAACCGGCTCGGCTTCGCGCCGGCCGACTACCGGCGCGCCCATGCGCGCGCGCTGGCGCTGCGCGAGCGCGGCGTGCTGGCGCGAGTCGGCAAGATGACCCATTTCGCCGGCGCCGACGGCCCCGACGGCGTGGCCGCGCAGCAGGCGGTGTTTCTGCGCGCCACCGAGGGACTGACCGGTCCGTCCAGCGTCTGCAATTCGGCCGCCACCTTGCGTTTTCCCGAGCTGGCCAGCCAGGCCGGCGACGATGCCCAGTGGGTCCGGCCGGGCATCTGCCTGTACGGCGCCTCGCCGTTCTCGGACACGCCGGCTTCGGTGTATAACCTCAAGCCGGTGATGACGCTGCAGTCGCGCCTGATCGCGGTGCAGTCCTTGCAGGCGGGCCAGCGGGTCGGTTATTCGGGCACCTTCACGGCCAGCGCGCCGATGCGGGTGGGCGTGGTGGCCTGCGGTTATGCCGATGGCTATCCGCGCCATGCGCCGACCGGCACGCCGGTGACGGTGCAGGGCCAGCGCACCCGGCTGGTGGGCAGGGTATCGATGGACATGCTGGTGGTCGATCTCGAGCCGGTGCCGGGCGCGCAGGTCGGCGCACCGGTGGTGCTGTGGGGCGCAGGCGGCCCCGGCGTCGACGAGGTCGCGCAGGCGGCCGGCACGATAGGCTACGAATTGCTGTGCGCGCTGGCGCCGCGCGTGCCGCGCCTGTATCCCGATTAACACGCACCGACTGACAAGGAAGGCCTGCCGTGAAAGACATGTGCATACTGGTGACCGGAGCGACCAAGGGCATCGGCTGGGCGATCTCGCGCCGGCTGGCCGACCTGGGCTGCCACGTGGTGGGCATCGCGCGCGAGACCGAGGACGTCGACTTCCCCGGTTATCTGTACGGCTGCGACCTGGCCGATGCCGGCCGCACCGAGGACGTGCTGCGCGTGATCCGCGACAAGTTCCCGATCGACGGCATCGTCAACAACGTCGGCCTCGATGGCCCGCAGCCGCTGGGCCAGATCGACCTGGCCACGCTCTACAACGTCTACGACCTGAATGTGCGCACCGCGGTGCAGGTCACGCAAGCCTTCGTCGAGACCATGAAGGTGCGCCGCACCGGCCGCATCGTCAACCTGTGCAGCCGCGCGATGTGGGGCGCGGCCGAGCGCACCAGCTACGCCGCCGCCAAGAGCGCGCTGGCCAGCTGCACGCGCACCTGGGCGATCGAGCTGGCCGAATACGGCATCACCGTCAACGCGGTGGCGCCCGGCCCGATCGAGACCGAGCTGTTTCGCCAGGCCCATCCGGTCGGCAGCGATGCCGAAAAGCAGGCGCTCGGCGCGGTGCCGATGAACCGGCTCGGCACGGCCGACGAGGTCGCCGCGCTGATCGCCTTCCTACTCGGCGAACAGGCCGGTTTCATCACCGGCCAGATCATCGGCATCGACGGCGGCAGCGGCGTGCTCAGCCCCTTCTAGCCGGGCCGGGGCGCGCAGTACACTGCGTGCCATGGCCAAGAGCAAAACGCAGTACGTCTGCGCCGAATGCGGCGGCGCCACGCCCAAGTGGCAAGGCAAATGCCCGCATTGCGGCGCCTGGAATTCCCTCAGCGAGACCGTCGAGACCCCGGCTGGCGCCGCGCACCGCTACGCGCCGCTGGCCGCGTCGACGCCGGTGCGCAGCCTGGCCGACATCGAGGCGCGCGAGCTGCCGCGCCTGCCCACCGGCTTGGACGAGTTCGACCGCGTGCTGGGCGGCGGCCTGGTGGCCGGCGGCGTGGTGCTGATCGGCGGCGACCCCGGCATCGGCAAGTCGACGCTGCTGCTGCAGGCGCTTGCCGGCATGGCCGCGCAGGCGCGGGTGCTGTACGTGACCGGCGAAGAGTCCGCCGATCAGGTGGCGATGCGGGCGCGCCGCCTGGGCCTGTCCGGCGAGGGCGTCGACCTGCTGGCCGAGATCCGGCTCGAGGCGATCCAGGCCGCGCTGACCGAACAACAGCCGGCCGTCGCGGTGATCGATTCGATCCAGACCGTCTACTCGGGCGAGCTCACCGCCGCGCCCGGCTCGGTGTCGCAGGTACGCGAATGCGCCGCGCAGCTGACGCGGCTGGCCAAGCAGACCGGCGTGCCGATCGTCATGATCGGCCACGTCACCAAGGACGGCGCGCTGGCCGGCCCGCGGGTGCTCGAGCACATCGTCGACACGGTGCTGTACTTCGAAGGCGATACGCATTCCTCGTTCCGGCTGGTGCGCGCGTTCAAGAACCGCTATGGCGCCGTCAACGAGCTGGGCGTGTTCGCGATGACCGACCGCGGCCTGCGCGGTGTCGCCAACCCCTCGGCGCTGTTCCTGTCGCAGCATGCCGAACAGGTCGCCGGCTCGTGCGTGATGGCCACGCAAGAGGGCACCCGGCCGCTGCTGGTCGAGATCCAGGCACTGGTCGACACCGCCCATGTGCCCAACCCGCGCCGCCTGACCGTTGGCCTCGAGGGCAACCGGCTGGCCATGCTGCTGGCGGTGCTGCACCGTCATGCCGGCATCTCGACCTTCGACCAGGATGTGTTCGTCAACGCGGTGGGCGGCGTGCGCATCGCCGAGCCGGCGGCCGACCTGCCGGTGCTGCTGGCGATCATGTCGTCGCTGCGCGACCGGCCGCTGCCGCGCGGCCTGGTGGCGTTCGGCGAGGTCGGCCTGGCCGGCGAGATCCGTCCCGCGCCGCGCGGGCAGGAGCGCCTGCGCGAGGCGGCCAAGCTGGGTTTCAGCATCGCCATCATTCCCAAGGCCAATGCACCCAAGCAGCCCATCGAGGGGCTCGAGATCTGGGCGGTCGACCGGCTCGACGACGCGCTCGCCAAGCTGCGCGACTGACATGGGCACTGCATGGTTGGTCGCGGCCTGCCTGGTGGCGGGCTCGCTCATCGGTCTGCTGGGCGGCATCCTCGGCATCGGCGGCGGCCTGATCGCGATACCGGCGCTGGGGCTGCTGCTGGGCATGGACCAGCAACTGGCGCAGGGCACCGCGCTGATCATGGTGCTGCCCACGGTGCTGATGGCGGTGCGCAAGTACAACCAGCAAGCCCGCATCGACCTGCGCGTGGCAGCCTGCGGCGCGCTGTGCGCAATGGTGTCGACCTGGGTCGGCGCGCGGCTGGCGCTGGGCATGGATCCGCTCGCGCTGCGCCGCGCCTTTGCGTTCTTCCTGCTGGGCATCGCGGTGTTCTATGTGTGGCAGACCTTCGGCCGCCGGCGTGCGGCGCGGGGTCCGGCCGGCAAGGCGGCGAAGCCCTCGGCGGGCCCATCGAGCCAGGCTGCCCCCGCGGGCACGCTGACACGGCTGCAGGCCGGCCTGCTCGGCACGCTGGCGGGGGTGCTCGGCGGTTTCTTCGGCGTCGGCGGGGCGGTGTTGGCGGTGCCCATCATGACCGCCGGCTTCAAGCTGTCGCAGACCGCGGCGCAGGCGCTGGCCTTGACGATGATCATCCCGGGCGCCTGCGTGGCGCTGCTGACCTACGCGCTGGGCGGCCAGACCGACTGGCTGGTCGGCCTGTCGCTGGCCGCCGGCAGCCTGGTGCTGGTGCCGGTCGGCGTCAGGATCGCCTACGGCCTGCCCGAGCGCACCTTGCGCGGGGCATTTGCGCTGGTGCTGGGGTTGACGGTGATCCTGCTGCTGTCCGACGCCTGAGGGCCTGCGGCGCCGCGCGGACGCCGATCGGTTCGGTTTCGTTACCTTGATGCTCGCAGACTTGCGGGAACCTTTGCGTGGATCGGCTGCCTTCTAGGCAGGGCGTCCCGATCGGACGCCCGGGCAGTTTTTCCGCGGCACGCGCTTGGCGCGCCCGCGCTGCCGCAGGCCCATCAATGTTGCCGGACCGCCTGCCGGCATTGCAGCAAAGGAGTCCCGCATGACCACGCCCGCGCGCATCGCCGCATTCTTGAGTACCTCGGCCCTCTGCCTGGGCCTGTCCGCGCCCGTCGTGCAAGCGGCGCCCGCGGCCGGCGAACGGCCGCGGGTGGCACAGGCGCTGGCCACGCCGCAGGCGCCGGGCGCCGCCGCGTCAGCGGTAAACCAGGTCGCGCAACCACAGCGACAGCTCGGGCAGGTAGGTGATCAGCATCAGGCAGCCGATGATCACGCCGACAAACGGCAATAGCGGCCGTATCAGCTTCTCGAGCGGCAGCTTGGCGATCGCGCAGGCCGCGAACAGGTTCACGCCGAAGGGCGGCGTGATCATGCCCAGCGCCAGGTTGACGATCATGATCATGCCGAAGTGCACCGGGTCGATGCCGAACTGCATCGCCACCGGCAGCAGCAAGGGCGCCAGCACCACGATCGACGCCGACGTCTCGATGAACATGCCGATCACGAACAGCGCGGCATTGATGCCCAGCAGGAACGCGTACTTTTCGGTGAAGATGCCGGCCAGCCACGCGCCCAGCGCGTCGGGCACGCCGGCGCGGTTCAGCAGGAAGCTGAACACGCCGGCATTGGCGATGATGAACATGATCACCGCGGTCGACAGCACCGAGCGGTGCAGCACCTTGGACAGCGAGCCCAGCTGGATGCGGCGGTAAACGAAGATGCCGACGAAGGCGGCGTAGACCACCGCCACGACCGAGGCCTCGGTGGGCGTGAAGACGCCGCCGTAGATGCCGCCCAGGATGATCACCGGCATCAGCAGCGCCAGCCAGGCGCGCTTGAAGGCCGGCCACGGCGACAGCCGGCCGTCGCCGTCCTGCAGGCCCAGCTTGTTGCGCTTGGCGTAGATCCACACGTACAGCATCAGCGCCACGCTGATCAGCAGACCCGGGATCACGCCGGCGATGAACAGCTCGCCGGTCGAGGTCTCGGTCGAGACCGCGTACAGGATCATCGGGATCGACGGCGGGATGATCACGCCCAGCTCGGCCGCCGACGCCTGCAGCGACGCGGCGAACGGCGCCGGGTAGCCGTGCCGCACCATGGCCGGGATCAGGATCGCGCCGACCGCGAAGGTGGTGGCCACGCTCGAGCCGGCCACCGCCGCGAAGATCATGCAGGTCAGCACGCAGCTGCAGGCCAGGCCGCCCTGCATGCCGCCGACCAGGCTCTTGGCGAAGTCGACCATGCGTTCGGAAATGCCGCCGGCTTCCATCAGGTTGCCGGCCAGGATGAAGAACGGAATCGCCACCAGCGGATATTTGTCCATCGCGGCGTACAGCTGCTGGGCCACCACCAGCCAGGTCAGGTTGCTCGAGGCGACGCCGGCCATGCCGGCAATGCCGATGGCGATCGCCACCGGCACCGACAGGCCGAAGAAGATCAGCATCGAGACGATCATCAGTTGAGACATGGCGGGCTCCTCAACCTTGCGCGTCGTTGCGCACGAGCGCAGGTTGATCGGGCCCGGCGCACCAGCGTGCCAGCACGGCGATGGCGGCCAGCGTCGCGCCGATCGGGATCGCGACGTAGATCCACGAGATCGGGATGTCCAGGCTGGGCACGTTCTGGAAGCGCACGCGATAGGTCATCTGCGCGCCGATCCAGGCCAGGAAGCCCAAAAAGCCCGCGCACACCAGCGCGATCAGCAGCTCGAGCGCACGCTGCCGGGCGCCGCCCAGCAGATTGCGCAGCAGGTCGACCGCGATCATCGCGCCTTCGCGGAAGGCCAGCGAAATGCCCAGCATGACGGTCCAGATCAGCAGCGCGCGGGTCAGCACCTCGGTCCAGTCGGCCGGCGAATGCAGCACGAAGCGGGCGATGACCTGATAGAAACCGGCCACGACCGCCGCCACCAGCAGCAGTTGCGCCACGAGGGATACGAGGCGGAACAGGCCACGATCCAGTAGACGAAGTATGGACATGTCGCTGTCCCAAAGAATGAAAAGCAGGGCGCTCGCACGCCCCTCGCCAACAACGGCCTCGCGGGAGCCCCGACGCAAGACAGGGGCCCAGCAAGGCCCCCGCCAACCCGGTTACCGCGAGCCGACCTTACTGCTGCTGAATGGCTTCGATCAGCTTCTGGTCGTATTTCTTGTAGTACTGCGGATAGACCGGCTTGACCGCTTCCTCGAAGGCCTTGCGGTCGACCTCGGTGACCTGCATGCCTTCGCTCTTGAGCTGCTCGACGCCGCTCTGCTCGATGTTGTCGACAAAGCCGCGCATGGCCAGCGCGGCCTGCTTGCCGGCTTCCTGGAAGGCGGCCTTGTCGGCGTCAGACAGGCCTTCGTAGACGGCCGGCGACACCAGGATCAAAGCCGGCGCGTACACGTGCGCGGTCAGCGCCAGATGCTTCTGCACCTGCGACAGCTTGGCCGAGGCGATCACCGACAGCGGGTTCTCCTGGCCGTCGATGGTGCCCTGCTGCAGCGCGGTCGCCACTTCGGGCCAGGCCATCGGCGTGGGCAGGATGCCGATCTGGCGGAACGCCGTGATGTGCACCGGATTCTCGGTGGTGCGGATCTTCAGGCCCTTGGCGTCGGCCGGCGTGCTGACCGGGCGCACGCTGTTGGTCAGGTGGCGAAAGCCCTGTTCGCCCCAGGCGAGCGCGATCAGGCCGCGGTCGTTGAACTTGGCCAGCATGTCCTGGCCGATCTTGCCGTCCAGCACGGCGCGGGCATGCGGCAGGTCGCGCAACAGGAAGGGGATGTCGAACACGCCGGTGTCGGGCACGAAGTTGAGCGTGGCGCCGGTCGAGACGATGGCCAGGTCGATGGTGCCGATCTGCAGGCCTTCGATGACTTCGCGTTCGCCGCCCAGCGCGCTGTTGGCGAACTGCTGGACCTTGTACTTGCCCTGGCTGGCTTTATCGAGCGACTCGGCGAACGCCGAGCCGCCGGCGCCGTAGTGCGAGTTGGCCGACAGCGCGTAGGCCATCTTGTAGGTCTGGGCCTGGGCGGCGGCGGGCAGCGCGGCAGCCAGCGCCGCGGCGGTCAAGAGGGGGGCAAACCAGCGCATGCGCATCGTCTTCTCCGGATTTTTTCGTGGTGGGGTGAAACCTGTGGCCGGGGCGCGGGTCAGACCCTGTTACGTCCCTCGGCAGCCCGCAATGATATAACGGGCGCGCCAGCCCTCCAGCCATCCCCCCGCCGCCATGTCCCGAATCGACCCGTCTGTTGCATCCGCCCGGCCCAAACGCCGCTCGCCCGCCAGCCTGGCGATGGCCTGGCGCGCCGCGCTGCGCGACCTGCGCTCGGGCGAGCTGAACCTGCTGGTGATGGCGCTGGTGGTCGCGGTCGCGGCCGTCACCGGCGTCAGCTTCCTGGCCGACCGGGTCGGCGGCGCGCTGGCCCGCGACGCCGCGCAGATGCTGGGCGGCGACCTGGTCATCGAAGCCGACGCGGCGCCGCCATCCGAGTTCATCCAGCAGGCCGAGCAGCGCGGGCTCGAGGCGACCCGCACCTGGCAGTTCCCGTCGATGGTCGGCAACGAGCAGGGCATGCAGCTGGCCTCGATCAAGGCGGTGCAACAGAACTATCCGCTGCGTGGCCAGTTGCGCGTGGCCACCGACGCGGTCGGCGCCGGCGAGTCCGTGCCGGGTGGTCCCGAACCGGGCACGGTCTGGGTCGACCCGCAATTGCTGGGCATGCTCGGCATGGCGGTCGGCCAGTCGCTGGCGGTGGGCGAGAGCCAGCTGCGCATCGCCGGGGTGATCCGCTACGAACCCGACCGCGGCATGCAGTTCGTCAACGTCGCGCCGCGGGTGCTGATGCGCGCCGAGGACCTGCCGGCCTCCGGGCTGGACGGTCCGTTCAGCCGCATCGGCCATGCGCTGCTGCTGGCCGGCGCCGAGCCGGCCGTGGCCGATTACCAGCAATGGCTGACGCCCAGGCTGGCGCGCGGCCAGAAGCTCGCCACGCTCGAGACCGGCCGGCCCGAGGTCGGCCGCACGCTGGGCCGGGCGCAGCAGTTCCTGTCGCTGGTCGCGCTGCTGGCGGTGATGATCTCGGCGGTCGCGGTGGCCTTGGCCGCGCGCCGCTACACCTTGCGCCATCGCGACGGCGTCGCGGTGATGCGTTGCCTGGGCGCCGGGCAGGGCCAGCTGCTGCGCATGCTGGGCGCCGAGTTCCTGTTCATCGCGCTGGCGTCGGCGGCGCTCGGCACCTTGCTGGGCTACGCCGTGCACACGCTGCTGGTCGCGGCGCTGGCCGGCATGATCGACACGGTGCTGCCGGCGCCGGGCTGGACCCCGGTCGCCCAGGGCCTGCTGGTGGGCTGCTGGCTGCTGCTGGGCTTCGCCCTGCCGCCGGTGGCCGAGCTGTGCCGCGTGCCGCCGGCCCGCGCGCTGCGCCGCGAAGCCGACGTGCTGGCGC
>JAEZBO010000154.1 GCA_023427085.1 Pseudomonadota bacterium
GGCGTAGCGGCCGTGGCCGGCCGAGGCGCTCCGGACAGCCCTGCATGCGGCTGTTGTTGGCTGATGCTGCCGCTGCGGTTGCCCTTGCCGCCTCCGCCGCCGGGGCTGCGATCAAAGCCGCTCAGGACAGCCGCGCCTGCCGGCCGGCGTCGAGCGGCGGCAGGTCGTTGGAGGCGAAGCGCCGCAGTCCCGCGATCGGAAACAGCCGCAGCCGCAGAAACCCCGGCTCGCGCATGCGCCATGGCAGCGACACCACGGCGACCTCGCGCACCGGCGTGGCCGGGTGCTCGGCCAGCAGCGCGCGCAGCGCGCCGCAGGCGCCGGCGATGAACGGCCCGATCAGCCAGTAGTTGTCACGCCCGTGCACCATATGGAAGGTTTCATCGCCATGGCTGAGCGGATCCGCCATGTGGCAGACGTCGATGCGGACGATATCGGTGACCGGCAGGAAATAGGTCGTGCCATGGCGCACGACCTGCAGATGGCCGTCTGTGTAATCGACGCGGTCAGAGGCGGACACGGCGGACTCCAGGGCGGGCGGCGGGCCTGGCCGCGCCCGGCGGGGGCAATCAGGCCTTTATGCTAACCGCTGGATGGTGCCGCGTCTGCCGGTGGCGCGTAACCTGCGGTATCCGTCTGCCGCGCGCGCAGCCGGCCGTCGATGCGCAGGCCGGGCAGTGTGTAGCCGCCGCGCCGATAGGCCAGGTCGGGCCACAGCGCGTGCGCCCGCGCCTCGTCATGCAGCGCGGCATCGACCGCCTGCGGCGTGTAGTCGCCGGGCGCCTGGTAATGCCATTGCGTGGCCGGCCGTTGCGGCGCCAGCACCAACAACCGGTCATCCTTGAGATAGCCGAAGTTTTCGCCGTATTGCATCAGCGCGCGGCCGCCGGCGGCCGGGTCGTTCAGGTCGTGGCCGATCATCGGATGCTCGCCCGACAGGCCCATCAGCGACACCAGCGTGGCCGGCAGGTCGATCTGGCTGATCAGCCGGTCGTCGCGGCGCGCCGCCACCGATGCGCCGAGGATCAGCGCCGGGATGTGGAACTCCTTGACCGGCACCAGTTGCCGGCCGGTGACCCGCGCCTCGTGGTCGGCCACCACCAGGAACACCGTGTCGTCCCAGTAGCGGCTGCGCCGGGCGCGCTCGAAGAAGGCGCCCAGCGCCCAGTCGGCGTAGCGCACGCTGTTGTCGACGCTGGCCGGCGCGCCCTGCGCGGCGATGCGGCCGGCCGGGTACTCCCACGGCGAATGATTGCTGACCGTGAAGGCCAGCGTGAACGTGGGTTGCGCCGAAGGCTGGCTCAGCAGGCCGTGCACCCGCTCGAACATGTCTTCGTCGCTGGCGCCCCAGGTGCCGCAGAAAGCGGGCTGCTCGAAGGTCTTGCGGTCGTGCAGTTCGTCGAAGCCGTTGCCCAGCAGAAAGCCCTTCATGTTGTCGAAGTGCGCTTCGCCGCCATAGACGAAGCGCGAGCGAAAGCCGTGGCCACGCAGCAATTGAGCGATCGTGAAAAAGCGCGACTGCGCATCGGGCAGCTTGAGCACGGCTTCGGACAGCGCGGGCGGAAAGCCCGCCACCAGCGCTTCGAGGCCGCGCACCGAGCGTGTGCCGGTGGCATGGGCCTGGGTGAAGCACCAGGCCTGTTGGCTCAGCGCGTCCAGGCAGGGCGTCAGGCCTTGCCCGCCCAGATGGCCGGCGTAGCGCGAGCCCAGGCTTTCCTCGACGATCATGACCAGATGGCGCGGCCGGCGGGCGGCGTCGCCCCGCGCGCGATGACGGCGCAGTGTCGGGATCGCGGGGTCGATGGACTCGGCCGGCAGCCGCGCCGCGCGCACGACCTGGGCCAGCACGGCCTGGTCCGGCATTGCGCCGTAGGCCTGCGCCGCCGAGCGTTCGTGCTTCTTGCTGTAGATCGCGTACATGACGCTGTAGAGCGAGTTGAGCGCCAGCGCATTGACCAGCGGGTCGCGGCAGAAGGCGACCGAGGACGGATTGATCGGTCGATGCTGCAAGGTGCCGCGTATCGCCACGAAAGCCAGCAGCGCACCGGCCAGCCAGGCCAGCAGGCCACCAGCCCAGCCCCACGGCAGCCGGTCGGGCGCGGCGTGGCCGAACAGCGCGTGCCCCAGCACCGCCGCGCCGGCCAGCGGCAGCAAGGCCATCAGCAGCGCCATCTTGTAGCCCTTGAACAGCATGCCGGCGACCTCGCGAGGATGCTTGAGGTAGTCGACGTACAGGCGGTTGGGGCGGGTGTCGTACTCGATGATGAACAGCGGCGTCGAGACCTCGAGCAGCACGATCAGCAGCCAGGCGGCCTGCAGCCAGACGCCGTGCGCGGCGATGGCGGCCGGCGTGGCGGCCAGCCACGGCGCCAGCGCCAGGCCGGGCGCCGCGCCCAGCGCGATCAGGTGCGCGTCGATGCGCAGGCCGCCGCGCAGCACCGCGCCGACGCCATGCACCGCGCGCACGCGCTGGTGCTGCCAGGCCATCAGGGACAGGCGGCTCAGTCCCAGCAGGACCAGCGTGCCAACGATGAAGAGCAACAGCTGTGTGTACATAGAAGAATCGCCCGACTGACCATGCAGTGGGGCGATTCTAGGAATGCCGGCGTCGAATCCGCGTCAAACGCGCGCTGGCTCAGTCGCTCATGGCATCGAGCGGAAACACCGGCCGTTGCAGCCGCTGGAAGCGGAACAGCGAATAGTCCGAGGTCGTCACGCCCGGGCTGTCGCATTCGACCAGCCCGCCCGAGATCGGCACGAACACAGGCCGGCAGTACATGCGCGACTTCAGGATCAGGAAACGCGCGCGGCGCGGATCCAGTCCCAGGCTTTCGAACACGCCCAGGTCCCAGGGCTCGTGATTGCGTTCGGTGATGACCAGCTGCGCGGCGCCGATGTCCAGTACCGCGCTGCGCCCCATGGTCGCCGTGGTGCCGGTGTAGGTCGGGCCGGTGATGGTGTAGACGCCATCGGTGGCCGCCCGCACCACGCCGCTCAGCGTGACCGGCGCGGCGGCGCGGCCGATCTCGGGAATCGCGCGCTTGTTGCCGACCGGCAGCTCGACCCGCGCGCCGACGCCGGCGCGGTGCAGCACCTCGACCGCCTCGGGATCGCAGATCAGGCCGGCCTGGATGCCGTCCAGGCCGGCATCGAGCGCCGCCATCAGCACGTCCAGCGTGTCGCAGCTGCCGCCGGACATGCAGTTGTCGCCATGGTCGAGCAGCAGGATCGGCTTGTCGCTTTGCGTGGCGAGTTCGCGCGCGCGCGCCAGCGACTGCGCCAGCGGCTCGCTGGCGTAGAAGAAGCCTTCGCGCTGCGCCCACAGGCTGGCGGCCAGCCGGTCGGCGGCGTCCTGCGCGGCCTGGCGGTCGCCGTCGGCCACCACCACCACGCTCAGGCACGGGCTCGGGATGTCGGCCAGGCCGAAGCCGGCCAGCACCGAGACCGCCAGCAGGCCGTCCTGCTCGGCCTGCCGCGCCGCGGCGACCGCGTCGCGCATCGCGCCCTCGGCGGTGTTGCTGCGCAAGGTGTGGGTGATCAATGGCAACTGCGCCCACGCCGTGACCGGTCGCAAGCGACCGCCGGCGCGGCTGCCGTCGAACGACGCGAACAGCAGGCGGCCGGCGTGCTCGCCGGTCTCGTACATGTCGATGTGCGGATAGGTCTTGAAGCTGACCATCACATCGGCGTTGTGCACCATGCGCTCGGTGACGTTGCCGTGCAGGTCGAGCGCCACCGCGATCGGCACCCCGGGCGCGGCGGCGCGCACGCGCGCCAGCAGCTCGCCTTCGCCGTCGTCGATGCCGTGCGCGACCATCGCGCCGTGCAGGTCGAGCAGGATCGCCTCGCAGCCGGGCAGCGCGTCGACGATGCAGTCGCACATGTGTTCGAAGGCCGCCGCATCGACGGTGCCGCTGGGATAGGCCATCGCCGAGATCGGCGTGACCAGTTCGTCGCCGCGCGCCTCGGCCAGGTCGATGAAGGCCGACATCGCGGTGCGCTTGCCCTTGTTGTCGAGGTAGGCCTCGCGGCCGTAGGTCGGGCCGTCATTGCCGAACGACGCCAGCGGCGTGGGCACCGGCGAGAAGGTGTTGGTCTCGTGGTTGACGCGGGCGATCAGGACCTTCATGCGACCGCGCTTTTGTCGGCCTGCAGGGCCTTGCCGTTGGCGGCCTCGAGCATGGCGTGCAGCAGCACGTTGCAGCCGGCGGCCAGGTGCTCGGGGCGGGCGTCCTCGATCTCGTTGTGGCTGATGCCGTCCTTGCAGGGCACGAAGATCATCGCGGTGGGCGCCAGCCGCGCGACGTAGACGGCGTCGTGGCCAGCGCCGCTGACGATGTCCAGCGGCTCCAGGCCCAGCGCGCGGGCGCCGTCGCGGATCGCCTGCAGCAGCCGCGGGTCGAAGGGCTGCGGCGGAAAGTACACCACCTCCTTGATCGAGACGCTCAGGCGGCCGTCGGCGCCCAGTTGCTCGCAACGCTCGTGCAGCGTCTGCGCCATCCTGGTCAGCGTGTCGTCGTCGGCGGCGCGCAGGTCGACGGTCAGCTTGGCGCTGCCGGGGATGACGTTGCGCGAATCCGGATAGACCTGCAGGCAGCCGACCGTGCCGCGCGCATGCGGCGCGTGCGCCAGCGCGATGCGGTTGACCTCGATCACCAGTTCGCTGGCGGCCAGCAGCGCATCGCGGCGCAGTTCCATCGGCGTCGGGCCGGCGTGGGCCTCCTGGCCGACGATCTCGACGTCGAACCAGCGCTGGCCCAGCGCGCCCTGCACCGCGCCGATCACCAGGTCGCGCGCCTCGAGCACCGGACCCTGTTCGATATGGGCCTCGAAATACGCGCCCACCGGCGTGCCGCCGGGCTGCTCGGGACCGTCGTAGCCGATCGCCTTGAGGGCCTCGCCCACCGACACGCCGTCGCGATCGCGCGCGGCCAATGCATGCTCGAGCGTGAAGGCCTGGGCGTAGACGCCCGAGCCCATCATCACCGGCACGAAGCGCGAGCCTTCTTCATTGGTCCAGACCACCACCTCGAGCGGCGCCTCGGTGACGATGCCGTGGTCCTGCAAGGTGCGCAGCACCTCGATGCCCGACAGCACGCCGTAGTTGCCGTCGAATTTGCCGCCGGTCGGCTGGGTGTCGATGTGGCTGCCGGTCATCACCGGCGGCAGGTCGTCGCGCCGGCCGGCGCGGCGCATGAAGATGTTGCCGATCTGGTCGACCCGCACGCTGCAGCCCAGCTCGCGGGCCCAGCCCGACACCAGGTCGCGGCCCTGGCGGTCGAGCTCGGTCAGCGCCAGCCGGCAGACGCCGCCCTTGGGCGTGCCGCCGATCCGCGCCAGTTCCATCAGCGACTGCCAGAGCCGGTCGCCGTCGATGCGCAGGTCGCGCGAAGATGTTTGGGTGTTGCTCATGATGTGCTGCTCCAAAAACGTGCCGCGTGGCCCGCGCCGGCGTCCCTCCAGGACGCCCGGCCGATCGGACCCGCTGATCCGGCAAGCATAACGATTGCCCCGTCAGTCTCCATCCCGCCCCGCCTGCGCGGTGCCGGCCCCTGCGAGCAGGGGCGCCGGGTGCGCGCGTCAGACATCGACGCCCAGGTAACGGTCCTTGATCGCTTCGTCGGCCAGGAAGGCGTCATTGCTGCCCTCGTAGACCAGGCGACCTTGTTCGATGATGAAATGATGATCGGCCAGCTGGGTGCAGACGGTCAGGTTCTGTTCGACCAGGATGATCGCCACGCCTGACTGCTTGATCTGCTTGAGCTGCGCGACGATCTCCTCGACGATGACCGGCGCCAGCCCCTCGACCGGCTCGTCCAGCATCAGCAGGCGCGGATTGTTCATCAGCGCGCGGCCGATCGCCAGCATCTGCTGCTCGCCGCCCGACAGCTGGCCGCCGCCGTTGCGGCGACGCTCCTTGAGCCGCGGGAAGATCCGGTAGACGTCGTCCAGCTGCCACGGCGAGTCGCGCCGAAGGCCCAGCTTGAGATTCTCCTCGACGCTGAGCAGCTTGAAGATGCCGCGGTGCTCGGGCACCAGGCACACGCCCATGGCGGCCACCTTGTGCGCCGGCAGGCCGCCGATCTCGCGGTCCTGGTAGCGGATGCTGCCGCGCGGCGGCGCGATCAGGCCGGCGATGGTCTTGAGCGTGGTCGACTTGCCGGCGCCGTTGCGGCCCAGCAGCGTCACCAGCGACGCATCGGGTACCCGCAGCGACAGGCCCTGCAGGATGTGGCTCTTGCCGTAATAGCTGTCGATGCCGTCGACGGTCAGGATCATGCCGCGCCTCCGGTGATCATGTTGCCCAGGTAGGCGCTGCGCACCCGTGGGTCGTTGCGGATGGCGTCGGGCTTGCCCTCGACCAGGATGCGGCCTTGCTGCATCACGGTAACCGTATCGGAGATGTCCATCACGATGCCCATGTTGTGCTCGATCAGCACCACGGTATGGTCGACGCGCAGACCGTGGATCAGTGCCTTCATGGCGTCCAGGTCGTCGATGCCCATGCCCGAGGTCGGTTCGTCCAGGAAGATGGCCTGCGGCCGCGCGGCCAGCGCCATGCCGACCTCGAGCCGGCGTTGCTGGCCGTGCGACAGCGCGCCGGCCATCACGTCGGCGTGGCGGCGCAGCTCCATGCGCTGCAGCACTTCGTCGACCAGCTCGGCGTGGGCGCGCGCGCCGTCGGGCCGGTGCCAGCAGTCGAAGGCGCTGGCGCGCTGCACGCCTTGCACCGCCAGCCGCAGGTTCTCGCGCACCGACAGGTTGGCGAACAGGCTGGTGACCTGGAACGAACGCGCGATGCCGCGCTGTACCCGTTCGTAGTCGGGCAGCCGCGTGACGTCCTCGCCCTGGAAGACGATGCTGCCCTCGCTGGCGGCCAAGGTGCCGGCCAGCGTATGGAACAGCGTGGTCTTGCCGGCGCCGTTCGGGCCGATCACCGAGTGCACGGTGCGTGGCATCACGTCCAGGTCGACGCCGTGCACCGCGACGAACTTGCCGAAGCGCTTGGTCACGCCGCGCACGCGCAGCAGCGGTTCGGCGCTGGCGGGCGAGTGGGCTGGTGTCGAGGCTTGCATCAACGGTCCTCCGCTTGATCGGTGCGCGCCGCGGGCGCGGACGGGGCCGT
>JAEZBO010000186.1 GCA_023427085.1 Pseudomonadota bacterium
CCGCGGCCCAGCGCGCGGCCCTGCCAGCCGCCCAGCCGGGCGCGCACCAGCGTCGACACGCTGCCCAGCGCGGCCTGCAGCTGCAAGCCGCCGCTGATGGCCAGATAGCCGCGCAGCGCGTCGGGCGCCGGGCCGATCCGCAGTTCGTCGCCGTCGTTCAGGTCAAAGGCCTGCCAGGCCGGCATCGGGTAGCCATTGACCGACAAGGCGAAGCCGCCCCCTGTCACCGCGACGCGGCACGGGCCGCCTTCGACGCGGTAGCGGCCGCCACTGACGGTGAATTCGAGCAGGCCGGTGCCGGGATAGTTGCCCACCAACGCATTGGCGAGCTCGAAGGCCAGTTCATCCATGGGCCCGGACGGCGACACCCCCAGGTGCTGCCACAGGTGGCGGCCGGCATCCTGCACGGTGGTGCTCGGGCCGGGCGACAGGACCAGCAGTTCACTCATTCGGTCCACTCCCACGGCGGCGTCCAGCCCGGCACGGCGGCGTCGCGCTGGCACTCGGCATAACGCGCGGTGTCGAGCCGTTCGAAGACGATCTCGTCGCCTTGCTGGAACAGGAAGGGTTCGGCGCGGTCCGGATCGAAGGCACGCGCCGGCGTGCTGCCGATCAGGTGCCAGCCGCTGGGCGCTGCCACCGACGAGATCAGCGTCTGTGCGCCGCCGATGTTGACGCTGCCAGCCGGCGTCAGCGCGCGCGGCGTGGCGCGCCGCGGCGTGTGCAGCCGCGCATCGAGCTCGCCCAGGTAGGCCAGCCCCGGCATGAAGCCGATCATGAAGACCCGGTAGCGCGTGGCCGCGTGGATGCGCGCGACCTCGTCGGCCGAGATCCCGTGCAGGCGCGCCACCTCGTCCAGGTCGATGCCATGCTCGCCGCCGTAGACCACCGGGATGCGCCAGCGCCGCACGCGCGCCGGCGCATCGCCCAGCTGGCCGGCCAGCATCTGCAATTGTTCACGCAAGGCCGCGGCGCGCACCACGCAGGGGTCGTAGCCGACCAGCACCGAGCGGTAGCTCGGCACCACCTGCGAGACGCCGGCCGGCGGCCGCGCCTGCAGCAGGCGCGCCAGGCTGGCGACGCGGCGGTTGACCGCCACGTCGATTTCGTCGCCGAACTCGACCAGCAGCGCCTGGTCGGCCACCGGCAGGATGCGCGGCATGCAGGTCTGGCTGGCCATGTCAGCGGTTCGCGCCAAGGCTGACGTTCTCGGGCAGCCAGGTCACCAGGCCCGGGAACACCGTGATCAGCAGCGTGAAGGCCACCATGATCAGGAAGAACGGGAAGGCCGCCCGCGCCAGCACGCCCAGCTTCATGCCGGTGATGCTGTTGATGACGAACAGGTTGAAGCCCACGGGCGGCGTGACCTGCGCCATCTCGACCACCAGGATCAGGAACACGCCGAACCAGATCGGATCGAAGCCGGCCGCGGTCACCAGCGGCAGCGTGATCGGCAGCGTCATGACGATCAGCGACATGCCTTCGAGCACCGTGCCCAGCAGCACGTAGAACACGATCAGCAGCGCGATCAGCGCCAACGGCGAGAGCTCCAGCGCGGCGATGCTGCGCGCCACCGTCGAGGGCACCTGCAGAAAGCCCATCGCGGTCGACAGGAATACCGCGCCGACGATGATCAGGCCGATCATGCTGGTGGTCTGCATCGCGCCGATCAGCGCTTGCCAGATACCTTTCCAGCTGAAGCAGCGCTGCGCCACGCACAGCACCAGCGCGCCCAGCACGCCGATCGCGGCGGCCTCGGTCGGCGTCGCATAACCCAGCACCATCGAGCCGACCACGAACAGGATCAGCGCCGCCACCGGGCCGAGCTTGGCCAGGCCGCGCAGCAGGTCGCGGGCGTTGACCTTCTCCTTGTCCTGCGGCAGCACCGAGGGCTTGAGCAGCGCGTAGATGCCCAGGTAGCTCATGAACGCCAGCGCCAGCAGCAGGCCGGGGACGATGCCGGCCATGAACATCTTCAGGATCGATACCTGCGCCAGCACGCCGTAGATGATCATCATCGTGCTGGGCGGAATCAGGAAACCCAACGTGCCGGCGCCGGCCAGCGAGCCGGCCGCCAACCGCGCGTCGTAGCCGCGCGCGACCAGTTCGCCCGACGTGATGCGGCCGACCATCGCGGTGGTCGCCGCCGACGAGCCCGAGATCGCCGCGAACAGCGTGCAGCCCATCACGTTGGTATGCAGCAGCCGGCCGGGAATGAAGCGGGCCCAGGGCGCCAGGCCGTCGAACATCATTTCCGACAGCTTGGTGCGAAACAGGATCTCGCCCATCAGGATGAACAGCGGCAGCGCGACCAGTTCGGGGCTGGATGCCGAGTTCCAGATCGACTGCGCCAGCAGCCGGTCGACCGGCATGTTGCGAAACAGCTCGAGCGAGACGATGCCGACACCGGCCAGCCCGATGCTGACCCAGATGCCGACCGACAGCAGCGCGACCAGCAGCGCCAGGACCGTGACGATGACGATGCTCATGCGTGGCCTCCGTCGATGCGCGAGGGCGCCGCGATGCGTTCGGCCGGCTGGCGCACCACCGTCACCAGCCGCGCCAGCAGCTGCAGCAGCAGCATCGTGGCGCCCAGGCACAGCAGCGCCTGCGGCACGAACAGCGGAAACTGCTCGGGCGTGCTCGAGACGGTGCCGCGGGTATACGAGGTCATCGCCAGCAGATGCAGCGCCTTGACGATGTAGCCGACGATCAGCGCGCCCAGCGCGGTCGCCAGCACGTCGATCCACTTGGTGTAGCGTTTGGGCAGCGTCTCGAGCAGCAGCATGATGCGCACGTGGCTGCCGGCGCGCAGCGCGCGCGCCGAACCCAGAAACACCACCAGCCCCATCAGGTAGCCGCTCAGTTCCCAGGTCACGCCCAGGCTGAAGCCCAGCACGCCGCGGGTGAAGATTTCGGCGATCATCAGCAGGAACATGCCTGCCATGCCCAGCGCCGCCACGGCGCCGAGCAGGTCGCTGGCCCGGTCTATCCAGGCCAGCGGTCCACGGTTGTTTTCCATGAAGTTTCCTTGGCTAGGCGGGTGGCTCAGCGGCCACTTTCCTGGCGATAGGCCTCGATGATGCGTTGCGCATCCGGGCCGACGGCCTTGGCGAAGCCCTGCCACAGCGGCTCGGCGGTACGGGTCAGTTCCTCGGCCATCTGCGCCGATGGCTCGATCACCTTGATGCCGTTGTCGGCCAGCTGCTTGGCATTGCGGCTGTCCTCGTCGCGCGCGGTGGCCCAGAACTGCGGCTGCATGCGCGCGGCCACCTCTTCGATGGCCTGGCGCTGTTCGGGCTTGAGGTCGTTCCAGGCATCCAGGTTGACCGACACGGCGTCGCTGGACGAATGCCAGTTGATGCGGTTGAAGTGGCCAACGAACTCCCAGAACTTGCCGTCCACGCCCGAGGGGCTGGACGTCGTCACGCCCTGGATCGCGCCCGAGGCCAGCGCCGGCACCACTTCGCCCCACGGCATCTGGATCGGCACGCCGCCCAATGCCTTGAAGAAATCGGTGCCGTTCTTGTCGATGGTGCGGATCTTCACGCCCTTGAGCTGCGCGATGGTTTCGGCGGGCTGCTTGGTGAACAGTCCCTGGCCCGGCCACGGCACGAAATACAGGAACTTCTGGTTGTTCTGCTCGGCCAGCTTCTGGTAGTAGGGCAGCGCATGCTTTTGCAGCACCGCCAGTTCGTCCAGATTACGGGTCAGGTAGGGCACCGACTCGAGTCCCAGCAGCGGCGCATCGCCAACCTGCTGCGACAGCAGCATGTCGGCCATCGGCACGATGCCGTCGCGCACCGCGCCCAGCAGCTCGGGGCCCTTCAGGCCCAGGTCGCCACCGGTGTGCACCTTGATCTTGACCTCGCCCTGCGTGGCCTTCTCGACCTCGGCGGCGAAGGCCTGCAGGCTGCGTGCCTGGAAATTCGATTGCGGCCACGCGGTGACCGCGATCCAGTCGGCGGCCAGCGCGGCGCTGCCGGCCGCACCGAGCGCGCAGGCCAGCACGGCCTGGATCAGGCGTTTTTTCCCTTGGGTATTTCTTGTCATGGCGATTGTCCTTGTCGAGACGGCTTGCTAGTGGAGAAAGCATGTCGGGGCGGGCCCCGACGCAGCGGTAAGACAGGAGGCAATTTTTATGCCAGCTTGACGCGCCACCGGGCGCAGACCCGCGCCATGCCTCGTGGCGTGGCCGGTTCTGCACCAGTGATGTGCCAGTTTTCCCCTTGTCTGCACCGTTATTGGGATACGTGTTGTTCGTTATTGGTTGCTAGTTGGGATATTGTTGGCATACCATGATTCGCATGTCAAACGATATCGCTGCGCTAACATCCGCGCACGGGCAGAACTAGGGGAAAACGATGTATGCGGTCGATCTGAATTCAGACATGGGCGAGAGCTTCGGCGTCTACAAGATGGGCGACGACGCGGCGATGCTGCGCATCGTGTCGTCGGCCAACGTGGCCTGCGGCTTCCATGCCGGCGATCCGCTGGTGATGGCCGAGACGGTCGAGCAGGCACGCGCCAACGGCGTGGACGTCGGCGCCCATCCCGGTTTCATGGATCTGTGGGGTTTCGGCCGACGCACCATCCAGGGCGAGCGGCCGCAGGACATCGAAAAGATCCTGATCTACCAGATCGGCGCCTTGCAGGCGATGGCGCTGGCGCACGGCCATCGCGTCACGCACGTCAAGACCCACGGTGCGCTGGGCAACATGGCCTTCGTCGACCGCGCGCTGTCCGATGCGATCGTGCGCGCGATCAAGGCGGTCGATCCCGCGCTGGTGCTGGTGACCTCGCCCAACAACGAGACCGAAAACGCCGCGCAGGCCGGTGGCCTGCGCATCGCGCGCGAGATCTTCGCCGACCGGGGTTATGGCGACAACGGCCTGCTGCTGCCGCGCAAGGAGCCGGGCGCGATGATCCATGATCCGCAGGAGGCCGCCGAACGCATCGTGCGCATGATCCAAGAGCGCGCCATCACCAGCGTCAACGGCAAGAAGTTCGCCGCCCGCATCGATACCATCTGTGTGCACGGCGACAGCGCCCATGCGGTCGCGATGGCGGCGGCGGTGCGCGCCGCGCTCGAGCGCGAGGGCATCGCGATCCGCCCGATCAGCCAGCTCGACCTGTCGGACTGACGATCGCCGCCGCGCAGGCCTGCGCG
>JAEZBO010000206.1 GCA_023427085.1 Pseudomonadota bacterium
CCGCGGTCCAGCAGCACCGCCAGGCGGATCGAGGCCGGCCGGCCGTAGTCGAACAGTTCGTTCATGGCCGCGCGGATGGTGCGGCCGGTGTAGAGCACGTCATCGACCAGGATCAGGTGGGCGTCGGCGACATCGAAGGGGATGTCCGACGGCGCCACCTGCGCGTGCAGGCCGATGCGGTCGAAGTCGTCGCGATAGAAGCTGATGTCGAGCGTGCCGTGGCGATCAGGCAGGCCCAGGTCGCGCTGCAGGCGCTCGGCCAGCCAGGCGCCGCCCGAGTGGATGCCGACCAGGCGCACCGGGCCGGGCGGCAGGTCCTGCAGCAGCTGGCGCACCGCGCCGAGCAACTGCTCGTAGAGGGTTTCGGCGTCGGGCAACGAGGCCGGCGTATAGACGGGCGGAGTCGGAGGCATGGTCATTCAGGGCAAAGGCGCGGGCAGCGCATCCAGGTATCTTTGCAGAATGATAGCCGCTGCGACGGCGTCGTCGTCGGCGTGGCTGCCCAGGCGCTCCTGCGCCTGCATGCTCGAGCCGCGCTCGTCGACCAGCACCACCGGCAGGCCGTGGCGGCCGGCCAGCTGGTTGGCGAAGCGCCGCCCCTGCAGGCTGGCGTGCTGTTCGCCGCCATCGGGCGCCAGCGACAGGCCGACGATCAGGCGGTCGGGTTGCCACGCGTCGATCAGCTCGGCGATGCGGGCGAAGCGCCCCTCGCGGGTCGCCGCCAGCACGATCTCGAGCGCGCGGGCTTCGCGCACCAGCGTGTTGCCCAGTGCGACACCGAGCTTGCGGGTGCCGTAGTCGAACGCCAGCAGGGTTTCCTCGGGACCGGTCGCGTGCGCGGCGATGCGGCCCTCGAGGATCGTGACGCCGGCAGCCGCGCCGACCCGCGGCAGCGCTGCCGGCCCCGGCGGCTCAGGCATGCCCGGCGCCTCCGGACAACATCACCGGATCGATGCCCAGCAGCTTGAGCGCGGCCGGATAGCGCTGTTCGGGATCGACCTCGAAGATGATGTCGGGGTCGGCCGCCATGCTCAGCCAGGCGTTCTGCGACAGCTCGCTCTCGAGCTGGCCGGCGCCCCAGCCGGCATAGCCGAGCGTGACCAGCAGCCGGGGCGGGCCCTTGCCGTCGGCGACGGCCTGCAGCACGTCGCGCGAGGTGGTCAGCGCCATGCCGTCGAGCTTGATGCTGGAGGTGTAGTCACCGGCCGGCGCATGCAGCACGAAGCCGCGGTCGGTCTGCACCGGGCCGCCGAAGAACACCGGCGTGTCCTTGGCCGGCGCGATCTCGAGCTTCATGTCGATGCGCTCGAACAGCGTCGCCAGCGTCAGGTCGGTGGGACGGTTGATGACCAGGCCCAGCGCGCCGCGCTCGGTGTGCTCGCAGACGTAGATCAGCGAACCGGCCAGGCTGCCTTCGACCATGCCGGGCATGGCCAGCAGGAACTGATTGGACAGATCGATGCCGCGCGCGGCCGGCGCATCGGGCTCATCGGCCCGGCTGCCTGGATTGCTGTCTGTCGTCATGGCTAGCCCCTCGTCGATGCAGGTGGAGGACCCCGCCACGGCGGCGATCCGCGGCGCAAGGCCCCGATGGTCGCCCTCAGATTTCCATCATCTCGAAATCTTCCTTGCGGGCGCCGCATTCGGGACAGACCCAGTTCGGCGGCACGTCTTCCCAGCGGGTACCAGGCGCGATGCCTTCTTCGGGCAGGCCAGCCTCTTCTTCGTAGACCCACCCACAAATCAGACACATCCAGGTTTTCATCGTTCTCTCGAAACTCAAAAATAAATAAGCCGCGGCCGGTCCCGGCGCTGCGGGCGACTCGCCACCGGGCGCCGCCGCTCGCCCCGGCGCGGGGCGGGCGCGTGGCGCTTCGGGGCTGGGCCCTTCCTTTACAATGGGGTCAATCTTACCGAAACCCAAACGGAGCTGCCCGCCCTGGCGGCGGAACCAGGCGCGGCGCGGCCCGCGCCGGACTGCAACCGCCCTCGCGGCGCGGCTCCCTTCCGCAGACGATTGCCGTGACCGTGGCCGCCTCCTCTCTTCCTCCGCTGGTACTCATCTTTGGCCCGATCGATCCGTCGGGCGCCGACGGCCTGCCGGCCGATGCCGTCACCTGTGCGGCGCTGGGCGGCCATGGGCTGGCCTCGCCGACCGCGCTGACGGTGCAGGACACCGCCACCGTCGAGGACATCGTGCCGCTGTCGCCGGACCAGATCGACGACCAGGCCCGCTGCCTGCTCGAAGACATGGCCGTGCAGGCCATCAAGGTCGGTGCGCTGCACACGCCCGAGGCGGTCAGCGCCGTGGCGCAGATCGCCGCCGACTACAGCCATCTGCCGCTGGTGCTGCACCTGGGCAGCCTGGGCCGCCCGCCCGCCAGCGCGTCCGAACACGACGAGGCCGAGGACGTGCTGGGCGCGGCCTTCGAGCTGCTGCTGCCGCAGGCCGACGTGGTGGTGGTCGAGCACACCCGGCTGGCCAGCTGGCATGCCGAAGGCCTGCTCGAGACCAGCGATGCCAGCGACGCCTATCTGGCGCTGCTGGCGGCGGGCGCCGACTGGGTGCTGACGCTGGGCCACACGCTGCAGGCCGGCCATCGCAACACGCTGCTGAGCGGCCCCGACCAGCAGACCGCCACGTGGCCATGGCAGCCGCCGGCCGAGCGCATCGGCGACTCGGGCGG
>JAEZBO010000212.1 GCA_023427085.1 Pseudomonadota bacterium
CGGCAGGCTGGCGCCGAGCAGGCCGAGCAGGGGAGCGGCGCACAGGCGGCGCCGCTGGGTCTGGATCCGGTGGGTCATGCGGGGCGAAGGCAAGGCGCGCGCGGGGCGCGGACAAGGTGGGACGCCGCCGGGGCGTTTCGGTTCCCCGGCCCGGCTGGCGGCGCACGGATAGATGGAGAATCCGTGTCCTGTCATCAACGCCCGATAGAATGCCGCAAGCCCGCGCGGCGCTGCCGCGCGCGACCCAGGACCCCGACCGGAACGGCTTATCGATGATTCAGCGCCGCCTGCCCAACCGCTTATTGCGGCTCCTCATCTCGTTGCTGCTGGTCGCCGTGCTGCTGGGCGCGACGGCCGCGCTGGCGTTCTGGCTGTACCTGCGCGCCAGCCTGCCGCAGCTCGATGGCCAGATCCCGACCGCCGGCGTGAGCGCGCCGGCGCTGCTGCTGCGCGACGCCGCCGGCTCGGTGACGATCCAGGCTGGCAACCGCGCCGACGCGGCCTATGCTACCGGCATCGCGCACGCGCAGGACCGCTATTTCCAGATGGACATGCTGCGCCGCGCCTCGGCAGGCGAGCTGGCGGCGCTGCTGGGCGACGCGCTGCTGCCGCTGGACCGGCGCAACCGTCCGCACCTGTTTCGCGAGCGCGCCGAGCGCGCCTACGCGGCGATGCCCGACGCCGACCGCGCGGTGCTGCAGGCCTATACCCGCGGCGTCAACGATGGCCTGCGCGGGCTGGGCGCGCGGCCGTTCGAATACGTGCTGCTGCGCACCGAGCCGCAAGCCTGGCGGCCCTATGACACGCTGCTGGTGATCGACGCGATGTATTTCGATCTGCAGGGCAACGAGTTCAACCGGGTGCTGGCGCGCGGGCTGTTGCGCGACATGCTGCCGGCCGACCTGCTGGCGGCGCTGACCTTGCCCGCCAGCCACTGGGACGCGCCGCTCGATGGCGGCCGTGCCGATCCGGCCTTGCCGGCCGTGCCGGCGACCCGGCCGGACTGGCTGGACGAGCCTGCGCCGCAGCGCCTGTCGTCGGCCGACATCTTTGCGCCGGCCGCCTCGATCGGCAGCAATGCCTGGGGCGTGGACGGTGCACACGGCCTGGACGGCCGCGCGCGGGTCGCCAACGACATGCATCTGCGGCTGTCGCTGCCGGCGATCTGGTATCGGCTGGCGCTCGAGTTTCCCGATGGCCAGGGCGGCACGCGGCGGGTGGCCGGCGTCAGCCTGCCGGGCGCGCCGGTGGTGGTGGCCGGCAGCAATGGCCAGGTGGCCTGGGGCTTCACCAACAGTTATGGCCGCTACATCGACCTGATCGAACTGGAGATCGACCCGGCCGATCCGCGCCGCTATCGCGACGAGGCCGGCCACTGGCAGCAGGCCGCGGTGCGCGACGAAAAGATCGAGGTGCGTGGCGCCACGACCGAATCCTGGCCTTTGCGGCTGACGCGCTGGGGACCGATGGTCGAGGCGGCCGGCAAGACCTATGCCTTGCGCTGGATCGCGCACCTGCCCGACAGCGCCGACCTCGAGCTGATCCGCATGGAGCAAGCCGCCGACGTGCCGGCGGCGCTGGACGTGGCGCGCGCGGCGGGCGTGCCGACCCAGAACATCGTGGTCGTCGATGCGGCCGGCCGACTGGGCTGGAGCCTGGCCGGGCCGCTGCCGGCGCGGGTGGCCGAACCGGACGGCTTTCCGCTTGCCGCGGCCGAGGCTGGCGGGGGGCACGCGCGGCTGGCGCCGCAGCACTATCCGACCTGGATCGATCCGCCGTCGGGCCGCATCTGGACCGCCAACAGCCTGCAACTGAGCGATCCGGCGCAGCAGGCGCGTATCGGCGACGGCGGCGCCGACGTCGGGGTGCGCGCCACGCAGATCCGCGACGCGCTGATGGCGCACGACTACTGGGACGAACCCGGCCTGATGGCGATCCAGCTCGATGACCGCGCCTCGTGGGCCGAGCCCTGGCGCGAGCTGGCGCTGGCCGCGCTCGACGACCAGGCGGTCGCCGGGCAGCCGCAACGCGCGGCTTATCGCCAGTTGCTGCGCGACTGGAACGGTCACGCCGATGTCGACCAGGCCGGCTATACGCTGGTGCGCGGCTTCCATCATGCGATCTACGACGTCTGGTTCGGTCCGCTCGACCGCCAGCTGGAGCGGCAGTCGCCGCGGCTGGCGATGCGCTACGCGAGCTCGCGGCTGCTGCCGCTGATGGAATCGCTGGCGCGGCAGCAGGCCTGGCAGCCGCTGCGTTACGAGTCCTGGCAGGCATTCATGCTGGATCGTATCGATGTCGTGATCGGCGAGTTCACCCGTGGCGGCGGCACGCTGGCCGAGGCCACCTGGGGCCGGCGCAACCGGCTCGACATGGGCCATCCGCTGTCGCGCGTGATGCCGGCATGGCTGGGCGGCTGGCTCATGGCGCCGGCCGATCCGGTGGCCGGCGACCTGAACATGCCACGCAACCAGGGCCGCCAGTTCGGCGCCTCGCAGCGCATGGTGGTCGCGCCCGGCCTCGAAGAGCAGGGCATCCTGCAACTACCTGGCGGGGCTTCGGGCCATCCGCTCTCGCCGTTCTTCCTGGCCGGCCATCGCGATTGGGTGCAGGGCCGCGCGGCGGCGTTCCTGCCCGGGCCGGCCACGCACCGTCTCGAGCTGGCGCCGCAGCGCTGACGCGTTCAACCGCACAAGGCGCGCCAGAATCCCAGCACCGGCCGCCAGGTCCAGCCACTGCCCAGCGTCGCCGAAATGAACGGCGAACGCAGCGTGGTGCTGTCGTAGACGTAGCGATAGCGCAGCTGCGGCACCCAGCCGGTGCCGGGGCGGTAGTGCAGGCCCATCGCGGCGGCCGCGTCCCATTGCCAGAAGTCGATGCTGCGGCGCCAGCGGACCTGCCGCACCAGGCGTGTCAGCGAACTGCCGCTGTCGTGGCGGATCGCGTCCTGGACGGCGCGCACGGTATGGCTGGATTCGTCGAGCGCCAATCGCAGCTGGTGTTGATAGCGCACGCCGTCGTGGCCGCCGGGTTCGAGCGCGTTGCTGTCGGCCACGCGCCAGCTGACCAGCAGCGTGTCATCGGCCTGTTGCTGCACGGTGTAGGGCACGTCCATGTCGTTGACGGCCAGCAGCCGGGCGCGCAACTGGCGCGCATCGTCGACCGGCGTGCCGGGCGCCGGCCTGACCTGCGCGGCCCAGCTGGCGCCGCGGATCATCAGCAGGCCGAACGACAGCATGTACAGCACCAGTGCCGCGATGGCCCACGCCGTCTGGCGTTCGAGCAGCAGCCACAGCCGCCCGGGTTCGGGGTTCTCGCGCACGAACGGCAGCGCCTGCAGCAGCGCGTCCCGCTGCGCCGCGCTGGGCGCGCTCAGGTGCACCAGCACGTGCTCGACCGGCAGCAGCAGGCCATGGCGGCGGCCATCGCTGTAGCGGGCCGAATAGGGCGTCTGGGTCAGGCTGGTGTGCGGCACCCGCGCCAGCACCTGTTCGAGCGCGGCGCGCGCCTGCTCGGGGGTCTCGTGGCGCGTGGCCAGCACCCGGCCGCCCTGGCCGATCGGACGTTCCTGCTCCCAGGCCGCGGGCAGGCCGCCCTCGGCCAGCAGATAGGGTTGCGGCCCGAGCACTGCCAGCGCCAGCGCGCCGGTCACCGGCACCACGATCATCAGCACCAGCAGCAAAAAGTAGATCAGGACACGGCCCATGGCATATCGTAGCCAGCAGCGCTGGATCGCTTGGTTGGAAACCGGACGATCATACGGCAGCCATACCAGGATCCAGACCCAGAACCAGGCCATCGGCCACCCGGAGACTCCCATGCCCAAGTTCGTCGATACGTCCCCGCCGGGACAGTGCATCTTCTGCCGCATCGCGTCCGGCGAGCTGCCCGCCGCCAAGGTCTACGAAGACGAGCAGACCTTGGCGTTCATGGACCTGGGACAGGTCAACCCCGGCCACGTGCTGGTGGCCACGCGCCGCCACGCGGCGACGCTGTACGACCTCGATGCCGGGCAGGCCGAAGCCGTCATGCGCACCGCGCGCCGCGTCGCGCTGGCGGTGCGCGAGGCCTTCGATCCGCCCGGTCTGAACCTGTTCCAGGCCAACGGCCCGGAGGCCGGCCAGACGGTGTTCCACTTTCACATGCACGTGCTGCCGCGGCTGGGCGACGACGGCGTGGCGCTGTCGTGGCCGCGCAAGGAGCCGCCGGTGCAGCAGTTGCAGGACTACGCGGCCAGGCTGCGCGAGACACTGCGCTGACCCGGCGCTGACC
>JAEZBO010000236.1 GCA_023427085.1 Pseudomonadota bacterium
CCCCGATCCCCAGGTGAAGGTGCCCTTGGCCATCGAGGACTGGCTGGCCGTCACGGTCATGGCCGCGCTGGCGCTGATCACCTTCGCCAACGTGCTGGTGCGCTATTTCAGCAACCAGTCCTTCGCGTGGACCGAAGAAGTCTCGGTGTTCCTGATGATCGTGGTGACGATGGTCGGCGGCTGTTCGGCCTTCGTGCGCAACCATCACATCCGCATCGAGGCGCTGGCCGATTCGGGCAGCACCTCGCGCCAGCGCAAGCTGGCGGTGTTCAGCCAGGTGGTCGTGCTGGCCTTCTTCGTGCTGCTGGCGGTGCTGTCGACCCGGCTGGTCTGGGATGAATACATCTACGAAGAGACCAGCCCGGCGATCGGCCTGCCGACCTGGTGGTACTCGATCTGGCTGCCGGTGCTGTCACTGGCGATCGCGCTGCGCACGCTCGGCTCGCTGCGCCGCCTGCTGCGGACCCGGCCATGATCGGCGCGCTGCTGTTCGTGGTGTTTCTCGGCCTCATGATGGTCGGCGTGCCGGTGGCCGTGTCGCTGGGCGTGGCCGGCACGCTGGCGATCGCGATCGCCAACCACGAGGTGCAATGGTTCGGCCTGCTGGCGGTGCCGCAGAACTTCTACGCCGGCATCGGCAAGTACCCGCTGCTGGCCATCCCGATGTTCGTGCTGGTGGGCTCGATCTTCGACCGCTCGGGCGTGGCGCGCCGGCTGGTCGACTTCGCCACCGCGGTGGTCGGCCGCGGCCCCGGCATGCTGCCGCTGATCTCGATCGCAGTGGCGATGTTCCTGGGCGGCATCTCGGGCTCGGGCCCGGCCTGCGCGGCGGCGGTCGGCGGCGTGATGATCGCTGCGATGCGGCGGGCCGGTTATCCCAGCCCGTTTTCGGCCAGCGTGGTGGCGGCCGGCGCGGCCACCGACATCCTGATCCCGCCGTCGGTGGCCTTCATCATCTATTCGGTACTGGTGCCGCAGGCCTCGGTGCCGGCGCTGTTCGCCGCCGGCATGGTGCCCGGCATCCTGGCGGGCCTGGCGCTGATCGTGCCGGCCGTCTGGCTGTCGCGCCGCCACGGCATGGGCGCGCTCGAACGCAACCTGCCGCGGCCGCGCTTCTGGCCCAGCCTGCTGGCCGCCTCGTGGGGACTGGCCGCGCCGGTGCTGATCCTGGGCGGCATGCGGATGGGCTGGTTCACGCCGACCGAAGCGGCGGTGGTGGCGGTCTTCTATGGCCTGTTCGTCGGCATGGTGGTGTATCGCAGCATCAGTTTCCGCGACCTGTTCGTGATCCTGCGCGAATCGGCCGAGCTGTCGGCGGTGATCCTGCTGGTCGTCGCACTGGCCGGCGTGTTCGCGTGGTCGTTGTCGACGCTCAGCCTGATCGATCCGATCACCCGCGCCATCGTCAATTCGGGGCTGGGCGAGACCGGCGTGCTGATCCTGCTGATCGTGCTGCTGATGACGGTCGGCATGTTCCTCGACGGGATCTCGATCTTCCTGATCTTCGTGCCGCTGCTGCTGCCGATCGCCAACCATTACGGCTGGGATCCGGTCTGGTTCGGCGTGGTGCTCACGCTCAAGGTCGCGCTGGGACAGTTCACGCCGCCGCTGGCGGTCAACCTGATGGTGGCCTGCCGGATCGCGCAGGTGCCGATGGAATCGACCTTCCGCTGGGTCGGCTGGCTGCTGCTGTCGATGGGCGTGGTGCTGGTCGCGGTGCTGATGTTCCCGCAACTGGCGCTGTGGCTGCCACGGCAATTGGGGTATTGAACATGGCGGGCCCGTGGCCCGCCGGTATTTCGAGCTGGACCACACAAGAACGGAAAGAGGAGACAACGATGAAACTGAAATCCCTGCTGGGCTCGCTGCTGTGCACCGGTGGCCTGCTGCTGGCGGCCAGCGCCCCGGCGCAGGCGCAGAACTACAAGTCCGAATACAAGCTGTCGATCGTGCTGGGCACCCAGTTCCCGTGGGGCAAGGGCGCCGAGATCTGGTCCGACCTGGTGCGAGAGCGCACCGATGGCCGCATCAACATCAAGCTGTATCCGGGCACCTCGCTGGTCCAGGGCGACCAGACCCGCGAACTGACCGCGATCCGCCAGGGCGTGATCGACATGGCGGTCGGCTCGCCGATCAACTGGTCGCCGCAGATCCGTGCGCTGAACATCTTCGCGCTGCCCTTCATGATGCCGGACCACGCCGCCATCGATGCGCTGACGCAAGGCGAAGTCGGTCGCCAGCTGTTCACCATCGTCGAAAAAGCCGGCGTCGTGCCGCTGGCCTGGGGCGAGAACGGTTTCCGCCAGGTCACCAACTCGCGCCACGCGATCGCGTCGCCGGCAGACATGAAAGGCCTGAAGCTGCGCGTGGTGGGTTCGCCGCTGTTCATCGACATCTTCTCGGCGCTGGGCGCCAACCCGACCCAGATGAGCTGGGCCGATGCGCAACCGGCGCTGGCCTCGGGCGCGGTCGACGGCCAGGAGAACCCGATGTCGGTGATCGCAGCCGCCAAGCTGCACACGGTCGGCCAAAAGTACCTGACGATGTGGAACTACGTCGCCGATCCGCTGATCTTCGTGGTGAACAAGGAAGTCTGGCAGTCGTGGTCCGAGAAGGACCGCGAGATCGTGCGCCAGGCCGCCGTCGACGCCGGCAAGCAGCAGGTGCAGATCGCCCGCAAGGGCATGACCGCCGACGACTCGTCGCTGCTCGATGAAGCGCGCAAGAACGGCGTGCAGATCACCGAGCTGACGGCCGACCAGCACAAGGCCTTCGTCAGCGCGACCAAGCCGGTCTACGACAAGTGGAAAAAGCAGATCGGCGAAGAGCTGGTCAACCAGGCCGAAAAAGACATCGCCGCACGCAAGAAATAACGCAGCAGTGACGAGGCCGCCACAAGCGGCCTACGTTCGCAATCCCCGGGGGGATGGGCTCGCCTAAAGGCGGGCCCATTTTTTTGCGCGGGCCGGCCCTTCAGTCCTCGGCCGGCTCGGGGTAGCTGACGTCGACGATGTCGAGTTCGTCGATGCCGGCCGGCGTGCGCAGCGTCACGGTTTCGCCTTCGCGCGCCTTGATCAGCGCCCGCGAGACCGGCGAGATCCAGCTGATCTTGCCGGCCAGCGGCTCGGCCTCGTCGACGCCGACGATCGTGACGGTGTGCTCTTCACCGGCCCGATCGACATAGGTGACGGTTGCACCGAAGAAGACCTGGTCACGGTTGGGCTGCAGGCTGGCATCGACCACCTCGGCGATGTCGAGCCGCTTGGTCAGAAAGCGCATGCGCCGGTCGATCTCGCGCAGGCGCTTCTTGCCGTACAGGTAATCGCCATTCTCGGAGCGGTCGCCGTTGGACGCCGCCCACGAGACAATCTGCACCACGCTCGGGCGCTCTTCGGTCATCAGATGCGCGAGCTCGCTGCGCAGGCGCTCGTAGCCTTGCGGCGTGATGTAGTTGCGCACGCCGGCCGGCAATACCAGGCCTTCGGGAATCTCGTCCTCGTCGTCGCGGTCGGATTCCTTGACAAATGCTTTGTTCATATCGGATTCGGATCAGAGCCAGTCGTGCCAGACCGGCTTGAGGTTCGCCGGCAGCGGCGGCAAGGTGCCCAGGTCATGGCGGCTTTCTTGCGGGCCATGGAAGTCCGAGCCGCAGGACGCCAGGAAACCATAATGCCGCGCGACGCCGGCGTACTCCTGATATTGCTCGGGCCGATGGCTGCCGGTGACGACTTCGATGCCCTCGCCGCCCCGCTCGCGGAACTCGTCGAACAGGCCGCCGAACTGCACCGGCGTGTATTTGTAGCGGCCCGGGTGGGCGATCACGGCCCGGCCACCGGCGCCGTGAATCCACTGCAGCGCCTGTTCGAGCGTGGCCCATTGCACCGGCACATGGGCCTTGCAATCGTCGCCCAGGTACTTGTTGAAGACCGTCTGCACGTCGGGGCAGTAACCGGCCTCGACCAGATAGCGCGCGAAGTGCGTGCGGCTGATCAGGTCGGGGTTGCCGGCGAACGGCAAGGCGCCCTCGTAGGCGCCCGGCATGCCCATCGCGGCCAGCCGCTCGCCCATCTCGCGGGCGCGCCGCACCCGGCCGGCGCGGGTTTGTTCCAGGCCGTCGACCAGCGCGGCATTGTCGGCGTCGAAATTCAGCCCGACGACGTGCACGGTGTGGTTGGCCCAGGTCACCGAGATCTCGACGCCGCTGAAAAAGCGCATGCCCAGCTCGCGTGCGACCTCGCCAGCCTGCTGGATGCCGCGCACCTCGTCGTGGTCGGTCAGCGCCCAGACGTCCACGCCGTTGGCGAACGCGCGCGATGCCACCGCGGCGGGCGCGAGCAGGCCATCCGAGATGGTCGAATGGCAGTGCAGGTCAAAAACCTTGGGGCGGGAGGCGGACATGCAACGATTGTAGGCCGATGCCGGACGGCGCGCAGCAGGGGGCCGCCAAGGCCGCCGGGCCCGGAACCATCGAGGGCCCCGCCAGCCCGGCTGGCCGAGCCCGAGGCGTCAGCCCGATGCATTTGCCCGATGCATTCGCCCGACGCATCAGCCCGACGCTGGCAGGCCGCGCTCAGGCCGCGGGCAGCAGGAACGCCCGCAAGGCCTCGAGCTGATCGGGCTGCATGAAGGTCGGCGCATGGCCGACGCCAGCCACCTCGACCAGCCGGGCGCGGTCGTTACGCGACAGCATCTCCTGCGCGGTGGCCTGCGACAGCAGGTCCGACTGCGCACCGCGCACCAGCAGCAACGGGCAATCCAGCGCTTCGTAGCAGCGCCATAGCAGGGCCTCGCCGGCCGCGGCCGACACCGGATCGGCCAGCGCGAAGGGCACCGCCAGCGCCAGGTCGTAATGCTTGCGCCACTGCGCGCCGTCCTGCACGTAGGTATGGGTGGCCAGTTCGCGCCACTGTTCGTCGCTGTGCGGCCCGAAGCCGGCCGCCACGCCGCGCGCATAGTCGACCGCCGCGTCGAAGCTGTCGAACTGCATGGGCTGGCCGACGTACTGGCCGATACGCGCCAACGCCTGCGTCTCGAGCCGCGGCCCGACGTCGTTGATGACCATGCGGTCGATGCGCAGGCCGGACTGCGGCAGCGCGCCGTGGCCGGGCAGCGCCGGCCGGACGTCGGCCCGCGCCAGCGCCGCGCTGCCGCCCAGCGCGATGCCGATCAGCCCGCCCATCGATGTGCCGACCCAGGCCAGCTCGTGCGCATCCAGCCGCGCCAGCAAGGTCACCATGTCGGCCACGTATTGCGGCACCGTATAGAAGGCCGGATCGCGCAGGCGGTCCGAGCGGCCGCGCCCGACCACGTCGGGGCAGACCACCCGGTAATGATCGGCCAGCTGCCGCGCCACCGTGTCGAAGTCGCGGCCGGTGCGGGTCAGCCCGTGCACGCACACCAGCACACGGTCGTTGCGCGGATCGCCCCACTCCCAGTAGGCCATGCGGTGCAGGCCGGCGGGGCTGGCGCAATCGACGCTGCGCAGGCGGGGTTCAAGCTTGGACATGGGGGCTCCTGGGTGGGGGCTGAGGACGGGCGGGCGCCGCGGCCGGCGCTGGCGGCGTGCCGGCGCACGCTGGCGGCTGCCGGTAGCGAGCAAGGCTGCCCACCGATCATATCCGGGCGCAGGCGCCATGGTCCGCTCGCGACACCGCCAGCCTGCCCACCCAGGCGGCCCTGCAGGGCTTGCCGGCTGGAGGCGAGACCGCCCATCGGCCTGCTATGATGACTGTATATCTGTACAGTCACCTATATGTCCATGGCTGCCGCCCCGCCCCCTCCCGACTTCGCTCGCGAGCGCTACTACCTGCACAATTTCCGCCAGGCGCTGAGCTGGATCGCCGAGCGTTCGGCCGACCTGCTCGATGCGCGAGAGCAGGCCTTCGTACGCGACTTCGCCGCGCTGCCCGAGCCGTCCAGCGCGCTGCTGGTGCGGCTGGTGATGCGCCGTGGCCCGCTGTTTCGCGCCAGCCGGCTGCGCTACGACGAGATCGGCTGTCCGCTGGCGGCCGCCGAGCCGCTGCTGGCACTGGGTTGGCTGATCCGCGACCCCGCACTCACGCTCGAACAGGTGTTCGCGCTGCACACCCGGGCCGAACTGGCGCGCGGCTTCGCCGCCCACGGCAGCGGCGCCGGGCTGCGCAAGCCCGACTGGTGCCTGGCGCTGCAAGGCCAGTTCGACGCGCCGCGTCCCTACAGCGCGTGGCCGGGCGGCCAGTACGACACCCTCTTCGAACTGGCCGCCGCGCCGCTGTGCGAACGGCTGCGGCTGATCTTTTTCGGCAACCTGCACCAGGAATGGTCCGAGTTCGTGCTCGCCGACCTGGGCATTTTCCGCTACGAAAGCGTGGCGCTGGCACCGTCGTCGCGCGCCTTTCGCGACCGCCAGGATGTCGATGACTGCCTGGCGCTGCACGCCTGCCGGCAAGCCGTCGATGGCGAGACGCCGGCCGCCGACCTGATCGCGCAGGCGCTGCAGGTGCGCAGCGGCAACGACTGGCTGCGTGCGCGCCAGGCCAAGATCCTGTTCCGTATCGGCGAACGGTGCGAACGCCACGGCGACTGGGATGGCGCGCTGGCGGCCTACCAGCACAGCAGCCATCCGGGCGCGCGCCATCGGCGCCTGCGCGTGCTCGAGCGCAGCGGCCGGCACGCCGACGCGATCGCGCTGGCCGAGCAGGCGTCGGCCGCACCCGAGAGCGAAGCCGAGCAGCAGAAGCTGGCGCGCATGCTGCCGCGGCTGCGGCGCGCGTTGGGCCAGGC
>JAEZBO010000005.1 GCA_023427085.1 Pseudomonadota bacterium
CCGGCCAACCCCGGCCGACCCGGCCAACCCCGGCCGACCCGGCCAACCCCGGCCGGCTTATTCCTTGATGTCGTCGGCCAGCGCCTGCCAGCCGGCGCGCGAGGCGTCCAGCTCGGCCTGCCACGCCGGGCCCGGCAGGTAAGCCAGCACCGCCGAGAAGGCGCGCGCCGATTCACGGAAGGCCGGGTCCTTCATGGTCGCCTCGAGCGCCGCGTTCAGGCGTTCGCGCACCGCCGCCGGCACGTCGGCATGCACGGCCAGCCCGCGGTCGGACGGCACCGACACCGGGTAGCCCTGCTCGCCGGCGGTCGGCACGTCGGGCAGCCCGCCGGCGCGTTCGGCGACGAACTGCGCGACGATGCGCAACGGCACGGCTTCCTTGTCGGGGTGGGGCACCGCGGTCAGGCTGGCGAACATCATGTCCAGGTGGCCACCCAGCAAGGCGGTGCGCGATTGCCCGGTGCCGCTGAACGGCACGTCGTTGAACCGAAAGCCCGCCTCGCGCTGCCACAGGTGCATCGCCACGTGGCCGTTGCTGCCCACGCCGTTCTGGCTGGCCGACAGGCTGCCCGGCTTGTCCTTGAGCGCCTGCACGATCTGCTTGAGGTCCTGGTACGGGCTGTCGGCGCGCACCACCAGCAGTGTCGGATCGCTGACCACACGGCCCACCAGCGCGAACTTGGCGGGGTCGTACTGGGTCTTCTTGTACAGCGGCACGAAGGCCATCGGCGGCGTGTTGACCACGCCGATGGTGTAGCCGTCGGCGCTGGCGCGCTGCACGTAGGCATTGGCGATCTCGCCCGAGGCGCCGGGGCGGTTGATCACGGTGATGTTGGCCTTGCCGCCCAGGTGGCGTTGCAGGTGCGGCGCCAGCACACGGGCCATCACATCGGTCTCGCCGCCGGCGGCGAAGCCGACCACCAGCTCGATCGGCCGGTCGTCCGGCCAGGCGGCCTGCGCGGCAGGCGCCAGCGGCAGGACACAGCACAGCGCCAGCGCGCGCGACAGGAATTTGCTGCGGATCATCAGAGTCTCCATTTTTTGTTGTGTCGAAAAGAAGGGCGCGTGGCGGGCACGCGCCCGGCCGCCGTTCAGTCGAACAGGTCGGGGTCCGAGCGGCAGATCGCGTCGTAGATCGGCTGGAAATGCAGCCAGGCCATGAACGGCGTCGCCAGGTGCTTGCGCGAGTGCTCGGCGGCGGCCGGCGGGATCAGCTTGAGCGGATGGCCGGTGGCCTCGGCCTTGAGCTGGATCTCGCAGGCGCGCTCCAGCGCGATGAACCACCAGGCGGCCTCGTCGACGCTTTCGAGCCCGACCGAGAACAGGCCGTGGTTCTGGTGGATCGCCGCCTTGTTGTTGCCCAGCGCCTCGGCCACGCGCTGGCCGGCCGAGCGGTCGACCACCACCGCGCCGGCCTCTTCGGCGATCAGCGCGTGATCGTTGAAGAAGCCGCAGGCCGTCTGCGTGATCGGATCGAGCAGGCGGCCGAGCGCGGCCCAGGCCATGCCGTGGGTGGTGTGCGCGTGGCACGAGGCCACCGCGCGGGGATTGTGTTCGTGGATCGCGGCGTGCAGCACGAAGCCGGCCCGGTTGACCGCCCAGTTGCCTTCCAGCACCTTGCCGTCGCGATCGACCAGCAGCAGGTCCGACACGCGCACGCGGCCGAAGTCCATGGCGAAGGGGTTGGTCCAGTACAGGTGCGGATGCTCGGGATCCCGCACCGTCACGTGGCCGGCGAAGCCATATTCGTAGCGGAATTTGGCGAACACCCGACAGACGGCGGCCAGCCGCTGCTTGCGGTGCAGGCGTTCTTCCTCGAGGGTTTCGAACACCGGCGGCTGCGGGAAATACAGGCCTTCCTGATCGGGTTGGTAGACGGACTTGCGCGGCGCGGTAGCGGTTTGCATGATGGTTTCCTCCAGGTCGACGCGCAGTGTAGGGCGCGCCTCTCGGGCTTAGCCAATCATCAAATCGGGGCAGGTCATCAGATTTTTTTATGCTGTCGGCGCGTCGGCCAGCTGCTCGCGCAGGTGCGCGATGAACAGCTCCTGCACCGCCGGCAGTGGCGCCGACTTGTGCCGGATCAGCAGCGTGTTCAGTTCGATCGCCGGCACCAGCGGCCGCGCCACCAGGCCGGTCAGCGGCAGCGATTCGAGCAGCCGCGTCTCGACCAGCGCGATGCCGGCGCCATGGCAGGCCAGCGCCATGCCGGTGATCGACAGGCCGACCTGCAGCCGGATCTCGGGCGACACCTGCGCCTGGCTGAACGCGCGGTCGACGTACGGCCGCAGCAGGGCCTGCGGCAGATAGGTGATGACCGGATGGCCATGCAGGTCGCGCACGTGGATCTGTGCGCGGCCGGCCAGCGCATGGTCGGCGCGCAGCACGCAGCCGATGCGGGCGGTGGTCAGCTGTTCGGTGTGCACTTCGGCGCTGATGACCGGCTCGTAGGCGATGCCCAGCGTGGCCTCGCGCTTGGCGACACGATCGAGCACCTGCGGCGAGGCCATCGATTGCAGCGCGATGTGCACGCGCGGATGCGCGGCGGCGAAGCTGGCGACCGCCTGCGCCAGATAGCCGTTGGCGATCGGCGAGGCCGCCGCGATCGACATGCTGCCCAGCCGGCCGCCGGCCAGGTCCAGCGCCAGCCGCTCGACCGCCTCGAGCCGGCCGAAGATCTCGCGGACGTCGGGCAGCAGCGCCAGGGCCTCGGGGCGTGGCGTCAGCTTGCCGCCGCCGCGTTCGAACAGCTCCATGCCCAGCCGGCTTTCCAGGTGCTTGAGCGTGGCGCTGACGGCCGGCTGCGTGACGTTCAGCGACCGGGCCGCGCCGGTCACCGACCCGGCGGTCAGTACCGCGTAGAACACTTCGATGTGTTTGAGATTGATCATGGTCTGGCCAGGCCGGGCGAGGGCGCCGGCGCCGCTGCGTCGAGTGTAAGTCACCGCCAAGCGGCGATCGGCCCGCCCACGTAAAATACGCGCCAGTCTTTTTGCGGCGCGGTAATGTCGAGTCTTCCCCTGTTCTGGCTCACGGTGAGCTTGCCGGTTCTGCTGGCCATCGTGGCGCCGTTGGCCCTCGAGGCCCTGCTGCAGCCGCGTCCCACGGCGCCCTGGAACCGCCCGCGGCGCGCGCTGGCGCTGCACACCGGCCTGTGGCTGCTGGCCTACGTGCTGCTGTTGGTGGTGCTGCGGCGTCCCTGGTTCGCCTGTGTGCTGACCAGCGGGCTGGCGCTGCTGCTGACACTGGTCAACAACGCCAAGTGGCAGGCGCTGCGCGAGGCCTTCATCTGCCAGGACTTCGAATACTTCACCGACATGCTGCGGCATCCGCGGCTGTACCTGCCGTTCTTCGGCCTGTGGCGGGCCGCGGCCGGCGTGCTGCTGTTCGCCGGTGTGATGGTGCTGGGCTTGCGGGCCGAATCGGTCTGGACCGTGTGGGGCGCACCCGCCGCGTTCTGGTGGGGCAACGCGACGCTGCTGGCGCTGGCGCTGGCGGTGCTGGCGATCGCCAGCCGCCGGCCGCTGCCGCTGAGTTTCGACCCCAACGCCGACACGCAGCGCCTGGGGTATTACGCGGCCTTGTGGGCCTACGGTTGGGCCGAGAGCCGCGCGCCGGCGGCCGGCTGGCCGGTCACGCGCTGGACCCAGGCGGTGGTGGACGATGCGGGGTCTGGGGCTGCGTCGGGTGGCGATCGGTCCGACGTCGCTGCGCGAGGCGTCGCCATGCCGCAGGAGGCCCAGTCGCGTCCGGCTATGCCGGGCATCGCGACGCCGGGCGCCGCGGCGCCCGACATCGTGGTCGTGCAGGCCGAGTCTTTCTTCGACGCGCGCCGCCTCTACGATGGCATCAAGCCCGGCCTGCTGCCCGAATACGATGCGTTGCGGGCCGCCGCGGTATGCCACGGGCGGCTGGCCGTACCCAGTTGGGGCGCCAACACCGTGCGCACCGAGTTCGGGTTCCTGTCCGGCCTGCCCGACGCCGCGCTGGGCGTGCACCGCTTCAATCCCTACCGCCGCTTGCCGCGCCAGGGCATCGTCACGCTGGCGTCGTGGCTTCGCACGCGCGGCTATCGCACGGTCTGCGTGCATCCCTATCCGGCCTCGTTCTACCGCCGCGATAAAAGTTATCCGCTGATGGGCTTCGATGCCTTCATCGACATCCGCGCCTTCGGGGCCGGCGGTGATCGGGACAACGCCGGTCCCTATGTCTCGGACACCGCGGTGGCCGAGCGCGTGCGCGCCGTGCTGCAGGCGCCGCGGCCGGACGGCAAGCCGGTCTTCGTGTTCGTCATCACGATGGAGAACCACGGGCCGCTGCACCTGGAGCGCGCCGACCCGGCCGACGAGGCCGCCTTGTACGAGCGCGCGCCGCCGGCCGGCTGCACCGACCTGAGCGCCTACCTGCGCCACCTGCGCAATGCCGATCGCATGCTCGGCGCGCTGCGGCAGACGCTGCAGCAATCGTCGCGGCCCGGCGTGCTGGCGTTCTATGGCGATCATGTGCCGATCATGCCTTCGGTGTACGCGGCGCTGCACGAGCCCGATGGCAGCACCGACTTCTTCGTCTGGCGTTCGGATCGGGCCGAGCCGCGCTCGGCTGGCACACGCATGAACCTGCCGGCGCACGAGCTCGGCGCCCAGGTATTGGCCGCCGCCGGCTGGCCGCAGCCGGTGGCGCAGCCCCAGCCGCTCGCGGTCACCGCCGACGCTGACGACGACTCGCCGCCCGCCAGCCCGGCGCCGGCGGCGTCGGTTCGCACGCAGGCCGGCGCACGCATCGAATTGTTCTATCCGCTACCGATGCGCGAGGGCAGGCCGATCCCGGCCTTCCTGCCGCTGGCCGCGTCGGGCCGGCGCTTCCTGTTCGGCCGCGGCGAGCCGCGCCAGCATCTGCTCGGCCCGGGCCTGGACGCCGGCCGCATCATCGGCGCCACGCTCGATGGCAAGCCGGTCGGATTGCTGTCGTTTCGCACCGAAGGCCGCGGCCCCTACGTGCCGTCGCGCGAACGCTTCGGCACCGCCTTCGGGCAATGGCAGGGCACGCTGCGTTATATCGCCTACCGGCTCGGCGCCCTGCGCGAGCGGCGTTATCCGTTCTACATCCACAGCATCCGCGTGCTGCCCGAGGCGCGCCGCCAGGGTGTCGGCGCGGCGCTGTTGCACGAAGCCGAGCGCCAGGCCCGACTGCTGGGCGCGGCCGGCATCGACGTCGACATCTTTTCGGACAAGACCAAGTCGCTGAGTTTTTTTGCCGGCCAGGGTTATGTCGAATCCCGCCGCGTTGTCTTCTGGGCCACGCGCACGCGCGGTCCGGGCTCGGTGCTGGTCGGCATGCGCCGCGAGCTGTAGCGCACGCCGCGTGCCGCGCAGCCTGGCGCCGGCGGCCTGGCCGGCCGGCTGTCTGGTCGATGGCCGGCTTGCTCGGCGAGCGTTGTCGGCGGATGTTATTCGGCGGGTGTGATTCGGCCGGCCTGATTCGGCGGATGTGATTCGGCCGGCCTGATTCGGCGGGCCTTATCGGTGGGGGTCAGTCGGCGCGGCGCAGCACGATCTGCGTGATCTCGGCCGGCCGCCCCAGCCGCAGCGGAAAGCCGCTCCACAGCCCGGCGCCGTTGCTCACGTACAGCGGCATGCCCGCCACATCGTACAGCCCCGACACATAACCTTCGTTCATCCACTGCGCCAGCAGGTGCAGGCCCACGATCTGTCCACCATGCGTGTGGCCCGACAGTTGCAGCGCCACGCCGGCCTGCGCGTGGGCGCGCGCGCCGGTGGGCCGGTGGCTCAGCAGGATCACCGGCGCCCCCGCCGGCGCGCCTTTCAAGGCCGCGGCCAGATCCGGCGGGCTCTGCTGCATGTCGACCGCGATCCGGTCGGTGATGCCGGCCAGCACCAGTGGCTGGCCGCCGCGTTCGAGCACCACGTGTGCGTTGCTCAGCACGTGCAGCCCGAGCGCGTCGAAGGCTTCCATCCAGCCGGTGTAGCCGGAATAGTATTCATGGTTGCCGGTCACCGCATACACGCCCTGGTCGGCCCGCAGGCGCTGCAAGGGCCGCACGTCCTCGGCCCGCACCTGGGCACGGCCGTCGACCAGATCGCCGGTGATCACCGTCAGGTCGGGCGCCAGCGCGTTGGCTTCGTCCACGACGCGGGCCATCCACGGGCCGGGCAGCAGCCGGCTGGCGTGCAGGTCGGTCAGCTGCACGATGCGATAGCCCTCGAAGGCCGCCGGCAGGCCGGCCACCGGCACCGTCAGCATGCGCACGTCGGGCGTGCCGACCGCCTGCGACACACCGACCGCCGACAGCAGCGCGCCGGCCGCGGCCAGCAGCATCCGTGTGGCGCGGCTTTCGCGCCAGGCCGGCCACGGCCGGCGTGTCGCCAGCCGCCAGGCCAGCGCCGCGAGGTCGCCGCACAGCAGCAGCGCAGCCAGCAGGATGATGGTGCCAAAGCCCCAGCCCAGCACGATCAGCGCGATGCGCGGGATCTCGGGCGACGCCATCGAGCCGAAGAAGGTGCGCGTCACCAGATGGTGCTGCGATACCGCCAGCACCAGCAGCGCCAGCCAGAGCCGGGCGGGACGGCGCAGCGCCAGCGGCAGCACCGCGCGCCCGATGACGTAGACGGCCAGCAGGCCGCTGAGGAGATGAAACATGGTCTGCTCTTAAGTCGTGCCCCATTCGGCCACGAAGGTTTCCCGGAACGCGCGCAGCATCGCCATGCGCGCCTCGCCCAGGCGCCGTCCCGCGGGCGTCTGCATGGTGGCCGGCAGCGTGGCCAGCTTGCGCTCGATGTGGTCCAGCGCATAGGCCTGGTCGTCCAGCTCGCGATGCTCGGCCAGCGGGTCGCTGGGGTGGGCGAAGGCCGAGCCCATGCGGCCGGCGGTGTAGTACAGGCGGGCCAGTCCGACCGCGCCCAGCGCATCCAGCCGGTCGGCGTCCTGCACGATGCGTGCCTCGATGGTCGTCGGCGCGATGCCGGCCGAAAAGCTGTGGGCCTCGATCGCATGCGCCACGCCATCGAGCTTGTCGGCCGGAAAGCCCGCTTCGGCCAGGCGCTGGCAGGCCAATTGCGCCGCCAGCGTCGAGGCCGATGCGCGGTCAGGGTGGTTCTTGGGCAGGTTCACCAGATCGTGCAGGTAGGCGGCCGCCAGCACCACCAGGGGGTCGGCATCGGGATGGTCCTGCAGCAGCGTCTGCGCCACGTTCCAGACGCGGTTCAGGTGGTTGATGTCGTGCGCGCCATCGTCGTCGTCGGCCTGCGCGGTGGCCAGGGCGATCAGACGCGGTTTCCAGGTGTCGAGAGATGAAGGCATGCGAAAAGTCGGAGGGGTCAGGGGGCCGCGCGCTCGGTGTCCAGCGCGGACGGGCGGCCGGCGCGATTGTAGGTCAGCAGCATCGACACGAAGACCCGCGCCGCCGGCGCCAGCGGCACGGCCTGGCGCTGCACCAGGCAGATCTCGGCGGCCGGCAGCGGCTCGTCGATGCTCAGCGCGCTCAGGTGCTGGCCGTCGCCGTGGTCCAGCACGCAGTTCGGGCCCAGGAACAGATAATCGGTCTCGGACAGCAGCCGCAGCGTATCCAGCAGCGATTCGACCGTCAGCGCGACGTTCGGTGCCGCCAGCCCGTTCTCGCTGAACCAGTCGCCCAGCCGGTTCGACGGCGTGCCGGCGCGGCCCAGCGGCCGGGTATTGATCCACTCGGCCTCGCGCAGCGCGTGGATGCTGCGCGCGTGCTGCAGCGGATGCCCGCGCCGGCACAGGATGCGCGCCTGCGAGTCGGCCAGCTTGACGCTGTGCAGGTCGGTCAGGTCGCTGCCATGCGAGACCAGCGTCATCGCAAAGTCGAGCTTGCCTTCGCGGATGCCCGACAGCAGCAGCGACGACGGCCCGCTGGCCAGGTTCACCGCGATGCCCGGATGCGCCCAGCGCAACTGCCGCAGCGCCTCGGGCAGCAGACGCGCGCTGGCTTCGGCCGACGAACCCACGTTGATGCTGCCGGACAGCCGGCCTTGCAGGTAATTGAACTCCTGCTCGGTGCGGTGGCATTCACCCAGGATCAGCCGCGCGCGCGTCAGCAGCGTATGGCCCTGCGCGGTCAGCACCACGCCGGTGCTGGCGCGCGTGAACAGCGTCGCCGACAAGGAGTGCTCGAGCCGGTGCAGCTGTTGCGTCAGGCCGCTTTGCGCGATGCCCAGCGCGCGCGCACCGGCACGGATGCTGCCGTGCTCGACGATCGCGACGAAGGCGCGCAACTGTTCCAGCGTCATGAAACGGCCCTCCAAGGCGATAACTTTTGGTGATCATGATAACGGTGTTCGCATCTTATGCGATCACCGAGGCTTCTCTAGACTGCTTCGTAACGCTGGTGTCACAGACCGGCATGACCGAATGCAAGACGAGGAAAGCCATGAGCAAGGATCTCTATCAACGCGGCGAGGAAATCCGCCGCGAAGTCCTGGGTGAGGACTATGTCAACAAATCGGTCGCCAGCAGCGACCCGTTCACCGAACCGATGCGCGACTTCGCCATCCGCAACCTGTGGGGCGATGTCTGGGACCGTCCTGGCCTGGATCGCCGCTCGCGCAGCCTGCTGAACCTGGGCATCCTGGCGGCGATGAACCGCCCGGCCGAGCTGAAGATCCATCTGCGCGGCGCGCTCAACAATGGCGTCACGCGCGAAGAGATGGTCGAGGTCTTCCTGCAGGTGGCGCTGTATTGCGGGGTGCCCACCGGCAGCGACGCGACCCGCGTCGCCAAACAGTTCCTGGCCGAGTTCGACGCCGAGCAGGCCGCCAAATGAGCGTCGCCGCCAGCGGCGCGGCCGTCCCGGCAACGTCGATAGCCCCTCGCGATCTCTACGCCCACCTGATGGGTGCGGGCCAGCCGGTCGGGTCCTTCGTGGCGGGGCAGTGCGTCGCCGGCGATGGCGACGAGATCGCGCTGGTCGATCCCACCAATGGCCAGCCGCTGCTGAGCTATCGCGACATCGGGGCTTCGACGCTCGAGCGGGCGCTGGCCACCGCGCAGTCAGGCCAGGCCGAATGGGCCGCCTGGTCCGCGCGCGACCGCGCGATGGCGCTGGCACGGCTGGCCGAGTCGATCAGCGCGCAGGCCGATGCCATCGCGCGGCTGGAAGCCTGGTCGACCGGCAAGGCCGTCAAGGGCTGCCGCGCGCAGGTCGCCGCGGTGGCCGAAAGCCTGCGCTACTTCGCCGGCTGGGCCGACAAGGTCGGCGGCAGCGTGATCCCGGTGCCGGGCGGCCAGCTCAACTACACGCTGCGCGAGCCGCTCGGCGTGGTGCTGCAGATCATGCCGTGGAACTCGCCGTTCTATCTGGCGGGCTGGAGCATGGCGCCGGCGCTCGCCATGGGCAATGCGGTGCTGCTCAAGCCGTCCGAGCTGACGCCGCTGAGCTCGCTGGTGCTGGCCAAGCTGGCCCTCGATGCCGGCCTGCCCGCCGGCACGCTGAACGTGGTCAACGGACTGGGCCAGACCATCGGCCCGGCCGCCATCGGCTGCGAGGCCGTGCGCAAGGTGGTGTTCGTGGGCTCGACGCAGACCGGCCGGCGCGTCAACAGCGATGCCGGCAAACGGCCGATTCCGTGCCTGCTCGAACTCGGCGGCAAGTCGGCCAACATCGTCTTCGACGATGCCGACCTGGACCGCGCCGCGCAGGCCGCGGTGGTCGCCGCCTTCGCCAACACCGGCCAGAACTGCGCCGCCGGCTCGCGGCTGCTGGTGCAGCGGGGCATCTACGACCGCTTCGTCGAGGCGGTGGTGCAGGCCACGGCCTCGTACCGCATCGGCGACCCGCTCGATGAGAACAGCGACTCGGGGCCGCTGAACAACCGGACGCAATACCGCCGCGTCTGGGACATGGTGCGCATGGGCCTGCAGGAAGGCGCGCGGCTGGCGCTGGGCCAGGCCGACGAGCCGGCCGGTCAGCAGGGCTATTTCGTACAGCCCACCATCCTGTCGCACGTGCACAACGGCATGCGCATCGCGCGTGAAGAGGTCTTCGGTCCGGTGCTGGTGGTCATCCCCTTCGAGACGGAGCAAGAGGCCATCGCGATCGCCAACGACAGCGAATTCGGTCTGGCCGGCGCGGTCTGGACCCGCGACATCGCGCGTGCCCACCGGGTCGCCGCCGCGGTCAGGGCCGGCATCTTCTGGATCAACATGTACCGCGACATGCACGCCTCGACCCCGTTCGGCGGTTATGGCAACAGCGGTTATGGACGCGGCAGCGGTGAAGAAGCGCTGCACGAATACACGCAGACCAAGAGCGTCTGGGTGCCTTACGGAGAGGGCGCCTGAGCGCGCCAGACCACATATGGAAACGCAAAACATCATGAATCAGAACGCTACGGTGGGTGTGATCGGCCTGGGCAAGATGGGCCGCGGCATGGCCGGATCGCTCAAGCGCGCCGGCTTCGACGTGCTCGGCCTGGACGCCTCGCCGGCGGCACGCACGGCCTGCGAACAGGACGGCGTGCGGGTCACCGCCGAGTTGGCCGAACTACTCGCGCAGGCCGACATCGTCGTGCTGTCGCTGCCCAACTCGGACATCGTCCGGGCCTTGATCGAAGGCCCGCAAGGCCTGGCGGCGCTAGCGCGCAGCGGCACGCTGCTGGTCGACACCACCACGGCCGATCCGGCCACGATGAAGGCGGTCATGCCGCTGCTGGCGCAGGCCGGCATCAGCCTGGTCGACGCACCGGTCAGCGGCGGCCCGCGCGGCGCGGCGGCCGGCGAGCTGACCATGTTCATCGGCGGTTCGCCGGCCGATCTCGAGCGCGCGCACGGCGTGCTGTCGGCGCTCGGCACCAAGCGCTTCCATATCGGCGACACCGGCGCGGGCTACATCGCCAAGCTGGTCAACAACCTGCTGGTGGCCTCGCACCTGCTGACCGCCAGCGAGGCCTTCCGCATGGCCGAAGCCGCCGGCGTCAAGACCGAACAGCTGCTCGAAGCCATCAACACCGGCTCGGGCCGCAGCGGCGTCACGCTCTACAACTATCCCAGCCGCATCCTCAACCAGGGTTTCGATTCGGGGTTCACGATGCAGCTGATGCGCAAGGACGTGCGGCTGGCGCTGGGCCTGATGCGCAGCGTCGACCTGCAACTGCCGGTCTCGGCGCAGGTGGCCGACATCTGGCAGGCCAGCGAGGCCAGCATCGCCGATCAGGAAGACTTCAACCGTATCGTTCAACTGGACACGAATTCGCCGCGCGGCTGAGCACCGCCGGGTATCGCAGTATCCGCAGTACATCGGCAGTACCACACAAGGGGAAAACAGCATGAAACATGCACTCAAGACCGCTATTGCCTTGGCCGCGCTGAGCGTCGGCAGCCTGTCGGGCGGCGCCGCCCACGCGCAATATCCTGACCGGCCGATCAAGATGATCGTGCCGTTCCCGCCCGGCGGCACCACCGACACGGTGGCGCGTTTCATCGCGCAGGGCATGGGCGAGAAGCTCGGCCAGCAGATCGTGGTGGACTATCGCGCCGGCGCGGCCACCATCATCGGCGCCGACCTGGTCGCCAAGTCGCCGCCCGACGGCTACACCATCCTGCTCGGCACGGCCACCACCTTCGCGGTCAATCCGATTCTCTATCCCGATCTGTCCTACGACTCGCTCAAGAGCTTCACGCCGGTCGGCGTGATCGGCACCACCTCGCTGGCGCTGCTGGCCAACAAGGCCGAGCCTGCCGACGATCTCAAGAGCCTGCTCGAGAACATCCGCAAGGATCCCAACAAATATTCGTACGGCTCGCACGGCAACGGCACCACGGTGCACTTTGCCGCCGAGATGCTGTGGTCGGCGGCCGGCACCAAGGTCACGCATATTCCGTACAAGGGCGCGGCGCCGGCCCTGACGGACCTGATGGGCGGCCAGATTCCGATCAGCTTCGATGCCTTGCCGGCCACCGTGGCGGCTTTGAAGGGCGGCAAGCTCAAGGCGCTGGCGGTGACCGGACCGGAACGCTCGAAGCTGCTGCCCGACGTGCCCACCATCGCCGAGAGCGGCTATCCGGGCTTCGCCATGCAATCGTGGTTCGCGGTGGTCGCGCCGGCCGGTCTGCCCACGGACGTGCAGGCCAAACTGGAAAAAGCGCTGGGCGATACGCTGGCCGAACCCGCGATGCTCGAGCGCCTGAGCAACGCCGGCATCGAACCCAAGTTCGAATCCTCGCAGGACTACGTCAAGCGTGTCGAGTCCGACATCGCCAAGCTGCGTCCGATCGCCAAGCAGGCCAACATCCAGCGTAATTGAGCATGACGAACCGCAAGGCCTGCCTGTCCGCCGCCGCCGACTATTTCGACGGCGGCGAATTCGAGCGCGTGCTGCAACGCCGCGTCGCCTATGCCTCGGAGAGCGACGCCGGGGTCGTGACGCCGGCGCTGGCCGAGTATCTCGAGCACGAGATGGCGCCCGAGCTGACCGCGCTGGGGTTCGTGGTGCAGGTGTTGCCGAACCCGCAGCCGGGCGATGGCCCGCTGCTGGTGGCGCGCCGGGTCGAATCGGCGGCGCTGCCGACCGTGCTGACCTATGGCCACGGCGACGTCGTCAGTGGCCAGGCGTCGTCGTGGTCCAGCGGCCTGTCGCCGTGGCAGCTGAGCGTGCGCGACGGCAGATGGTACGGCCGCGGCACCGCCGACAACAAAGGCCAGCACACCATCAACCTGGCCGGGCTGGCCGCGGCGCTGCAAGCGCGTGACGGCCGTCTTGGCTACAACGTCACCGTCCTGCTCGAGACCGGCGAGGAGGCCGGCTCGCCAGGCCTGCATGCGTTCTGTGAACAGCACCGTGAGCTGTTGCGCGCCGATCTCTTCATCGGCTGCGACGGCCCGCGCGTGCAGGCTGCGCGCCCGACGGTATTCCTGGGCTCGCGCGGCATGGTCAATTTTTCGCTGCGGCTGCAGGCCCGCCAGCGCGCCTATCACTCCGGCAATTGGGGCGGCGTCATCAGCAACCCGGCCAGCCGGATCGCCAATGCGGTCGCAAGCCTGGTCGATGCCCACGGCGTCATGCGCATCGCCGGGCTGCGTCCCGATTCGCTCAGCGACGCGGTCAAGGCCGCGCTGCGTGACATTCCCATCGGCGGCGGCGACAACGATCCGCCACTCAGCGATGGCTGGGGCGAGCCGGGCCTGAGCGCGGCCGAACGCCTGGTGGGCTGGAACACGCTAGAAGTGCTGGCGCTGGGCGCCGGCACGCCCGAGCGGCCGGTCAACGCCATCCCGCCAGCCGCGGTCGCGCATTGCCAATTGCGCTTCGTGGTCGGCACCCGCTGGCGCGAGCTGCCGGCGCTGTTGCGCGCGCACCTGGATGCCGAGGGCTATCAGGATATTGAATTGGAATGGGGCATGCAGGGCGCCGCCACGCGGCTGGACGTCGAGCATCCATGGGTCCGGTGGGCCTGCGCGTCGCTGCAGCACAGCACTGGGGCCGCGCCGGCGGTGCTGCCGAACCTGGCCGGGTCGCTGCCCAACGAAGTCTTCGCCGACATCCTGGGCCTGCCGACGCTATGGGTGCCGCATTCGTACCCGGCCTGCGGCCAGCACGGTCCCGACGAACACCTGCTGCCCGAGGTCGCGCGTGAAGGGCTGCAGATCATGGCGGGGCTGTATTGGGATCTGGGTGAGCCGGCTGCGCCTTGGCGGGGTGGGGCTCGCAGTCAGTAGTTATTCGAATATTTCGATTATTTCGAGTTCATGCTATGTTGATCGGCATGAACTCCAAACCGACTCCAGCTTCCCGCCAGCGGCGCACGGCCTCCGCCTCTGCCTCTGCTCAGCCGGGAGCGTCTAGCGCAGTGCGTGCCCATGCGACGCCGGTGTTCGAGCTATCGTTCGACGTAGAACCGGTGGTCTCCGTAATACGACGTCACGTCAAGCTCAGCAAGGCCGCCGACGCGGCCATCACGCAAGAGTTGGTCGAGGTGCTCGGCCACGCGATCGTTCAGTTCAGCGCGTCGGGAAAACACGCGCCGGCTCGAAGGGCCGTGTCCGCGCCTGCAGACGACCCTGTCCTCACCACTGAACAGGCAGCGCAACGCGTCGGTGTCAGCCGGCCTTATATGGCCAAGCTCATCGATACCGGCGCGGTGCCTCTGCACCAAATGGTGGGCAACCAGCGTCGTGTATTGCTCAGTGCCGTCGCGCAGTGGCAACAGAACGAGCGGGCGCGACAGGCAGAGGCGCTCAAGCGCGTGGCCCGGGACCTGGACGAAGAGATATTCTCGTCGTGAGCGTCCCAGTCGTGGCCGATGCAGATGTGCTGTTCGCTGCCACGACTCGCGGGTTGCTGATCTACCTCGACTACGAAGGGCTGATCAAGCTGCATTGGTCTGCATTGATTCTCGACGAACTCGCCCGCGCCTTGGTCGACACGGGTCGAAAAACGACGCTGGATGATGCCAAGGCGCACGAGGCGCGCCTGTGCCAGGCCTTGCCCAATGCATCGGTGTCCACGGAAGACGTGCAGGCGCATTATCGAGCAGTGGCGCCGGCAGTCCGTTCAGCGAAAGACACACACGTTGCCGCCTGCGCGCACTACCTGCTTGTAAAAAAGGCCTATCCGGACCAGTCCGCGGTGGCGCTGGTTTCGCGCAACACCAGGGATTTCAAGAGGACCGTGCTTGCGGAGATGGGCATCATGTTGCAGAGGCCGGATGTCTTTCTTGCAAGCTTGATCGCGTCTAGGCCGGCGGCAGTCGCCCGCGCGCTCCGCCGCTTTCGGCTCGACCTGACCTCCCTGCCTGCGCCCGAGGCCTTGTTGCATCGATTGGCACGGGACGGACTGGCGACCACCGTTCACCGGTTGCAAGTCTTGTATCGGAGTGGGGAAGTCGAGCTCTAGGGTTGAGGCGTCGCGTAAGAATTCCATCCGCGCCAGCGTTATGCTCGCTGCATGAACCCCCAAGACCTGCTCGAGCGACTCGCGCTGCAAGCGCATCCCGAGGGCGGCTACTACCGCGAAACCTATCGTGCGCGGCAGCCCGTCAGCCGCAACGGCCGCGAGTACGCCGCCAGCACCGCCATCTACTACCTGCTGTGCGACGGCGCCTACTCGGCCTGGCACCGCATCGGCTCGGACGAGACCTGGCATTTCTATGCGGGCGCGACGCTGCTGGTGCACGAACTGCAGGCCGACGGGACGCTGCTCACCCATCGGCTCGACGACAAGCTCGACGGCAGCAGCTTCCAGGCCACCGTCCAGGCCGGCAACTGGTTCGCCGCCGAACTCGAAGACCCGGCGGCGTTTGCGTTGGTGGGGTGTACGGTGGCGCCGGGTTTCGAATTCAGCGAATTCGAGCTGGCGGATGGCGCGGCGCTGCTGGTGCATCACGCAGATCATGAAGCTCTGATCCGCCGGCTCAGTGCCAAGCGCTAGCGTCTCTGTGCCTGAGCGTCGTTTAAACGGGACTCCAGTGTTTCGATGACCCGCTCCACCTCGTCGATGTCAGGCAGCGAACCGAAAATCATGCCACTCATCGCCACGTAGTCACGGTCAAGGGCCTCGCGCATGGGCTGAGACGGCATCAGAGTGAAACTGCCATGTGCCGCCTTATCCAGTCCCAGGTCCGGGCTGCCGAAGAAAAGGCGGGCATGTTGCGCGCAGTCTTGCGCCAGTGCGTGGTTGGCAAGCCAGGCGGAAGCCTTATCGTGTTGCAACAAGCGGTAGATGTCGTAATAGTGCCGCGACACGCGCTGGCCTTCATGACGTAGCTGTCCACGACGCTCATGCCACTGACGCAAGCCGTGCACGATGATGATCTTGTCCCAGAAGGTGCGTTCCGGCTTGACTGTGGTGACGTTGAGCACGGTCATGTCGAGATCGTGCAGATCGGCCGCGATATACGGCGTGACAGTGGAAGTTTCGTGCGGATCCAGCGCCGACTTGGCGCCGACCTCGATCTTCACGGCTGAGCGGATGTAGTCGTCCGGAGCACTGGTTACCGTGGGAAACCAAAACAGCAGCGTTTGCTGGTCAGGATCGTCAGGGTCCAGATCCACGCGGAAAAGCTCTGTCGGGATGGCTCTTGCCGCCATCTCGCGCAACTGCACCGCCATGTTCTCGGCAATATATCGCTGGCAAGCGGCCCGGATGCGATCGAGCCGGATGCGCCGCTGCTTGCCGCTCAAGCCATCCAGTTCCGCAGCCTTGATCGGCTCACCAAGATCGTCACGGAACACGGTGATGTCGATGTCCTCGGAAAACCGCGAAATCAGCCCAAACGCCTTGGACAGCGATGTGCCGCCCTTGAACAATAGCCTAGGGCCGCCAGGGGGCAGGCCGTTGAACAAGACATCCAAGATCCAGCAAACCCAGAAGTCTTTTTCTACGTTCTGGACAGCCGTGCCCAGGCGAGCCGCCGCCGTCAGGAAAAGATCGCGACGTTCATCGTCATCAGCCTGAATGATGGTGCTGAAGTTCGGGTTCATCACGGCAGCGCCTTGGCACGGGGAGGGGGTTCGGTTGCGCTCGTCTGCGGCGCCCCGGCGGGCTAGGTCTGTGGGGAGCAGCCGGGTAGCTCGCGGATAACGGTCTGCATCCATGCTGGCAGCGTATGAAAACCCGTCAATAGGTCTTGGCGGATGACATCGCCTTGCGCAGGGGTGGCCAGCAGCGCGGACAGACACTTGACGATGCGCGGCTGGTCGGCTGGCAAAGTGTCCTTCAACCAATGCAGCGCCTGCACCACCCGCATGGCTGGCCGGCCCGCCCAATACAAGCGGCTGGGGGCCGTTTGCTTGAACTGGACTGTCAGTTGATCGAGTTGGATATGGCGCCGGCGCGCGTCGGTGTGAATCGTGACACGTGCGGGCACCGCGTCGGTCAAGCCCAGGTCGTTGGCGGCGGTCATGCCATCGACCAGCAAGCGCAACTGGTCTCGTCGTGCTATCGCGTCCACGACCGCCCGGTAATCCGGGAAGGCGGACTTCTTCGTCAAGCTATTGATCTTGGGACGGTCGTACAGGCCACGGTCGATGCGGCGCAACTGGTCGGAGGCGACCAGCCGCTGTAGTGCCTTGTCGACGGCATCGCGACTGCCGAGATGGGCAAAGTCGGTCGGCACCCATACTTGGCTGGGGGCGATAGCGATGTGAGCGAGGATTCGAGCTTTGAGATCAGCCATATGCACCTTCGTCCGATATTTGTAGTGTTTTTTCGGACTTGATGGAAGGTCGTCCGAAATTTGTAGTTGTTTTTCGGACGAGGGTGGCAGGTCCACCATGGCGCATGCCATCGACCATCGCGAGTGCATTGCCATTGATCAAAGCAGATTTGCTTCGCAGAGCAGCGCCAGCCGCAAAGCAAAAAGGCCAACCCCGAAGAGTTGGCCTAAGCGCATGAATCTTTTGGTGGCCTGGGGCGGAATCGAACCACCGACACGCGGATTTTCAATCCGCTGCTCTACCAACTGAGCTACCAGGCCACGAAAGACCGAGACTATACACCATATTTTTGAGCCTTGCTTGCGCCCACGCCACACCTGGCCGCCGCGGGCGGGCCAAATCCGGCCTCAAGGTCTATAATCCTCTGTTGTTTACTGTTACCGCGTGATGAATGCCGCCCGCCGGCGTGCATCACGCACTATGGCAGTCTTGCCCAGCAGATGTCCGTCGACGTCCTCACCTTCGGCCTGAATCACGTCTCCGCCCCGGTCTCGGTGCGCGAGCGCGTGTCCATGCCCGTCGAGTTGCTCAAGCCCGCGCTCGACGGCCTGCGCTCGGCCTTTGGCGGCGGCGTGCGCGAAGCGGCCATCCTGTCGACCTGTAATCGCACCGAGGTCTACTGTGCGGCCGACCGCGCGGTCGCCGACCAGCTGCCCGCGTGGCTGGCCGATTTCCACAGCCTGCAGACCGGCGAGCTGCAACCCCACCTGTACCGTCACGACAGCGACGAGGCCGTGCGCCACGCGTTCCGTGTCGCCAGCGGGCTCGATTCGATGGTGCTGGGCGAGCCGCAGATCCTCGGCCAGATGAAAGACGCCGTGCGCACCGCCGGCGAGGCCGGTACGCTGGGCACGCTGCTGCATCAACTGTTCCAGCGCACCTTCTCGGTCGCCAAGGAAGTCCGCTCGCAGACCGCCATCGGCGCCCATTCGGTGTCGATGGCCGCCGCCGCCGTGCGGCTGGCCGAGCGGGTGTTCGGCGACCTGAGCCAGGCCCGCACGCTGTTCATCGGCGCCGGCGAAATGATCGAGCTGTGCGCGACCCACTTCGCCGCGCAGCAGCCGGCCTCGATGGTGGTGGCCAATCGCACGCTCGAGCGCGCCGAACACCTGGCCGGCCGTTTTGCCGCCAGCACCATGCGGCTGTCCGAGCTGCCCGAGCGGCTGGCCGAATTCGACGTGGTGATTTCCTGTACCGCCAGCTCCTTGCCCATCCTGGGTCTGGGGCTGGTCGAGCGCGCCACGCGGCTGCGCCGTCACCGACCGATGGTGATGGTCGACCTGGCGGTGCCGCGCGACATCGAACCCGAAGTCGCCCGGCTGGGCGACGTCTATCTGTACTCGGTCGACGACCTGGGCAAGCTGGTGCAAAGCGGCACCGATGCCCGCCGCGCCGCGGTGGTGCAGGCCGAGGCCATCATCGATGCCCGCGTACGCCACTTCATGCACTGGATGCAGTCGCGCGCGGTGGTGCCGGTGATCCAGAACCTGCATCAGGCCGCCGCCGACATCCAGCTGGCCGAGCTCGAGCGCGCCCGCCGCCTGCTGGCGCGGGGCGACTCGCCCGAGGCGGTGCTCGAACAACTGGCCCACGGCCTGACGCAAAAATACCTGCATGGCCCGCTGGCCGCGCTCAACCAGAGCCAGGACACCGATCGCCAACAGCTGATCGAGCTGCTGCCCCGCTTGTTCCCCGCCCGCGACGCACGCCGTTAGCGGCGCTCTCCCGCCCCCCGCCTTCGAATGCAGGCCTGGCCTGCCGCTACCGTTTTCCCTTTTCCGTCGCCGCTTATGAAATCGTCCATGCGTTCCCGGCTGGAGCAGCTGTCCCGCCGCTTGATCGAAATCGACGCCATGCTGGCCGAACCCGATGCGGCCGGCGACATGGAGCGTTTTCGCAAGCTGTCGCGCGAGCGGGCCGAGGTCGAGCCGGTGGCGCAGGCCTTCGCGGCGTTCACGCAGGCCGAGGACGACCTGGCCACCGCGCAGCAGATGCTGGCCGATCCCGAGATGAAGGCGCTGGCGCAGGAAGAGATCGAGATCGCCAAGGCAGCGATCGACAAGCTTGGCGCCGACCTGCAGCTGTTGCTGTTGCCGCGCGATCCGGATGACGGCCGCAGCATCTTCCTCGAAGTGCGCGCCGGCACCGGCGGCGACGAGAGCGCGCTGTTCGCCGGCGACCTGCTGCGCATGTACACCCGCTATGCCGAACGGATGGGCTGGAAGGTCGAGCTGATGTCCGAAAGCGCGTCCGAGCTGGGCGGCTACAAAGAGGTGATCGCCCGTATCGACGGCGACGGCGCCTATGGCCGGCTCAAGTTCGAGTCGGGCGCGCACCGCGTGCAGCGTGTGCCGGCCACCGAGGCGCAGGGCCGCATCCATACCTCGGCCTGTACCGTGGCCGTGCTGCCCGAGGCCGACCCGGCGGTCGACATCGTCATCAATCCGGCCGACCTGCGCGTCGATACCTTCCGCGCCAGCGGCGCCGGCGGCCAGCACATCAACAAGACCGATTCGGCCGTGCGCCTGACCCACCTGCCGACCGGCCTGGTGGTCGAGTGCCAGGACGATCGTTCGCAGCACCGCAACCGCGAGAAGGCGCTGCAGGTGCTGGCTGCCCGGCTCAAGGACCAGCAGCAGCGCGAGCGCCACGACAAGGAAGCCGCGCAGCGCAAGAGCCTGGTCGGCTCGGGCGATCGCTCGGAGCGCATCCGCACCTACAACTACCCCCAGGGCCGCCTGACGGACCACCGCATCAACCTGACGCTGTACAAGCTGCAGGCGATCCTGGAGGGTGATCTCGATGAACTGACCAGCACCTTGCTGGCCGAACACCAGGCCGAGCAATTGGCCGCCTTGGGAGAACAAGCATGACCCGCCGTCTGGGTTCCTGGCAACGTTGTACGCGCATGGCCCGTCGCCGTGCCGCCGCCTCCGCCTCTGATTGGCGCGTCGCGCCGCGTCCCGCCGAGGCCGCCAAGCCCGCCGGCAAGCCGCAGGACGGTCAGGGATGACAGCCCCGGCCGGCGGCGCCGCGACGGTTCAGTCGCTGATGGCCGCCTGCGGCCTGCCGCGGCTCGAGGCGCGCATGCTGCTCGAGTTGGTGCTGGCCCGGCCGCGCGCGTGGCTGCTGGCGCACGATACCGACCCGCTGGATGTGGTGGCGGTCGAGCGCTTCGAGCAGCTCGCCGGCCAGCGCCGCCAGGGCCAGCCGATGGCTTACCTGCTGGGTGAGCGCGAGTTCATGGGCCATCGCCTGGCGGTCGCGCCCGGCGTGCTGATCCCGCGTCCCGAAACCGAGTTGCTGGTCGAAACCGGGCTGCAGCACCTGGCCGGCCGCGCGTCGCCGCGCGTGCTCGACCTGGGCACCGGCAGCGGCGCGATTGCGATCGCGATCGCGCTGGCGCGGCCCGATGCGCAGGTGCTGGCCACCGACGCCAGCGAGGCGGCGCTGCAGCAGGCCCGCGCCAATGCCGCCACGCTGGGCGCCGGCAACGTGACGTTCCGCCACGGCGACTGGTTCGCGGCGCTGGCGACCGTCGCCTCGGGTTCGGGCTGCGCGGCGACGGTGGCAACGGCTTCGGCATCGGCTGAGCCAGCGGCCGCGCCGCTCGGCGCCGCGCAGCCGCACCCGCAGCCCGCCGCCTTCGACCTGATCGTCTCCAACCCACCCTACATCGAAGCCGGCGACGTGCACCTGACGCAGGGCGACCTGCGTTTCGAGCCGCGCTCGGCGCTGACCGACGAGGCCGATGGCCTGTCGGCGCTGCGCCGCATCGTGGCCGGTGCGCGCGACTGGCTGGCGCCGGGCGCCGCGCTGTGGCTCGAACACGGCTGGGACCAGGCGGCGGCGGTGCGTCAGCTGCTCGCGGCCGCCGGCTTCGAGCGGCCTTCCAGCCGGCGCGATCTGGCCGATATCGAGCGTATCTCCGGCGCCTCTCTATAATTTAACGATCTCCACGCGCATGTCGCGGGCCGTCCCGGTCCGAGGCGTGGGCCCATTCTCAGCGAGTCAACCATGAGCGACGTGCAAACCTTTCTCCGCGAAACCGTCAGCCAGCACCCGGTCGTGCTGTTCATGAAGGGGTCGGCGCAGTTTCCCCAGTGCGGCTTTTCCGGCCGTGCGATCCAGATCCTCAAGGGCTGTGGCGTGCGCAAGCTCATCACCGTCAACGTGCTCGAGGACGAAGAAGTGCGTTCGGGCATCAAGGAGTTCTCGAACTGGCCGACCATCCCGCAGCTGTACGTCAGCGGCGAGTTCATCGGCGGCTCGGACATCATGGCCGAGATGCACGAAAGCGGCGAGCTCAAGAAGCTGCTGGACGAGTCCGGAGCCACGCAGTGAGTGACGCGCGCCGGCGACTGATCGTCGGCATCACCGGCGCGACCGGCGCGATCTACGCGGTGCGGCTGCTGGCCATGCTGCGCGCGCAGACGCAGGTCGAGACCCACCTGGTGGTGTCGGCGGCCGGTGCGCTCAATCTGCAACACGAGCTCGACCTGTCGCGCGCCGAGGTACACGCGCTGGCCGACGTGGCCCACGGCGTGCGCGAGGTCGGCGCGACGCTGGCCAGCGGCAGCTTCAAGGCCGACGGCATGGTCGTCGCGCCGTGCTCGATGCGCACGCTGGGCGCGATTGCGCACGGCCTGGCCGACAACCTGCTGACGCGCGCGGCCGACGTCACGCTCAAGGAGCGGCGCCGGCTGGTGCTGATGGTGCGCGAGACGCCGTTCAATCTGGCGCACCTGCGCAACATGACCGCCGTGACCGAAATGGGCGGCGTGATCTTTCCGCCGCTGCCGGCCTTCTATCACCGGCCCGGCAGCCTCGAAGAAATGGTCGACCACACGCTGGCGCGCGTGCTCGACCTGTTCGACATCGACGTCGCCGCACCGCGCTGGACCGGGCTGGGCCCGGGCGCTGAATCATGAAAGCCTCCAATAATTTCTTCCGCCTCGAGAACCGCCTGCAGACGCTGGCCGGCAAGGCCATCGCCGACTACCGCATGATCGAGCAGGGCGACCGCATCCTGGTCTGCATGAGCGGCGGCAAGGATTCGTACACGATGCTATCGGTGCTGGGCGCGCTGCAAAAGCGCGCGCCGGTCGACTTCGAACTGATCGCGATGAATCTGGACCAGAAGCAGCCGGGCTTTCCCGATCACGTGCTGCCGGCCTATTTCGAGTCGATCGGCGTCAACTACCGCATCGTCACGGCCGACACCTACTCGATCGTCAAGGAGAAGGTGCCCGAGGGCAAGACCACCTGTTCACTGTGCTCGCGGCTGCGCCGCGGCGTGATCTACCGCAGCGCCAAAGAGCTGGGCTGCAACAAGATTGCGCTGGGCCACCACCGCGACGACATCGTCGAGACGTTCTTCCTGAACATGTTCTTCGGCGGCAAGATGAAGGGCATGCCGCCCAAGCTGGCCACCGACGACGGCCAGCACGTGGTGATCCGGCCGCTGGCCTATTGCAAGGAATCCGAGATCGCCAGCTACGCGCGCGACATGGAATATCCGATCATCCCGTGCAACCTGTGCGGCGCGCAGGAGAACCTGCAGCGCCAGAAGGTCAAGGACATGCTGCAGCAGTGGGAACGCGAGTCGCCCGGGCGGGTTGAGAACGTGTTCCGGGCGCTGGGCAACGTGGTGCCCTCGCATCTGGCTGATACCGAGCTGTTCGACTTCCAGGGCCTGGCCTCGACCGAGCTGGGCAAGATCGACGAGGCCTCGTTGTTCGGCCGCGCCTCGCATGCGCAGGATCCGCTGACGTTCTCGCACGCCAGCGAAAACCGCATCGAGTTTGTGCGGCCGGCGCTGCGCAGCGAACCGCTGGTCAGCGGCTGACGATCATTGGCTGACACTCAACGGCCGACACCCGATAGCCGACAATCAACAGCCGACACTCAACGGCTGACGCTCAACGGCCGACTGTTCAACAGCCGACGCTCACCGCCGATACTCAACGGCTGACGAAGACCTCGACGCCGACCGCGGCGCAATCCGAGAACGCCATCGGCTTGCTGATGCGCAGCCGCACCGCGCGGATGTCGGCGAAGTCGGCCAGCAGGCGCGCCGCCACCCGTTCGCACAAGGTCTCGATCAGGTTCACGTGGGCCTGTGTGCATTCGTGCACGATCGCCTCGCGCAGGTGCCGGTAGTCGAGCACGCTGTGGATGTCGTGGTCGTCGACCGGACCGGTGACCGCCAGGTCGATCTCGGCATCGACGTGCAGCGGTTGGGTGGCGCGGCGCTCGTGTTCGAGGATGCCGATGCGGGCGTCCAGGGCCAGGCGGGAAAAGACGATGCGGCGAGTGGTCATGATGACGGGTAGGGAAAGCCAGCGCGAATTGTAGTGCGCCCCGGCCCGCCGTGCTCCACTCCCGCCGGGCCGCGCGGCTGTCTACAATCCCGGGCAGTAGCCACGACGTCCCAGGACTGGATCCATGCAGCAGCCCCCCCTAGCGCCCAGCAGCGAGTTCGATGCGGCCATCATCGGCGCCGGGCCGGCCGGCGCCTCGTGCGCCGTCTGGCTGGCGCGGCTGGGCCTGCGCCCGCTGCTGCTCGACGCCGCCGACGCGCCCGGCGGGCTCGAGCGCGGCAATCCTTACCCCGACAACTGGATCGCGGTGCTGCCCGGCGTCACCGGCGAGCAGGTCGCCGACAACATCGCCGCCAGCCTGCACGCGGCCGGCGTGGCGCCGCGGCTGCGGCATCGGGTGACGCAACTGCACAGGACGCCGGCCGGCACATTCGAGCTGGAGGTCGACGATGGCGACGGCGCCCGCTCGCGCCTGCTGGCACCGCGGCTGGTCATCGCCAGCGGCGTGCGCCCGCCCGGGCCTGTCACTTATACACATCACCGAG
>JAEZBO010000006.1 GCA_023427085.1 Pseudomonadota bacterium
CGCGCGGATTCAGCCACGACATGGTCAGGCTCCTTGCGTAACGGGGGAACGGGTGCCGCGCGCGAACAGCCAGCCGCCCAGCGCGCCGGCGGCCGCGACCGTCAGCGCGCCGCCGAAGCTGCGCGTCGCGGCGATCAGCGTGGGCATCGGCGCGGCGGCATCGGCGGCCGCGAAGGCGACCAGCAGGCCGCCCCAACCAGCCAGCGCATACAGCGCGGTGCGCGCGCTGGCGCCAGTGTGGCGCGCGACCCAGGCCGCCAGCGGCAAGGCCACCAGCAGCGCCGGCAACGCCAGGCCGGCCAGCGTCGGCGCAAACCCCAGCAGGTCGGCGGCGGTGACGGCCAGCCGGTCGGCCACGCCGACCGGTGCGCCCAGCGCGCTGATCGCCGCCAGGTTGATCTGGGACTGCAGCACGGTGCCGGCCAGCGCGGTGACCAGCACACTCAGCAGGAAGAGACCGGCCAATCGCGGAAATCGTTTAGCTTGCATGAGAAAAAACAGGTTGGCGTCATCGAAAACACAGGGCGGCGACCCGGCGGTCGGCGCTGCGGCGCATCAGGCAGTGTACCGAACCCGGCGCGCCGATCAAGCAGGCCCACCGCCGCTGCTGGCACGCACAGCCAACGCCGGTGCGGCTCGCCGGGCCGATGGCGCGGACGCGCGGCGACATCCGGTATCCTGCAAGCTCGCTCAACCATGCTTTGGCAAGGAGACAGCATGCCAGTCATACCACTCAAAACCCGCGACGGCCACAGCCTGTCGGCCTACACAGCGGGATCCGCCAGCGCCACGCGGGGCCTGGTGGTCATCCAGGAAATCTTCGGCGTCAACGACCACATGCGCCAGGTTTGCGACGGCTTCGCGGCGCATGGCTATTCGGTGGTCTGCCCGGCCTTGTTCGACCGTGTCGAGCGCGACGTCGAACTGGGCTACCAGCCCGAGGACATCGAACGCGGCCGGGCGCTGCGCGGACGCATTGCACTGGCGGACACGCTGGCCGACATCGACGCCGCGGCCGCCGCGCTGCCGGTTGGCGCGCAGCGCGGCGCGGTGGGCTATTGCTGGGGCGGCACGCTGGCCTGGCAGGCGATCTGCGCCAGCACGCAATTCGCGGCCGCCTCGTGCTGGTACGGTGCCGGCATCGCCGACGCGCTCGAGCAGCTGCCGCGCGGACCGGTGCAGATGCACTTCGGCGAAACCGACGCATCGATCCCGGCGGCCGCCATCGAGCGCATCCGCCAGGCCCAGCCCAGCGTCGACCTTTACGTCTACCCGCAGGCCGGCCACGGCTTCGGCTGCGCCGCCCGCGCCGACTTCGAGCCCGAGTCCGCGGCGCTGGCGCAGCAACGCACGCTGGCTTTCTTCGCCAAACATCTGCTGCGCACGGGCACCTGAAATCGGCCGCCCACTGTTGATCGGGCCGCAACAATCTTTTGCCCGCCGGCGGTTCAGGCGGGCGGGCAAAAGTGGGACACTGCAAGGCATCAGCAAGCGCGCATCGCGCTTGCCCCACGCCCCCACGGAGCCTGACTCATGAGCATCCCCGCCTTCGGCCTTGGCACCTTCCGCCTCAAGGACCAGACCGTCTACGACACCGTCCGCAACGCGCTGGACCTGGGCTATCGCCTGATCGACACCGCGCAGATCTACCGCAACGAGGCCGACATCGGCCGCGCCATCGCCGACAGCGGCGTGCCGCGCGACGAACTGTTTCTGACCACCAAGATCTGGATCGACAGCTTCGCGCAGGACAAGCTCGAGGCCAGCCTGGTGCAGAGCCTCGAGCGCCTGCGCACCGATCATGTCGACCTGACGCTGATCCACTGGCCCGCGCCGACCGACAAGTCGGTGACGATGGAGCAATACCTGAGCGCGCTGGCGCAGACCAAGGTGCGTGGCCTGACCCAGCAGATCGGCGTGTCCAACTTCACGGTCGCGCAGCTGCAAGAGGCCATCCGCATCCTGGGCGCCGACGAGGTCGCGACCAACCAGATCGAGCTGCATCCCTATCTGCAGAACCGCAAGGTCGCCGAGTTCGCGCGCAGCCAGGACGTGCACATCACGTCGTACATGACGCTGGCCTACGGCAAGGTCATCGACGATCCGGTCATCAACGCCATCGCCAAACAACACGGCGCCACGCCGGCGCAGGTGGCGCTGGCCTGGGCCATGCAGCAGGGTTACGCGGTGATCCCGTCGTCGACGCAACGCGCCAATCTCGAGAGCAACCTGAAGGCGCAGCAACTGACGCTGAGCGACGCCGAGCTGACCGAGATCGCCAAGCTCGACCGTGGCGAGCGGTTGGCCAGCCCGGACTTCGCACCCGACTGGGATTGAGCGCGGGCCAGGGCGCGGCCGACGCCGCGGCGTACCGGACCGGGTTCTGCCCAGGCTGACCGCAGGCCCGGAGCACTGCCCGGCGGCGTGCTGCCGTTGCGGCGCTCAGTCGTTGCAGCGCCCATCCCCCGCCGCAGCGCCAGGCCCCTGCGGCGTTCAGTAAGGCAGCCCCGCGTATTGCTCGGCCAGGGCCGCCAGCGCGTGCTCGTGCGTCTTCAGATGCAGGAATTCATCGAGCCTGAGCTTGTCGTCGAAACCCGTGTTGCCGGGAAACTGATGCAGCAGCCGGGTCAAATAAGACGAGACGCGCTGCGACGACCAGACCCGCGCGAGCGCGGTCGCCGAGTAACGTTCGAGCAGGTCCGACGAGCCGTGGCGGTAATGCGCGTCTAGCGCGCGGGCCAGGTAAAAGACATCCGAGACCGCCAGGTTCAGCCCCTTGGTGACACGCGTGCCGCCGTGCAGCACGCCCTCGCGGTCCAGCCGTTCGCTCAGGCCAACCTCGCGCAGCAGCTGCACCGTGCCGTGCTCGAGCACGCCGGCGCGGATGCGCGCCAGCACGTGCGCGCGGTGCTGCCGTTCGATGACGATACTGTCCACGCCCTGCCGATCCAGCAGATGCGCCAGCAACAGGCCGGCCGGCCCGCCGCCGATGATCGCTACCTGGGTGGTTTTCATGGCTACGCCTCTGTCTGTGCGGGTGTGTCCTGGCGCGCGACCAGGGCTAGAAGGAATGCCGCATGCCCACCATGAACCCGGTCTGGCTCTTGCCCAGACCGGGCGACGCGGGCACCACCGTGCCGTTCGACACGCTGTAGTCGGCCGCGGCGCCGTTGCGGACCTGGCCGGTCAGCGCGTACACCGCGGTGCGCGGACTGAGCGTCTGCGTCACCCGCAAGACCAGCAGCTGCGCGTGCTCGCCGCGGCGATTGGTGTCCAGATAGCTGTAGGTCGCATCGACCACGGTGGCGCGCGCCACCGGGTAGCTGGCGGCCAGGAAATACAAATCTCCGCGATAGGTCTGGCTGGCTGCCTTGAGCCGGCGCAGGACGGCGCCCGCGCCAAGCCGCAGATCGCCCAGTTGCACGTGGCCGGCCAGATAGCTGCGATCGTCCTGGCTATGGTCGTCAAGGCTCAGCCCGCGTGGCTGGCCGAATACCCCCGATCCGCCGATGCCCTTGAGCCGGTCGTGCGCGACCGTCAGGCTCCAGCGCGTGTTGTCGTACCTGAGCATGCCCGAATAGGCGGCGCAACCGTTGGCGCTGTCGGCGCTGCCGCAGAACGAGGGCGCCTGGCCATCGCGGCCGCGCGAATACACGGCGCCGGCCGTCCAGGGGCCGGCGGTCAGCCGGTAGGCGATGGCGTCGTTCAGGCGCGCATTGGGGATATAGGCATCCAGCGAAGCCAGGCCGAACACCGCCGGCCCCATCAGGTCGGAACCCATCAGCGCGTAATGACCCATCGTGTACTGCCGGCCCAGCGTCAGTTGCCCCCAGGCGCCCGCCAGCCCCAGGTAGGCCTGGCGGCCGAACAGCCGACCGCCTTGCATGCTCGAGCCGTTGGCCACCGCCATGCCGGCCTCCATCACGAACACGACCCGCAGGCCATTGCCCAGGTCTTCGGTGCCCCGCAGGCCGACCCGCGAGGGTGCCTGGCCGCCGGTCGTGACCGGCAGGCGGGTCTGCGCGCCCTGCCCCGCGACGCGGCTCAGGTATTCGATGCCGCTATCGAGCAAGCCGTACAGTTGCACCGACTGCGGCGTTTGCGCCAGCGCGGGCGCGGCGGCCAGTGCCCCGGCCAGTGCCCCGGCCCGTGCGGCGACGGCGCGGCGCCAGCTGCTGCGCGCCGGCAAGCTTCGGATCGGGTTCATGGCTGCTCCAGCCAGTTGCGCAAGGCCTGCGTCACCGCCGCGGGTTGCTCCAGCGTGGACATGTGGCCGCAGTCGTCGATGACCGCCAGGCTGGACACCGGGCAGCTGCGATGCATCTGTTCGTGCCGCGACAGGGGACTCCATGCATCGTCGCGGCCGCACAGCAGCAGCGTCGGACAGTGCAGGCGGCGCAGCACCTCGCGGGCGTCGGGCCGGCCGATCAAGGCGCGGATCTGCGCCTCGAACTCGTCCGGCGTCTTGCGCGCGATCATGTCCAGGATCGTGTCGAACAGCGGTCCGTCGACATACTGCGGATGCACCATCCCGCGCGCCCAGCCCCGCCCCATCGTCCGCATGCCGCGGCGACGCGCGAGCGCCAGCCACGCCATGCGCGCCTGGACCTCGTGCGCCGCGGCCGGACCGGTCTCGAGCGGCGCGGCGCCGGTGTCCAGCAAGGCGATCCGTTCGACGCGCGCGGGCACCTGGCGGGCGATCTCTAGCGCCACGCGCCCGCCCATCGAATGCCCGGCCAGCGCGAAGCGTTCGACCGGCACGCAGGCCAGCGCCGCGCGGGCCATCGCCTCGATCGAATCGGCCATGCCATACGAGGCGACGATGCAGTCGTCGACGCCGAGCGCCTCGCACTGCGGCCGCCAGACCTCGGCGTCACAAAGCAGGCCGGGCAACATCAACACCACCGAACCACTCATCGCGACGCTCCGTTGGCGGCCGGCGACGCAAACACCGGTGGTGACGCGGCGCGCCGGCCACGCGCCCAGATCAGCACCGACACGGCGGCCAGCAGCATCGGCACGGCAAACACGTAGTAGAGCCGGACCGGCTGCCAGCCAGCGTCGAGCAACAGCCCCGCCAGGGTCGGTGCGACGATCGCGCCCAGACGACCGATGCCGATCGACCAGCCCATGCCGGTTCCGCGGACCGCCGGCGGATAGGCCACCGGCACGATCGCATACAGCGCCGCGATCGACGCGGTCAGGAACACACCCAGCAATATCGCGACGATCAGCGCCATGCCGGCTTGTCCCGAGGTCGCGCCGAACACCGCCGTCAGGATGCCCGTCATGGCCAGCGCGCCGACGGTCAATCCGGCCAGCGACCCGCGCAGCGCCAGGATCGCGAACAGGCTGCCGCCGACGATGCCGCCCAGATTGAGCAGCACGCCACCGGTGATGCCTTGCTGGATCGACAGGCCGGACTGCGCCAGCAGCCTGGGCGTCCAGCTGAGCAGGAAGTAGATGTTGGCCATCGCCAGGAAGAACCCGGCCCAGATGCACAGCGTCTGCCGGCTCAGCGCCGGGGTGAACAGCGCCGCCACCGAGGCGCGCGGCACCCTGGCGCCGGTGGCTTATACACATCACCGAG
>JAEZBO010000157.1 GCA_023427085.1 Pseudomonadota bacterium
GCGCGGCGGCCAGCGGCTCGGCGAACTCGGTCTCGATCCAGCGCGTGTGCACGCGCAGCGACTCGCCGTTGTTGAAGTCGGCGTGGTCGATCACGGCGCGATGGAACGGCAGCACCGAGGCCAGGCCGTCGATGCGGAATTCGCGCAGCGCCCGGCGCGCGCGCGCCAGCGCCTGTTCGCGGGTGGCGCCGCTGACAATCAGCTTGGCCATCATCGAATCGTAGTTGCCAGGCACCACCGAGCCCGCCGCCACGCCGCTGTCGAGCCGCACGCCCGGGCCGCTGGGGGCATCGAAGCGCTCGACCGGGCCGGGCGTGGGCAGGAAGCCGCGCGCCGCGTCCTCGGCATTGATGCGAAACTCGAAGGCGTGGCCGCGCGGCTCGGGCGTGGCGTCGATGCGCAGCGGCTCGCCGTCGGCGATGCGCAGCTGCTCGATCACCAGGTCGATGCCGGTGGTCTCCTCGGTGACCGGGTGCTCGACCTGCAAACGCGTATTGACCTCGAGGAACGAGATCGTGCCGTCGGCGCTCAGCAGGAACTCGACCGTGCCGGCGCTGACGTAGCCGGCTTCGCGGCAGATGTCGTGGGCGGCCTGGTGCAGTTGCTCGCGCTGGGCCGGCGTCAGGAACGGCGCGGGCGCCTCCTCGACCAGCTTCTGGTTGCGCCGTTGCAAGGAGCAGTCGCGGGTGCCGAGCACGGCGACCTTGCCGTGCTGGTCGGCCAGCACCTGCACTTCGACGTGGCGCGGCCGGTCGAGGAATTTTTCCAGGAAGCACTCGCCCCGGCCAAAGGCCGCGACGGCTTCGCGCACCGCCGACTCGTACAGTTCTTCGATGTCCTCCATGCGCCAGGCGACCTTGATGCCGCGCCCGCCGCCGCCGAACGCGGCCTTGATCGCCACCGGCAGGCCGTGCTCGCGCGCGAAGGCCAGCACGTCGGCCGCGCCCTGCACCGGCTCGGTGGTGCCGGGCGCCATCGGCGCGCCGACCTTGGCGGCGATGTGGCGCGCGCGCACCTTGTCGCCCAGGCACTCGATGGCCGCCGGCGGCGGTCCGATCCACACCAGGCCGGCGTCGATCACGGCCTGCGCGAACGCCGCGCTTTCGGACAGGAAGCCATAGCCGGGATGCACCGCGTCGGCGCCGCTGTCGCGTGCCACGGCCAGCAGCTTGTCGATGTTCAGGTAGCTATCGGCCGGCTTGACGCCGTCCAGGCCGTAGGCCTCGTCGGCGGCGGCCACGTGCAAGGCCTCGATGTCGGGATCGGCGTAGACGGCCACCGACGCCACGCCGTGGTCGGCGCAGGCGCGGGCGATACGGACGGCGATTTCACCACGATTGGCGATCAGGACTTTTTTCATGGGATGGTCTATGAACGGTGGCTGGGCTGGGCCGCGGCATCGGCGCCGCCCAGGGTCGTGAAGGAGGTGATGGGATTGAAACGCACCCGCGCGCCGATCGGGATCTGCCCGGCCAGGTCGAGGTGGTGGCTGGCGACCGCGGCGATGACCGGGTAACCGCCGGTCAGCGGATGGTCGGCCAGGAACAGCACCGGCTGGCCGTTCGGCGGCACCTGGATGGCGCCCAGCGAGGTGCCTTCGCTGGGCAGTTCGCCCTGGCGCGCCCGCGACAACGGCTGTTCGCCGGCAAGACGGATGCCGACGCGGTTCGATTGCGGCGTGACGTCCCACAGTTGCTCGCTCAGGGTCTGGATCGCCGCGTCGGTGAACCAGTCGGTACGCGGCCCCATGACCACGTCCAGCACCACCGTCTGGCCGGCGGCCGGCAGCGCGAAGGGCCGTGGCAGCGGAGCCCCGACGATGCTGCCGCGCGCGGGCGGCCGCAAGGGCAGGAAGTCGCCGGTCGCCACCGCGGGCGGGCCGACGTGCGCCAGCGTGTCGGTCGCGCAGCTGCCCAGCACCGGTTCGACGTCGAAGCCGCCGCGCACGGCGACATAACAGCGCAGCCCGGCGCGAGGCTCGCCGATCGTCAGCACGTCGCCGTCGTCGAGCGCGAAGGGCTGGCAGGCCGGCGCAAGCCAGCTGCGGCCATCGGCGCCACGCACCGTCAACGCTGCATCGGCGCCGGTCACGGCCAGTTCGGCGCGCCCCTGCACCGCCAGCGACAGGCCGCCGTAGGTGGTCTCCAGGCAGGCCGTCGCGGCCGGATTGCCGACCAGCCGGTTGGCCTCGCGCAGGGCGCCCTGGTCCATCGCCCCCGACGCGGCCACGCCCTGCCCGGCCTGGCCATGGCGGCCCGGGTCCTGGAACAGCGTCAGCAGGCCGGCGGCGCGCACCCGCAGGCCATGGCCGCCCGCGGCGCCATCGGCCACCGGCCGCGGCGCCGCCGACTTGGCGTTGGCCTGCGCGATGCGGGCCTGCAGGTCGGCGTCGCTCAGTGTCGAGGCATCCAGGAAACGGACCCGGTAGCCGGGCTTGAGCAGCGCCGGCTCGGCGCGCTCGATGTCCCACATCGCCAGCGGCGTCGAGCCCAGCAGCTGCCAGCCGCCCGGGCTGGCCTGCGGATAGATGCCGCTGAAGGTGCCGGCCAGCGCCACCGCGCCGGCCGGGATGCGGGTACGGGGCGAGGACCGGCGCGGCACGTCCAGGCTGGCGTCGCCGCCCGACAGATAGGCAAAGCCGGGCGCAAAGCCGGTGAAGGCCACCGAGTATTCGCTGCCGGTGTGGCGCGCGATCACGTCGGCGACACTGATGCCCAGGTGCCGCGCGACCTCGTCCAGGTCTTCGCCGTCGTAGTGCACCGGGATCTCGACCAGCGTGGCCGAGCGCTCGACCCGCGTGTCGACGCGGCGCGCGCCGATGTCGGCGACGACGTCGGCCATGGCGCGCTCGGCCGGCCGGAAGGTGACCAGCACGGTACGCGCCGCCGGCACCAGCTCGAGCACGCCGGCGACGGGATCGTCCTGCAGCGAGGCCAGCAGCGACAGGGTCTGGTCGAGGTCGTCGAGTTCGACCAGCACGGCATTGAGGTTGACGGGTAGGAATCTCATGCGTTGGGCAGGTGGACGGCCCCGCAGGCAACATGAGCCGCCGCGCTGGCCGAAGGTGAATGGAGCCGGGATGACCGAAGCCATATTGTTGAACAATTATTTCAGTTGAATCAACCATTTTGTCGTTTGATCCGATTAATTTATAGTGCTGCGGACCTTTCCGCCCCACCCACCCCGGCGCCGCCCCGATGGACACCTTGATTTCTTCCCCCGGCACCGACGCCGACAGCCCCGCCGGCACGCTGAGCGAGCGGGTCGCGCAGTCGATCCGGCAGATGGTGGTGCGCGGCGAACTGGCGCCGGGCCAGCGGCTGTCCGAGGCCAGCCTGGCGGCCACGCTGCAGATCTCGCGCAACTCGCTGCGCGAGGCCTTCCGTATCCTCACCCAGGAGGGCCTGCTCGAGCACGCGCCCAATCGTGGCGTGTTCGTGTCGCGGCCCAGCCTGGCGGCGGTGATCGACATCTACCGGGTGCGGCGGCTGATCGAATGCGTGGCGCTCGAGCAGGCCTACGCCAGCCATCCGGCCGGCGCGCGCATGCGCCAGGCGGTCGAGTCGGCGCAGCGCAGCCAGGCGCTGGACGACTGGCCCGCGGTGGGCACCGCCAACATGGCGTTTCACCAGGCCATCGTGGCGCTGGCCGACAGCGCCCGGCTCGATCGTATGTTCGCGCTGATCCAGGCCGAGCTGCGGCTGGCATTCGGCATGCTCAACGATCCGAAATTTCTGCACGCGCCGTATGCGCAGATGAACCTGAACATCCTCGAACTGTTCGAGGCCGGCAAGATGCGCGAGGCCGCCGAGGCGCTCGACAGCTATCTGCATCATGCCGAACGCATCGTGCTGACCGCCTACACCCGCCAGACGCCGGCCTCGGCGCGCTGAGCGGCGGCATCGGGCCGGCGTGCCGTCGCGGCGCGCGGC
>JAEZBO010000197.1 GCA_023427085.1 Pseudomonadota bacterium
CCGCCACGCTGACCGACTACGCCACGCCGCAGGGCTTGCCCGCGCTGCGCCAGTGGCTGGCGCGGCGGCTGTCGGCCACCGGCATCGAGTGCCCGCCCGAACAGATCATGCTGAGCGAATCGGGCACGCAGGCGATCGACCTGATCTGCCGCTATTTTGTCGAACCCGGCGACACGGTGCTGGTGGACGATCCCTGCTACTTCAACTTCCATGCGCTGCTGCGCGCCCACCGCGTGCGGGTGGTCGGCGTGCCGTACACGCCCAGCGGGCCCGACCTGGCGGCCTTCGAGACCGCGCTGCGCGAGCATGCGCCGCGGCTCTACATCACCAACGCCGGCATCCACAACCCGACCGGCGCGACCTTGTCGGCCGCCATCGCGCACCGATTGCTGATGCTGGCCGAGCAGGCCAGGCTGGTGATCGTCGAGGACGACATCTTCGCCGACTTCGAGACCGAGGCCGCGCCACGGCTGGCCGCGTTCGACGGCCTGGCGCGGGTGCTGAGCATCGGCAGCCACGCCAAGTCGATCTCGGCCTCGCTGCGCTGCGGCTACATCGCCGCGCGGCCCGAGTGGATCGATGCGCTGGTCGACCTGAAGATCGCCACCAGCTTCGGCGGCGGCCATCTGGCCTCGGTGGTGCTGCATTCGGTGCTGAGCGACAGCGGCTATCGCAAGCACATGGACGGCGTGCGGCTGCGGCTGGCCGGTGCGATGGACCGCATGCTGGGACGGCTCGGCAAGCTGGGGATCGAAGCTTGGCAGGTGCCACGCGCCGGCATGTTCGCGTGGTGCCGGTTGCCGCCGGGCGCGGACGCCGCGGCGCTTGCGCGCAGCGGCCTGGCACAGGGCGTGGTGCTGGCGCCGGGCAATGCGTTCAGCCAGTCGCCGCAGGCCGGGCACTATCTGCGCTTCAATGCCGCGCAGTCGCAGGACGCGCGGATCTTCGAATTCTTGCGGCGCGCACTGGAGGCCTGAGCGCGCCGCCGACCGCGTTACTCCTTGCCGCGCGGGCCCGGACCTTCACCCGGTGCGAACGGGAAGTTCGAGAACATCGAACGGGTCTGGTCCTGCATCTGGTCCTGCATCTGCACGAACAGGTTCTTGCTCTGCTCGATGTAGCTGTTCATCATGTTCTGCATCATCGGCGTTTGCACGTTCATGAACTGCGTCCAGACTTCGGGACCGAACTGGTTGCCGTACAGCCCCTTGGACTGCTCGGTCATGCGCTCCTGGATCTCCATGAAGGCCTGCAGGTTCTTCTCGAGATACGAACCCATCATGCCTTGCATGGCGTGGCCGTAGAAACGGATGATCTGCGCCAGCATGTTGGACGAGAACATCGGCACGCCGCCGCTTTCTTCTTCGAGGATGATCTGCAGCAGGATGCTGCGGGTCAGGTCTTCGGTGCTCTTGGCATCGACGACCCGGAAGATCTCGTGCGCCAGCACCAGCTGCTTGACGTCGGCCAGCGTAATGTAGGTGCTGGTCTGCGTGTCGTACAGGCGCCGGTTGGGGTACTTCTTGATCAGACGGACGTCGTCTGGCGAGGTCTGCTTCATGGCATCGGTCTCCGGGCTCAGCCCATGTGCAGGCCGCCGTTGAGCGAGAAATCCGCCCCGGTGGCAAACCCTGCGTCGTCCGAAGCCAGCCACGCGACGATCGAGGCGATCTCGTCGGGCGTGCCCAGGCGCTTGACCGGGATGGTGTTGACGATCTTCTCGAGCACGTCGCTGCGGATCGCACGGACCATGTCGGTGCCGATGTAGCCGGGCGAGACGGTGTTGACGGTCACACCCTTGCTGGCGACCTCGAGGGCCAGCGCCATCGTGAAGCCGTGGATGCCGGCCTTGGCGGTCGAGTAGTTGGTCTGGCCGAACTGGCCCTTCTGGCCGTTCACCGAGCTGATGTTGACGATGCGGCCCCACTGGCGATCGACCATGCCGTCGATGACCTGCTTGGTCACGTTGAACAGCGAGTTCAGGTTGGTGTCCATCACCGCGCGCCAGTCGTCGAGCGTCATCTTGCGGAACACGCCGTCACGCGTGATGCCGGCATTGTTGACCAGCACGTCGATCTCGCCGTGGTCGCGCTTGATGCGCTCGAAGGCCTCGAGCGTCGAATCCCAATCGGACACGTTGCCGACCGAGGCATGGAACTCGTAGCCCAGCGCCTTCTGTTCGTCGATCCACTGCTTGTGGTTTCTGCTGGGACCGCAACCGGCCACCACCCGGAAACCGTCCTTGGCCAGCCGCTGGCAAATGGTGGTTCCGATGCCACCCATGCCGCCCGTCACATACGCGAGTTTGCCGCTCATACCTGTCTGTCTCCTGTTTGAATGCGCTGCTCGGCTTGCTGGTCAGGCCGGCCCGGGAATAATTGATGAACCATACCAGAGTGCCAGCCGTGCGTCAGACCGCCCGCACCTTCACGTAGCGGCCTGGCGCCGCTTCGATCACCGGATACTTGTCGCTGCCTTGCGTGGCGGCGCTGCGCCGCTTGCGGCCAGCGTGCCCGGCCAGCCATGAGGACCAGTCGCCCCACCAGCTGCCCGGCCGCTCCTGGGCCTGTTCGAGCCATGCGTGCGGATCGCCGGGCAGGCGCGCCTGCGCGTCGGGCGAGACCCAGTGGCTGCGCTTGCCGCGCGCCGGCGGATTGATCACGCCGGCGATATGGCCCGAGGCGCCGAGCACGAAGCGGCAGGGCCCGCGCAACAGGCCCGACGAGGCATAGGCCGAGACCCACGGCACGATGTGATCCTCGCGCGAACCGAACAGGTAGGTCGGCATGTCCAGGCGCGTCAGATCGAGCGGCACGCCACAGGCCTTGACCCGCCCGGGCTCCTGCAGATTGTTCTCGAGATAGGTATTGCGGAAGTACCAGGCGAAGAACGGGCCCGGCAGATTGGTGCTGTCGGCGTTCCAGTACAGCAGGTCGAACGGCGGCGGCGTCTCGCCCTTGAGGTAATTGCCGACCACGTAGTTCCAGACCAGCTCGTTGGGCCGCAGGAACGCAAAGGTGTTGGCGAGCTCGAGCGCCGACATCAGGCCGCCGGCGCCCAGCTGCTGGTCGCGCCACGCGGCGTGGCCCTCGTCGACGAAGACGTCCAGCACGCCGGTCTGGTGGAAGTCGAGCATCGAGGTCAGCAGCGTCAGCGCGGCCACCGGCTGGTCGCCACGCGCATCGGCCAGCGCCAGCGCGGCGGCCAGCATCGTGCCGCCGACACAGAAACCCAGCGCATTGACCTGCTGCTGGCCGCTGATCTCGCGCGCCACGTCCAGGCAGCGCAGCACCGCCTGGTCGAGGTAGTCGTCCCAGGTGGCGCGGTCACTGCCGTCGGCGTCGCCTGGCAGCGGATTGCGCCACGAGATCATGAACACCGTATGGCCCTGCTCGACCGCGTGGCGCACGAAGGAGTTGTCGGGCTGCAGGTCGAGGATGTAGAACTTGTTGATGCACGGCGGCACGATCAGCAGCGGCCGCGCATGCACGGTGGGCGTGGCCGGTGCGTACTGGATCAGCTGGCACAGCGGGTTTTCGTAGACCACGCTGCCGGGCGTGACCGCGACGTTGGTGCCGACCTCGAAGCCGGACTCGTCCGATTGCTGGATGCGGCCGCGCTTGAGATCGCGCAGCAGGTTGTCGATGCCATTGCGCAGCACGTCGCCGCTGGACTGCACCAGCTTCTGTTGCGCATCGGGATTGAAGGCGAGGAAGTTCGACGGCGCCATCGCGTCGATCCATTGCATGATCGAGAACCGCAGCCGCTCGCGCAGCGCGGCGGGCACCTCGGCGGCCTCGACCAGCCTCGACAGCGAGCGGGCCGCGACCAGGTACAGGTGCGCCATCAACAGATGCTGCGGGCTGCCGGCCCAGGCGGCGGCATGGAAGCGCCGGTCGGGCACCGGGCCGAGCGCCTGGCGGCGCGACTGATCGATGACGCGGCTCCATTCGCGCGAGAACTCCGCCTGGATATCGGAGAGGACTTCGGGCGCGACGTGGGTCGCGGTCCAGGCGGCGGAGTACGGGGATTTCACGGCGACACCTTGTTATGCGGCTTTCAGGAGCTTTGCGCGGGCAGGACACCCGCGTGCCGACCCTCGAGGCATGGTGCATCGCAGCGCACGGGCTGTCAATCTGCGCGCTTCAGGACTTACCCTCGGGCGCGCCGGACAGCCAGGCCAGCACCGCCTGGCGGCCGGTCACGCCACGATCGCGGCGGTGCGAGAAGAACACCTCGGGCTCGCTGGCGGTGCAACGGCCGCTGAGCTGGATGTCGGCGACGCCGGCGGCGGCCAGCCGCATGCACGCCAGCGCGAACAGGTCGGCCCACCATTTGCCGGCCGCGCCGGGAAAGAACGCGGCGGCGGCGGCCGGATCGGCGGCCACGAACGCCGCGCGCACGTCGTCGCCGACCTCGAAGGCCTCGGGGCCGATGCCAGGCCCGACCCAGGCCTGCCAGCCCCGCGCGTCGGGCACGCGCTCGCGCAGCGCGGCCAGCGTGTTCTCGAGCACCCCCGCGGCCAGGCCGCGCCAGCCGGCATGCGCGACACCGAGCGCACGGCCGTCGACGTCGCTGATCACCACCGGCAGGCAGTCGGCCGACATCGCCGCCAGCACGCGGCCCGCGGTGACGGTGACCGAGGCATCGGCGCGCAGGTCGTCGTGGGCCGGCGCATCGGCATCGAGCACGCGGGTGCTGTGCACCTGCTCGAGCCAGAACGGTTCGCCGGGCAAGGCCTGGCGCAGCCGGCGGCGATTCTCGTGCACCACCGCGGCGTCGTCGCCGGCTTTCAAACCCAGGTTGAAACTGGCGTAGGCACCGCTGCCGACGCCGCCGGCGCGCGTGCTGCAAAAGCTGTGCACGCCGGGCCACGCGGGCCCGCTGACAGGCTGCAACGCCGCCAAGGCGGCCTGCCGGTCGTCTACGACTGCCATTCGATCTGCTCCCTGACTGCCTGCATGTCGGCCGGCACCGGCGCCTCGAACGCACACGGCGCGCCGCCGCCCGGGTCGTCGAACGCGAGCCGGCGGGCATGCAGCATCTGCCGCGCGGCGTCGGCCAGCGGCTTGCCACCATAGAGTTCGTCGCCCAGCAGCGGATGGCCGAGGCTGGCCATGTGCACTCGGATCTGATGCGTGCGGCCGGTCTCGAGCCGGCACTCGATCTCGCTGACGGGCTGCTGCTGCGCGTGGCCTCGCCGCAGGCAGCTGTAATGCGTGACCGCCGGCTTGGCGGCGACCGGCCGCTCGACGCTCATGCGCACCGGCACGCGGGCGTCGCGCCCCAAGGCCCGGTCGATGGTGCCTTCGTCCCTGGCCCGGCCATGGGCCAGCGCCAGGTAACGGCGACCCACGGTGCGGGCCTGCAACTGGCGCACCAGATGGGTCTGGGCCTTTTCGTGGCGGGCCACCACCAGCAGGCCGGAGGTGTCCTTGTCGAGCCGATGCACGATGCCGGCCCGCGCCACCTGCGCCAGTTCGGGATAGCGGTACAGCAGGCCGTTGAGCAGCGTGCCACGCCAGTTGCCGGCGCCCGGGTGGGTGACCAGCCCGGCGGGCTTGTCGACCACGATCCAGTCGGGACTGTCGGCCACCACGCCGAACTCGACCGGCTCGGGCACGAAGGCGCCCGCTTCGGGCGCGGTCTGTTCGTAGACGGTCAGCACCGCACCGGGGCCGACGGCCTGCTTGACCTTGGCCGGCTGGCCATCGACCAGCACGTGGCCGGCTTCGATCCAGCCTTGCAGGCGGTTGCGCGAATGGTCGGGAATCAGGGCCGCGAGGACCTTGTCGAGGCGGTCGGCGGGCTGGCTGGCGGGCACCGTCAGGACCAGCGGCTCGTCGTCGGGAAGGCTATGCGCCGGGTCGGCTGTGTGGAGCATGGGCACAGAACATATAATCAGGCTGGCATGCTAACACCAAGGAACCCTGACTGATGCGCCATCCTTCCGTCCCCGCATTTCCCTCCCTCACGGGTGGCGCGGCCCTGCGGGTGCTTTTCGCCGCCCTGCTCTGCTTGGTGATGGCTGCCTGCGGGACCCGCAGCGCCGACTACGATCCGACCGCCAACTGGAGCGCCGAGCAGCTCTACCAGGACGCCAAGGCCGAAATCAGCTCGGGCAACTGGGATGCCGCCCGCACGCGCCTGACCTCGGTCGAGGCCCGCTACCCCTTCGGTGTCTATGCGCAGCAGGCGCTGGTCGACCTGGCCTACGTCAACTGGCGCGACAACGAGCCCGAACAGGCGCTGTCGGCGATCTCGCGCTTCCAGCAGCAGTATCCCAACCACCCGGGCAACGACTACATGCTCTACCTGAAGGGGCTGGTCAACTTCACGCCGCCCAGCGCCTTCATGTCCAGCGTGACGCGCCAGGATCCGGCCGAGCGCGACCCCAAGGGCCTGCGCCAGTCCTACGACGCGTTCAACGAACTGCTCGAGCGTTATCCGAACAGCCGCTACGCGCCGGATGCCCAGGAGCGCCTGACCTGGCTGGTCAACACGATCGCGATGAACGAAGTGCACGTCGCGCGCTATTACTACCAGCGCGACGCCTTCCTGGCCGCCGTCAACCGCGCCCAGACCGTGATCACCGACTTCGAGGGTGCCCCGGCCGCCGAAGAGGCGCTCTACCTGCTGACGCTGTCCTACGACAAGCTGGGCATGACCGATCTGCGCGACGACGCCCGCCGCGTGCTCGAGACCAACTACCCGAACAGCCGTTTCGTGGCCGAGGGCTACCAGGGCCCGACCGCCTGGTACGACCCCTTCGGCTGGTTCTAAGCCACAGCCACGCTGGCAAGAAATCAAAAAAGGACGCCTCGGCGTCCTTTTTTTACGTCCGCGGCCAGGCCTGCCCGCGCCCGGCCTGCATCGCGGCGGCGCTTCAGTCGCCGCCCTGCCGGCGCCGCGCATAGAACGCCAGCGCCTCGTCCTCGTCGCGGGTCCGCGCGAACGGCGGCAGGCCGCGCCACAGCCGCTTGCCGTAGGGCTTCTCGACCAGCCGCGTGTCGCCGACCATCAGCACGCCCCAGTCGGTCTCGGTGCGGATCAGCCGCCCGGCCCCCTGCTTGAGCGCGATGGCCGCCTCGGGCAGCTGGTATTCGTCGAAGGGATTGCCGCCGCGCTCGCGGCAGGCGCGGATACGCGCCTCGATGACCGGATCGTCGGGCGGCGCGAACGGCAGCTTGTCGATCGCCACCAGCGTCAGTGCGTCGCCCGGGATGTCGATGCCTTCCCAGAAGCTGGAACTGCCCACCAGCACCGGATGCTCGAGCCGGCGGAACTGGTCGAGCAGCTCGCGCCGCGGGCTCTGGCCCTGGCGCAGCAACGGCCAGCTCCAGCCGCGCTCCTCGAAGGCCTCGCGCAACAGGTCGGCGACCCGCTCGACCGCGCGCAGCGTGGTGCACAGCACCAGCGCGCCACCCGGGCTGGCCTCGAGCAGCGGCAGCAGCTGCTGCACGAAACGCTCGGTGAACTGCGGCGATTGCGGCAGCGGCAGGCCGCGCGGCACGAACAGCAGGCCCTGTTCAGGGTAGGCGAACGGCGATTCCCAGCGCATCGCCTGGGCGTCGGTCAGGCCCAGCTGCGACGTGAAGTGATAGAAGTCGTTATGCACCGACAGCGTCGCCGAGGTCATCACCCAGGCCTGGCCGGCCGGCCGCAGGCGCGAGAAGGCCTGCGCCACCGACAGCGGCGCGGCGTGCAGGCGTACATGGTGCGCGCCCATCTCGACCCAGCGCACCGCCTGGCCGTCGGCCAGCGCCGCGC
>JAEZBO010000202.1 GCA_023427085.1 Pseudomonadota bacterium
CCGGCGCGCCGGGGGGGCCCGGGGGGGGCGCGCGCGCGCCCGCGCCGCGCCGTCGAACTGGATCTGCCCTTCGGTGGGGGTGTCGAGGTCCAGCAGCATGCGGCCGACCGTGGTCTTGCCGCAGCCGGATTCGCCGACCAGCCCCAGCGTCTCGCCGGGCGCGAGGTCGAAGCTGACGCCGTCCACCGCCTTGACCCGCGCATGCTGGCGACGAAACAGCCCGCCGCTGCTGACCTCGAAATGTTTGCGCAGCCCTTGCGCCGAGATCAGCGCCAGCCCCCGCTCAGGCCCGGCCTGTGCGGCCGCTGGCGGCGCCGGCTCGGGCAGCCGCAGCTGCCCGGCAGCCAGTTCCTCGGCGCGCCAACAGGCCGAGCGATGGCCAGCGGCGATCTCGCGCAGCGGCGGGTCCTGGCGGCAGACGTCCTGCACGTAGGCGCAGCGGGCCGCGTAGCGGCAGCCGCTGGGCGGCGCCAGCAGATTGGGCGGCATGCCCTCGATGGTGATCAGCTTGTCGTGCCGCGCCCGGTCCAGTCGCGGCACGGTGTTCAGCAGCGCCTGCGTATACGGATGCAGCGGCCGGGCGAACACCGCGTCGGCCTCGCCCTGTTCGACCTGGCGCGCGGCATACATGACGTTGACCCGGTCGGCATAACGCGCCACCACGCCCAGGTTGTGGGTGATCAGCACCAGCGCGATGTTCAGCGTGCGCGTCAGCTCGCGCATCAGCTCGAGGATCTGCGCCTGGATCGTGACGTCCAGCGCCGTGGTCGGTTCATCGGCGATCAGCAGCTTGGGATTGCAGGCCAGCCCGATGGCGATCATCACGCGCTGACGCATGCCGCCCGAGAACTGATGCGGAAACTGGCGCAGCCGGCTGGCCGGATCGGTGATGCCGACCAGGCCCAGCAGTTCGAGCGCGCGGGCCTGGGCCTGCGCCGGTGTCATGCCCAGATGGATGCGCAGCGGCTCCATGATCTGGTAGCCGACCGTCAGCACCGGATTGAGCGAGGTCATCGGCTCCTGGAAGATCATCGCGATGTCGCGGCCGCGGCGCATCCGCATCTGCTCGGCCGGCAAGGTCAGCAGGTCTACACCCTCGAACAGGATGCGGCCGCCGGTGACGCGGCCGGCGGGCTTGGCCAGCAGGCCCATGATCGCCAGCGACGACACCGACTTGCCGCAGCCGCTTTCGCCGACCAGCGCCAGCACCTCGCCCGGCCAGACTTCGTAGCTGACGTCCTCGACCGCGCGCAGCACGCCTTGCGCGGTCTCGAACCTGACGTCCAGATGCTGCACCGCCAGCAAGGGCGCGTCGGGCCTGGGTGGCGGGGCTGCCAGATGCTTGTCCGTTTGCACGGGCTCTCTCCTTGGGGGCGTTGCCGACCGCGTCGTTGCGTTCGGTGTGCCAGCTCGCGGCGGCCGGCCATCGGCCGGGCCACCGCGGGCCGGCCGGTCACTCGGCCAGCCAGACCTCGCGCAGGTCCTGGTTGACCATGTGGCTGGGCAGCGCGATCCAGCCTTGCACGCGGCGGTCCAGCGCGACCTTGCGGCCGCCCCAGAAACCCGGCGCCGCGTAGGCCTGCGTGATCAGGTGCGCTTCCATCTCGCGCACCAGCGCGGCGCGCTTGGCGGTGTCGGTCTCGCGCTTTTGCTGTTCGTACAGCTCGTCGACCTTGCGGTCGATGGCGCGCGAGGTGTTGGCCGGAAACTTGTCGTGCGACAGGAAGCGGTTCAACTGCACCGACGCATCGTCGTTCCATTCGCCGGCCGAATCGACCAGCACGTCGAAGCTGCCCGACAGGCGCGAGGTGGCCCATTGCGCGGTGTCGAGCTGGCGGTGCTCGACCGGGATGCCGATCTGGCGCCACTGGTCGATCAGGAACAGTCCGAGCGGCACGAATGGCGGCGTCGACCGGTTGGTCAGCGTGAACGACAGCTTGTCGACGCCGGCCTCCTTGAGCAGCGCGCGGGCCTGGGCACGCGCGGCGTCCATGTCGCGCGAAAAGCCCGGCAGCGTCTCGAGCGTCTTGTCGTCCAGCGCCATCGCCGAACCGGGCCGGCTGAAGCCGCCCACCTGTTCGAGGAAAGTGATGCGCGACATCGGCTTGACGCCCTGCCAGCGGTCGATCGCCATGGTCAGCGCCTGGCGCACGCGTACGTCGTTGAACGGCGGCTTCTCGGTATTGAAGGTGAACATGTAGAACGACAGCCAGCCGCTTTCGGCGATCTGGATCTGGTCGCCGCGGGCCTTCTGGATGCGCTGCACGTCGGCCGGCGCCAGGCCGCGGAACTCGGCCTGGATCTGGCCGCTGGACAGGCTGTTGACCAGCGCGGTGTTGGTCATGACCATCGCACGGAAGCCGTCCAGGTAGGGCCGGCCCTGCTCGTGGTATTGCTGGTAGCGCTCGCCGCGCCAGTGCGAGCCGGAGGCGTGCTCGACGAACTTGAACGGGCCCGAGCCCATCACGTTGGTCACCGGAAAGCGCGGGTCCTTGGCCAGCTGCGCGGCCGAGTAGACGCAGTTCCAGGGGCTGGCGAAGTTCGACAGCATGCCGGCATCGGGCTTGGACAGCTTGATGACGACGGTGTGGTCGTCGGGCGTGTCGATGCTGGCGATGTCCGCGTACAGCGCCTGCCGCACCGAGACCACGCCTTGCGGCGGCGCGCGCAGCCGTTCGTAGGTGGCCTTGACGTCGGCGGCCTTGAGCGGCGTGCCGTCATGGAAGGTCACGTTGTCGCGCAGCTTGAAGGTGTAGGTCAGGCCATCGTCCGAGACGGTCCAGCTGCTGGCCAGATCGCCTTCGATCTTCGGATAGTTCTGCGCATCGAAACGCAGCAGCAGCGAATAGTGCGGCGCCAGGTAATGGATCTCCTGGAAGCTGACGGCCGCGTGACAGTCGTAGGTCGATGGCTCGCCCAGCACGCCGTAGGTCAGCGTGCCGCCCTGGCGGGGCTCGGCGGCGTGGCTGCCGGCGGCGAGGCCGGCCGACAGCAGCAGGGTCGATGAAGCAAGGAGGAAGAAGCGGCGGGCTTGCATGGTAAGTCTCCTGGCGGGGTGAGGCGGTGACGGTGGGGGATGCGCCCTTATTGCAAGGCGCCGGTGGCGCGCATGGCGCGGATCTGGCTGTCGGTGTAGCCGTGCTCGGCCAGGATCTGGTCGCTGTGCTGCCCGAAGGTCGGCGCCGCGAACGGCGCCGGGCCGGGCGTCTTGCCCAGCCGCACCGGCTTGGTCATGGTGCGGTACGAGCCCACCTGCGGATGCGGCAGCTCGGCCACCAGGTCTTCGGCCAGCACCTGCGGGTGATCGAACATGTCCTCGATCGCCTGCACCGGCGCGCACGGCACCCGCTCGCCGAAGATCTGCTTCCACTCCTGCGCGGTGTGGCGCGCCAGCGCCGCGTGCATGCGCGGCAGCAGCTCGTCGGCCAGCTCGGCGCGCTTGCGCATGGTGTCATAGCGCGGGTCGGTGCCCAGCTCGCCCAGGTCCAGCAGCTCGCACAGCGCGGCCCAGAAATGCGTCGAGTGCGCCGAGATGTACAGCAGCCCCTGCTTGGTCGGATGGATGCCGGTGACCTTGCCGACATTGAGGTCGCGCACGGTCTCGCGCGGCTCGTCGCGGGCCCAGACAAACCGGCCGGCCTGCATGGTCAGCGCAGTGCGCAGCAGCGAGCACGAGACGGTCTGGCCCTCGCCGGTCATGGCGCGATGGAACAACGCGGCCGAGATCGAATAGGCCACCAGCGCCGAGGTGTAGTAATCGACGATCGAGCCCCGGATCAGTTGCGGCGTGCCGTCCAGGTCGGGCTGGAAGGTGCAGATGCCGGTCATCGACTGCAGCACCTGGTCGAAGCCGCCGTGGTCCTTGAGCGGACCGTTCTCGCCGTAGCCGGTCACCGAGCAATAGATCAGGTCCGGCCGGATCTCGCGCAGCGTGTCGTAGTCGATCTTCAGGCGCGCCGGCACCGCCGGACGGAAGTTGTGCACCACCACGTCGGCGTCGGCGACCATGCGATGGAAGGCCTGCAGCGCGGCCTCCTGCTTGAGGTCCAGCACGATGGCGCGCTTGTTGCGATTGGTGCCCAGGAACGCCCGGCTCTCCTGCGGCAGGCTCGACGGGTAGTGCCGCATCATGTCGCCGGCCGGCGCCTCGATCTTGATCACCTGCGCGCCCAGGTCCGCCAGCAGCGTGCAGCCGTAGGGCGCCGCCAGGTAGCTGCTCAGGTCCAGCACCTTGAGGCCGCTGAAGGGACCGGGGCCGGCGGGCGAGGGCTGGTCGGTGGATGGCGCGGACGGGGTCATGGCGAAAGCTCCTTCTGGCAAGGGACGGGGCGGCCGGCGGCCTGGCGACGGGCACAGGTCGCCGACGCGGCCCGGGTGGACGGCGCAGGGGAAAAGAGGGGGAAAGCGAGCGGCGCTAGGCCGTCGACGGTGCGAGGGGGCGGTTCATTGCTGTCTCCTGTGCGGTCCCTGCGTCGCTCTGGACGGGGCCGCTTATCATCGGTTTGACTGCAGTCTAGGGGTGCCGCGCCCGCTTGGGAAATACCGTTTTCGGCGCCAGACATGCCCGGCAGGCATGGCCGAGCCTAGAATGCCTGGAAAGACAACAATGACAGCAGGGGACACCGGTGGCGATGATGCAACCCGAGACCGCGCGACTGTTCCATCGCATGGGGCAGCGACTCGATTTCAAACGGCTCAGATATTTTGTCGGCATCGTCGAGGCGGCCAGCATCTCGACCGCGGCCAGCCAGCTGGGCGTGGCGCAGCCGGCGCTCAGCAAGGCGCTGCGTTCGCTCGAGGACGACCTGGGCATGCAGCTGCTCGAGCGCAATGCGCGCGGCGTGCAGGTCACCCAGGCCGGCGCCTTGTTCCATGCGCATTGCCAGACCCTGCTGGGCGAGCTCGAGCAGGCCTGCGACGCGCTGATGCGCAGCGTCAGCGCCAGCGAGGTGGTGCGGATCGGCGTGCCGTTCAGCGTCGGCATGGTGCTGGTGGCGCCGCTGCTGCAGACGATCGCGCAGCTGATGCCGACGCTGCAGATCGACATCGTCGAGCGGCACACGCCCGAGTTGCAGCAGGCGCTGCTCGAGCACAAGCTCGATCTGGCGATGGTCTCGCCGCTCGATTGCCTGCCCGAGCTGCATTACGAGCCGCTGGTCAGCGAAGGCATGTTCCTAGCCGCGTCGGTCGCGCTAATGGAGGGCAAGCTGGCCGGCGCGCATCTGCGCGATCCGTTGCAGATGGCGCAGCTGCAGGACCTGCCGCTGCTGTTCTCGCAACCGTCGACCTACCTGCGGCTGATGATCGACAAGGTGTTCGCCAGCCAGGGCATGGTGCTGCGCGACGTGCGCGAGATCGACATGTTCGCGACCTTGCTGAACTACGTTTCGGCCGGCGAAGGCTGTTCGATCCTGCCGGCCGGCTGGATCCATCGCGAGGTCAAGTCGGGCCGGATCCGCGCGCTGGCCTTCGCCGATGCCCAGGCCATGTCGCGGGTGATCTACCTGTGCCGGGCCCGGCGCGTCACGCCCAACGCCAGTACGCTGGCGCTGTGGCGCATGGTGCGGATCGCCGCCGACCGGGCGATCCGCGCCGGCGACTGGATGAGCGCGCGCTTGATGGACCCCTGTTGAGCGCTGCTGCCGGCCAGCGCGGCCGGCAGCGTCAGCGTCACTGCTGGTGGTAGATCGCCGCGCCCTTCTTGACGAACTCGATCGACTTTTCCTGCATGCCCTGGTGCAAGGCCTCGTTCTCGGCGAGGCCCTGCTTCTGGGCGTACTCGCGCACGTCCTGCGTGATCTTCATGCTGCAGAAGTGCGGCCCGCACATCGAGCAGAAGTGCGCCACCTTCATCGAGTCCTTGGGCAGCGTCTCGTCATGGAAGGCGCGTGCGGTGTCCGGATCCAGGCCCAGGTTGAACTGATCGTCCCAGCGGAACTCGAAGCGTGCCTTGGACAACGCGTTGTCGCGGATCGCCGCGCCCGGATGGCCCTTGGCGAGGTCGGCCGCGTGGGCGGCGATCTTGTAGGTGATGATGCCGTCCTTGACGTCCTTCTTGTCGGGCAGCCCCAGGTGTTCCTTGGGCGTCACGTAGCACAGCATCGCGGTGCCGTACCAGCCGATCAGCGCCGCGCCGATGCCCGACGTGATGTGGTCGTAGCCCGGCGCGATGTCGGTGGTCAGCGGCCCCAGCGTATAGAAGGGCGCCTCGTGACAGTGCTCGAGCTGCAGATCCATGTTCTCCTTGATCATCTGCATCGGCACGTGGCCCGGCCCTTCGATCATCACCTGCACGTCGTGCTTCCACGCCACCTGCGTCAGTTCGCCCAGCGTCTTGAGTTCGGCGAACTGCGCCTCGTCGTTGGCGTCGTAGGCCGAGCCGGGCCGCAGGCCATCGCCGAGCGAGAAGCTTACGTCATAGGCCTTCATGATCTCGCAGATGTCGTCGAAGCGTTCGTACAGGAAGCTCTCCTTGTGATGCGCCAGACACCACTTGGCCATGATCGAGCCGCCGCGCGAGACGATGCCGGTCATGCGGTCGGCCGTCATCGGGATGAACGGCAGCCGCACGCCGGCGTGGATCGTGAAGTAGTCCACGCCCTGTTCGGCCTGTTCGATCAGCGTGTCGCGGAAGATCTCCCAGCTCAGTTCCTCGGCGCGGCCATCGACCTTCTCGAGCGCCTGGTACAGCGGCACGGTGCCGATCGGCACCGGCGAGTTGCGGATGATCCACTCGCGCGTCTCGTGGATGTGCTTGCCGGTCGACAGGTCCATCACCGTGTCGCCGCCCCAGCGGATCGCCCAGGTCATCTTCTCGACCTCTTCGCCGATGCCCGAGCTGACCGCCGAGTTGCCGATGTTGGCGTTGATCTTCACCAGGAAATTGCGGCCGATGATCATCGGTTCGATCTCGGGGTGGTTGACGTTGGCCGGCAGGATGGCGCGCCCGCGCGCGATCTCGTCGCGCACGAACTCGGCCGTGATCTGCGCCGGGATGGCCGCGCCGAAGGACTGGCCCGGGTGCTGGCGCAGCAGGCGCCGTGCGAGCTTCTCGCCATCGGGTCCGCTGGCGCGCAGCGTCTGGATGGTTTGCTCGCGCCGCAGGTTCTCACGGATCGCGACGAACTCCATCTCAGGCGTGACGATGCCGCGCCGCGCGTAGTGCATCTGCGTGACGTTGGCGCCGGCACGGGCGCGGCGTGGCGGGCGGCGCAGGTCGAAGCGCATCGCGGTGAGCTTGGCGTCGAGCAGGCGCTCGCGGCCGTAGTCGCTGCTGGGGCCGGCCAGCAGCTCGGTATCGCCGCGTTCTTCGATCCAGGCCTGGCGCAGCGCCGGCAGCCCGCTGCGGATGTCGATGCGGGCCGACGGATCGGTGTAGGGGCCGCTGGTGTCGTAGACCGTCAGTGGCGGATTGGTCTCGCCGCCGAACAGGGTCGGCGTGTCAGCCTGCGAGATCTCGCGAAACGGTACGCGGATGTCGGCGCGCGAGCCTTGCTGGTAGACCTTGCGGGATTGGGGGAGGGGGGCGACGGCGGCCGCATCCACCTGGGCGGTGGCAGCCAGGAACTTCGGGTTGGCGTTCAAGGTGTAGCTCCAAATAAGAAGGGACTTGGAGCCGATAGGGATCGTACCCGCCCATTGCGGGCGGGTTGTGCGCTCCCAGCATCGGCATTATCCGTACTGGTACGAAGGGACTCTCTCAACCTCCTGGCCGGACGTGCCGGACAGGAAAGTACCCCTGCGTGGAGCGAAGTATAGAGCCGATCGCGGCCCGGCCTGACGCGGCCTGGCCTGACGCGGCCTGGCGACCCTCAGGTGGCGGCGCCGGGCGGTGCGACCGCCGCGCCCTCGATGCCGTGGCGCGCCAGCGCCTGCGCCACGAAGCCCTCGCGCTTCATCTGTTCGACGAACTCGGCCAGATGCGCGGCCGCCGCCGCGCCGCGCGACTTGGGCAGGCCCATCGCCTGGCGGATCTGCATGAAGCTGCCCGGCAGCAGCCGCAAGCCGCCGCGTTGCCGCGCATCGGCCTCGAGCTGCTGCTTGACGCCCGCGGCGACGTCGGCGCGCTGTTGCACGAAGGTCTCGACCACCGCTGGCGAGGTCGGCGCGCGCACGATCTTTGCCTGCGTCAAGGCGCGGCTCAAATACAGGTCGTAGGCGCTGCCCTGGCCGACCACCACCGACAGGCCGGGCCGGTCGACCTCGTCGCGCGATTGCAGCGGCGAGTCGTCGCGCACCAGGTAGCAGCCTTCGATCAGCACATAGGGCTCGGTGAACGCGATCCGTTCACCGCGCTTGGGATCGATGGCAAAAAAGCCGATGTCGGCCTGTTCGGCCGCGACCGCCTCGACCGACTGGCCGGCGCTGTCGAACACCACCAGTTCCGCCGGCACGCCCAGGCGCTGGGCCAGCGCCTGGGCCAGGTCGACCGAGACACCGGCGGCCTGGCCGCTGGCCGGATCGCGGCGCGCCAGGATCGGATTGCCGACATTGATCGAGGCACGCAGGATGCCGTGGGGCGCGAAGGCGGCGCGCAGGGTGTCGAGGCTGGCTGTCATGGCGTAGGCATCCATCGGAGGTCGGGATCGCTAGCGTAACGGATGCGGCCAAGCGCATGGGGCGGACCGGACGCCAGCGCACCGAAGCAAGCGTATCAACGGCCAGCGCCACCGACGGCCAGCGCACCGGAAGGCGGGCCGCGCGGCTGCGGCAGCACGGGTTACATCCCGTCGCATGTGCCTACGCCCTTACACGGCATGGCCGCGAGCCCCGCCGGTACACTCTGTCGATTCGCGGCCGCAGGCCGCCTTGGCGTCGTTGCAGGAGGCATTACCGATGCAGATTTCCGTCCGAGCTCTCGCTCCCTTGGCTGCCGCGCTGGCGGTTGTGCTGGCAGGTTGCCAGACCAGCGGCGACAAGACCGCGCAGTCCGGCGATACGCCGCCCGTCGCGGCCGCCGCGCCGCAAGCGGGCGAGTCCGCCGCCGGCCTGCCGGGCCAGGCCCAGGCGCCCGCCAGCGCCGCTGGCGTCGAGTTCTACATCGCCCAGACCGAAGCCGATCCCGCCCTGATGGAGCTGCCGCTGCGCGACGGCGCACTGTATGTGCAACGCACGCCGGCGCTGACGCGCGCCGACCTGGCCGAAGCCGCCGCGATGGTCGACCAGAAAGGCCAGAATTTTGTCGGACTGCGATTCACCGAGGCCGGTGCGCGCAAGCTGACCGACGTCAGCAGCGCCAATGTCGGCAAGCGGCTGGTGCTGGTGGTCGATCGTGAACTGATCGCCGCGCCGCGCATCGCCGAACCGCTCGATCGTGGCGTGCTGGCGTTCGCCACGCCCAACGCGCAGGCCGCCACCGAAATCGCCGCCGCCATCCGCGGCGAGGATCCCGCGGCCTCGACCACGCCCGCGCCGGGCGGCGAGTCGGTGCCGGCCGCGGCCCCGGCACCGTCGGTGCCGGCCCAGTCCGGCCAGGGCGAGCCTTCGGGCCGCACGCAGCCGCGGATGTAATCACCACGGCAAGGCGTCGTACCTTCCAAGGCCTCAGGCCGTGGAAGGTGCGCGATCGCTGGGCGCGCTGCCTGATGGCAGGGCGCCGCGCCGATGCAGCGTCTGATGGTTTCAGGGTTGGCGAGGTCCGCGCCGCGGGCCCGGGCGCGCTGGCGCCGACGGGTCGTCGTGCGCGGCGGCTTCGAGCGTGTCGATCAGCGCACGCAGCGCCTGCCGCAGGAACTGCCTTTGTTGCGGCGCCAGGGCCAGATAACGGCTGTAATCGTGCGCCGTGATCAGCGCCGGGTCGGACTCGGCCGTGCCGCCCGCTAGCGGCTGGATCTCGTCGCGCAGCAGCAGGTGGCCGCCGCTCGTGGGTTCCATTGGCAGCTGGCCGCTTTCGAGCCAGGCCGCGTTGACGCCCAGCGCCTTGGCCAGCTTCAGCAAGGATCGGCTCGACGATCGCAAGGCGCTTTCGTAATTGCCAATCGCGCTTTGCGAGACGCGGCACAACTGCGCCAGACGCTCTTGCGTCATGCCGCGCTGCAGCCGTGCATATCTGAGTCGATCGCCGAAGGTATTCACATGCGTGATTGAATACAAGCTTCCAATCACTGTGGTGTTGGTTAGCGGTCACTTTTGTGATGCGTGCTGCAAAAATATGCGTGAATTGCCACTAAGAAATGCCCCCATAGCGGGACAGTCCGCATTGTAAGCATGAAACACATACGTGATAATCGCCGCTATCGTCGATTCTGATCGGACCGCCGGCCGTGACCCGCTACGATTCTCCGCCCGCCCAGGACCACGCCGTCTTCGTGTTTTCGCCGGATGTGCAGTTTCGCAGCATGACGGTGGCCGCCTTGCAGCGCGCCGGGCTGCTGGCGATCGGCGGCGACAACCTCAGGCTGGCGCGCGAATACGTCGAACAGTTCGTCGCGCCCTTGCTGGTGCTGGCCGAGTCGCCGTCGGTGCTGGCGCGTGTCAGCCGCGACCTGCGCGGCCGTTGCCCGTCGGTCGGCATCGTCGCGGTCTCGCATTACGCCAGCGTGGGGCAGCGGGTACGGGTGTTGTCCGATGGCGCCGACGTCTGCCTGCCGGGCGACCTGCAGATCGGCGAGCTGTCCGCGCAACTGTCCGCACTGGCGCGCCGGCTGGGCTGCCGCCTGGCCGATGGCGTCAGCCCCGCGTTGCCGGCGTGGTCGCTGGTCGACCAGGGCTGGAGCCTGTTGTGCCCGGACGGAACGCGGCTGGGGCTGAGCGCGGCCGAGCGGGTGTTCATGCATGCGCTGCTGTCGGCACCCGAAGCGTCGCTGCGCCGCGAGGCGATGCAGGCCATGCAGGCCGGCAAGCAGGTGGGCCGGCGCATGGACATGACCGTCAACCGCCTGCGCAGCAAGGCCGCCAGCAAGGGCGTGGCGCTGCCGGTACGGGCGATCCGGGGTTGGGGTTATACGTTTACCGGCGGGACCTGAAGTACGACCAGGTTGTCGCGGTGCACCAGTTCGGGCTCGGACATATGGCCGAGGATCTCGGCGATGCGGGCCGACGGCTTGCGCAGGATGCGGCGGGTGTCGGCGGCCGAATAATTGACCAGGCCGCGCGCGCATTCGCGGCCCTGCTCGTCGATGCAGGCAACCACGTCGCCGCGCGCGAATTCGCCTTCGACGGCGGCCACGCCGATGGCCAGCAGGCTCTTGCCTTCCTGGGTCAGCGCGCGCACCGCGCCCGCGTCCAGCACCAGCTTGCCGCGCAGGCGCACGTGATCGACCAGCCACTGCTTGCGCGCGGCGCGCACCGGCAGCACCGCCTGCAGTTCGGTGCCGATGCACTCGCCTTGCGACAGCCGCACCAGCACATTGTGTTCGCGGCCCGATGCCACCACGGTGTGCGCGCCGCTGCCGGCCGCGCGCTTGGCGGCCAGGATCTTGGTCAGCATCCCGCCGGTGCCGACATTGCTGCCGGCGCCACCGGCCATGGCCTCGAGCCTGGGCTCGCCGGCCTGGGCATGCGAGACGAACTGCGCCTGCGGATTCTTGCGGGGGTCCGAATCGTAGAGGCCGCGCTGATCGGTCAGGATGATCAGCGTGTCGGCTTCGATCAGGTTGGTGACCAGCGCGCCCAGCGTGTCGTTGTCGCCCAGCCGGATCTCGTCGGTGACGACGGTGTCGTTCTCGTTGACGATCGGCACCACGCCCAGGCGCAGCAGCGTGAACAGCGTCGAGCGCGCGTTCAGGTAGCGTGTGCGGTCGGCCATGTCCTCGTGCGTCAGCAGGATCTGCGCGGTGCGCAGGCCGAACTCCGCGAAGGCGGCTTCGTAGGCCTGCGCCAGGCCCATCTGGCCGACCGCGGCGGCGGCCTGCAGCTCGTGCATCGCCGCCGGCCGGCGGGCCCAGCCGAGCCGGGCCATGCCCTCGGCGACCGCGCCGCTGGACACCAGCACCACCTGCTTGCCCTGCTGGCGCAGCGCGGCGATCTGGCCGGCCCAGTGGGCCAGCGCGTGGCGGTCCAGGCCGCGTCCTTCGTTGGTGACCAGGGACGAGCCGACCTTCACGACTAGGCGGCTGGCGGGGGCGACGACGGAGACGGCGGGAACGGGCGCGGACATACCAACAAGCTCGGAAGCAACGGCGGAAAGCGATTATGACCGATCGCGCGGCTGGCGCGGCGGCCGAGACGGCGGCTCGAGGGGGCGGGGCGACGAGGCGAGGCGGCGCGGTGTCTGCGCCGCCGACGCCGCGTCAGCCGCCGCGGGTTTCGTCGAAACGCGGATCCTCGGCGACGTACGAGCCGTCGGCGCGGTCCTGCTGTTCCTGCTCGCGGGTGCGCTCGGCGTCCAGGTAGTCCTGCAGCGCGTACAGCAGGTCGCGCGTGCCGTCGCCGCTGAGCGCCGAGATCGCGAAGGTCGGGCCGGTCCAGCCGTAGGCTTCCAGGAAGCGCTGCTTGAGACCGTCGGGATCCTCGACCACGTCCAGCTTGTTCAGGATGAGCCAGCGCGGCTTGGCGTACAGGTCGGGGTCGTAGCGGCGCAGCTCTTCGGCGATCGCGCGGGCGTTCTCGACCGCCTGCGGCACCGGATCGACGTCAGGGTCTTGCGACGAGACGTCGACCAGATGCAGCAGCACCCGCGTGCGCGCCAGGTGGCGCAAAAACTGATGGCCCAGGCCGGCGCCTTCGGAAGCGCCTTCGATCAGGCCCGGAATGTCGGCCACCACGAAGCTGCGCGACTCGGAGGTGCGCACCACGCCCAGGTTCGGGTGCAGCGTCGTGAACGGGTAGTCGGCGATCTTGGGGCGGGCATTCGAGACCCGCGCGATGAAGGTCGACTTGCCGGCGTTGGGCATGCCCAGCAGGCCGACGTCGGCCAGCACCTTGAGCTCGAGCCGCAGCTTGCGTTGCTCGCCTTCCTTGCCGTACGTGAACTGGCGCGGGGCGCGGTTCACGCTCGACTTGAAGTGCAGGTTGCCCAGGCCGCCCTGGCCGCCGGCGGCCAGCGTGACCTGCTGGCCGTGGTGGTTCATGTCGAACAGCACCTCGTCGGTCTCGGCGTCGTGCACGATGGTGCCGACCGGCACGCGCAGCGTGATGTCGGGCGCGGCGGCGCCGAACTGGTCCGAGCCGCGGCCGTTCTCGCCACCCTTGGCGCGGTGCAGCCGGGCGTAGCGGAAATCGATCAGCGTGTTGATGTTGCGGTCGGCCACGGCATGGATGCTGCCGCCGCGTCCGCCGTCGCCGCCGTTGGGGCCGCCGAAGGGGATGAATTTTTCGCGGCGAAAGCTCGCCACGCCGTTGCCGCCCTTACCGGCGATGACTTCGATGGTGGCTTCGTCGACGAATTTCATGGTTGTTCTCTGTCATGTTGCGGTCCGGCGCGATCGGCGCGGACCGTCCTGGAAGCAAAAAAGCCCTGCCGCAACAGGGCAGGGCTTTTTGGCCGCCGGGCTGTTCCGGGCAAATCCGGCCCCGTTGGGGGCCTGCCCGGACCAGTGTGTCCGGCTGGGAATTACTCGGCAGCGACGACCGAAACGGTCTGCTTGTTGAGCTTGCCCTTGTAGCCGAATTGCACCTTGCCTTCGGCCAGTGCGTACAGCGTGTGGTCCTTGCCGATGCCGACGTTCACGCCGGGATGGAAGCGCGTACCACGCTGGCGCACGATGATGCCGCCGGCCAGGATGGCTTGGCCGCCGTAGACCTTGACGCCCAGGCGTTTGCTTTCTGAGTCACGGCCGTTGCGCGTTGAGCCGCCGCCCTTTTTCTGTGCCATGTTTAGCTCCTCGGTTCTTGCGAACCAAAATATGTAGGCTGAGAGTGACGAACAGCGATTACAGCGTGATCGCGTCGATGCGGATCTCGGTGTAGTTCTGACGGTGGCCTTGACGCTTCTGATAGTGCTTGCGGCGACGCATCTTGAAGATCTTGACCTTGTCGTGGCGTCCTTGCGCAAGAACCGTGACCTTGACCAGGGCACCGGAAACGAGAGGCGCGCCAATCTTCAGCGTGTCGCCTTCGCCCACGGACAGGACCTGATCCAGGGAGATTTCTTGCCCAATGTCTGCCGGTATCTGTTCGATTTTAAGTTTTTGACCTGCGGCAACGCGATACTGCTTGCCACCGGTTTTTATGACCGCGTACATGGGATTACCTCAGTGATATCAGCCTGCGCACAAACGCAAGCCGTCTTCGGACAAAATGCCGAACTCAAGATTCTAGCCCGCAAGCCATTGATAGTCAAACGAAAGTCCCCTGCGCCCGGCCATGGCGCGCGTCCCCGTATAATCCGTTGTTTGCTCGCACAAGGCCTGCGGCGCGTCCGCATGCCGACCGGCCCAGGCCGTCCCGGGTTCGTCCAGGCGCGGCGCGGCGGGTTTTTTTCGTAACCGGATTCGCCTTGAACCTGTCTGACCTGCTCGCTCCCGTCGCCGAGGACATGAAGTCCGTCGATGCCGTCATCCGCGCCCGGCTCGATTCCGAAGTGGTGTTGATACGCACGATCGGCGACTACATCGTCGGCGCTGGTGGCAAGCGCATGCGTCCGGCCCTGCTGCTGATGGTGGCCAAGGCGCTCGGCTACCGGGGCGACCGCCATCACCTGCTGGCCGCGGTGATCGAGTTCATCCATACCGCCACCTTGCTGCACGACGACGTGGTCGACGAGTCCGACCTGCGGCGCGGCCGCAGCACCGCCAATGCGGTGTTCGGCAATGCCGCCAGCGTGCTGGTCGGCGATTACCTGTATTCGCGTTCGTTCGAGATGATGGTCGAGGCCGACTCGATGCGCATCATGGCGATCCTGTCGGGCGCCACCACGGTGATCGCCGAGGGCGAGGTGCTGCAGTTGCTCAACGTCCACGATCCCGAGGTTTCCGAGGCGCGCTACCTGCAGGTGGTGCGCTACAAGACCGCCAAGCTGTTCGAGGCCGCCGCCCAGGTCGGCGCGGTGCTGGCCGGCGCCACGGCCGAGCAGATCGAAGCCTCGGCCGCCTACGGCCGCCATGTCGGCACGGCCTTCCAGCTGATCGACGACGTGCTCGACTACAGTGGCGACGCCGGTGCGCTGGGCAAGAACGTCGGGGACGACCTGCGCGAAGGCAAGCCGACGCTGCCGCTGCTGCGCGTCATGGAAGTCGGCACGCCCGAACAGCGCGCGCTGATCCGTGGCGCCATCGAAACCGGCGAGGCCGACTTCGCCGCGGTGGCCCAGGCCATCCACGCCACCGACGCGCTGGATCATGCCCGCCAGTGTGCCCAGGCCGAGGCGCAGGCAGCCCGCGAAGCGCTGTCTTGCTACCCGATTTCCGAATATTCAAAATCTCTGCTAGAATTTTGCGCTTTCGCGGTAGATCGAGATCGTTGAGATCTGGCGACGAAAAAACTGCCGCGAAACACTGCGAGACGGCTGCCGGAAACGGCGGGCAAGTCGGGCAGCAAATTTGCGGTAAGCAGTAAAGCAGGTAGTTGACTGCAAATCAGTACAGCAGCAAATCGGGGCGTAGCTCAGCCTGGTAGAGTACTGCGTTCGGGACGCAGGAGTCGGAGGTTCGAATCCTCTCGCCCCGACCACTTCTGGTGGTCGAATTTTTCACGATGGCCCGAACATCGTCGGCAAATGGCCGGTATCGCGCAAGCGGTGCCGGCTTTTTTGTTTTGGCGCCGCGCCAGACGCCGCGTGCCATACTCCCAGGCAAAGAATCGGGGGACCCGCAGGCGGGCATCAGGCCCGTCACCGGTCCCACCGGCAGCCAGGAGACAAACCATGAAGATCAAAGCCGCCGTGCTGCGCCAGGTCGGCGTGCCCGGGCCGTATGCGCAGACCCGCCCGTTGCAGGTCACCGAGGTCGAACTCGACCCGCCCGGCCCCGGCGAGGTACGCGTCCAGATCAAGGCCGCCGGCCTGTGCCACTCCGACCTGTCGGTCATCAACGGCGACCGGCCGCGCGGCGTGCCGATCGTGCTGGGGCATGAATCCTCGGGCGAAGTGGTCGAGCTGGGCGCCGGCGTCACCGATCTGGCGGTGGGCGATCACGTCGCCATGGTGTTCCTGCCGACCTGCGGCTGCTGCCAGCCATGCATGGAAGGCCGGCCGGCGCTGTGCGAGCCGGGAGCCGTGGCCAACACGCAGGGCACGCTGCTGGGCGGCACCCGGCGCCTGCACGACGGCGCCGAGGCGCTGAACCATCATTGCGGCGTGTCGTGCTTCGCCGAGTACGCAGTGGTGTCGCGCCGCTCGTGCGTCAAGCTGCCGGACGGGCTGAGCCATCGCGAGGCCGCGCTATTTGGCTGCGCGGTGCTGACCGGCGCCGGCGCCGTCATCAACCGCGGCCGGCTGAAGGCCGGCGATACCGCCGCCATCGTCGGGCTCGGCGGCGTTGGCCTGAGCGCCTTGCTGGCCGCGGTGGCCAGCGGCGCGCGGCGGGTGGTGGCGGTCGACCTGAGCGACGACAAGCTGGCGCTGGCCAAGTCGCTGGGCGCGACCCACCTGGTCAATCCCAAGCAGGTCGGCAGCGACGACGACCTGATGGACCTGGCCGGCGGCCGGGTCGACTACGGCTTCGACATGGCCGGCGCGGTGCCGGCCTTCGAGACCGCCTACAAGCTGACCCGCCGGGGCGGCGCGACGATCACGTCGGGGCTGCCCAATCCCAAGGCCGGCTTCTCGCTGTCGCTGTCGCAGCTGGTCGGCGAGGAGCGCGAGATCCGCGGCAGCTATCTGGGCTCGGGCGTGCCCGCGCTGGACATCGGCCGCCACATCGATCTGTATCGCGCCGGCCGCCTGCCGGTCGATCGGCTGATGGGCCGCTCGTTCTCGCTGGACCAGGTCAACGAAGGTTTCGACCATCTGGCGACCGGCGGCAGCCTGCGCGACGCGATCGTTTTTTGAGGCCTGGTATCGCAACGGCCCGCTGACGCCGCCGCGGCGCGCGGTGCCGTGGGGCGCTGACGGCAGGGACTGGTCTACGGGCCTGCGCGCAGACGCCATCACAACGCCCGCAAGAACGCCAGCAACGCCGCTTTCTCTGCGTCGCTGAGCGACAGCGGGCGGATGTGCGGCGACACCGTGCGGGCCGACTCCAGCAGCGGGTGCGCGGCTTCGGCGGCATTGCGCACCCAGACTTCGCCGCCGCCGCGGTCGTACAGGTTGATGACGCCGGCCAGCGTGGTGTGGCGGCCGTTGTGCATGTACGGGGCGGCCTGCGCGACGTGCCGCAGGCTGGGGGTGCGGAAGGCGCCGACATCTTGCGGCGCGCCGCTGATCCGGTGGCGGCCGAGATCCTCGGCCGGTTCGCCGAAGGACGAGATGCCCAGGTTGTGGAAGCGGCCGTCGCGCAGCGCGGCGCCGTGGTGGCAGTTCAGGCAGCGGGCTTTAGTGCGGAACAGATGCAAGCCCAGCAGTTGCTGATCGTCGAGCCGGTCGTGTTCACCGTCCAGAAAACGATCCAGATCGCTGGGGCGCTCGAGGCTGCGCAGGTAGGCCGACAAGGCCTGAGCCAGATCGTCGGCCTCGAGCGCGCGCGGGCCGTGCAGCGCGGCGAAGGCCGGGCCGTGGCGCGGGTCATCGGCCAGCCGGCTCAGCACGGCTGGCAAGGACGGGTTGGCCATTTCGTCGGGCCGCGTCAGCGGCGCCAGCAGCGCGGCGTGTTGCGAGCCATGGCGGCCGTCCCAGCCCCAGGGCTGTTGCAGCCGCGCGGCCAGCAGGCCAGGCGCCTTGCGCGCGGCGGGGGCGGGGGCGGCAGGCGGGGCGCCCGGCGGCTGGCGTGGGCCGCTGCTGAAACCGTATTGCGGCTGATGGCAACTGGCGCAGCTGAGCCGTCCCGAGGCGGACAGGGAAGGATCGAAGAACAGCGTCTGTCCCAACTGAACCTGTCGCGGATCGGGCGCCGGGCCGGCGACGGCCGGCGCCAGTTCGCGCGGGGCCGGACGTGCCG
>JAEZBO010000234.1 GCA_023427085.1 Pseudomonadota bacterium
GGCCGATGATGCCGACGATGGCGCCCGCGGGCACCTTGAAAGACAGGTTGTCGATCAGCAGCCGGTCGCCGAACGACTTGGACACGTTCTCGAACTCGATCACCTCGTTGCCCAGGCGCTCGGCCACCGGGATGAAGATCTCGTTGGTCTCGTTGCGGCGCTGGTATTCGTAGTCGGACAGCTCCTCGAAGCGGGCCAGGCGGGCCTTGCTCTTGGCCTGGCGCCCCTTGGGGTTGGAGCGCGCCCACTCCAGTTCCTTCTTCATGGCCTTGGTGCGCGCGTCCTCGGTGCGCTGCTCGGTCGCCAGGCGCGCTTCCTTCTGCTCCAGCCAGGTGGAGTAGTTGCCCTTGTACGGGATGCCGCGGCCGCGGTCCAGCTCCAGGATCCACTCGGCGGCGTTGTCGAGGAAGTAGCGGTCGTGGGTGATGCCCACCACGGTGCCGGGGAAGCGGGCCAGGAACTGCTCGAGCCACTCCACTGATTCGGCGTCCAGGTGGTTGGTGGGTTCGTCCAGCAGCAGCATGTCGGGCTTGGACAGCAGCAGGCGGCACAGCGCCACGCGGCGCTTCTCGCCGCCGGACAGGTTGCCGACCTTGGCGTCCCAGGGCGGCAGGCGCAAGGCGTCGGCGGCGATCTCCATCTGGGTCTCGAGATCATCGGCGCCGCTCGAGGCGGCGGCCGAAATGATGGCCTCGAGCTCGGCCTGTTCGGCAGCCAGCTTGTCGAAGTCGGCATCGGGCTCGGCGTACTCGGCATAGACTTCCTCGAGCCGCTTGCGCGCGGCCACGATCTCGCCCAGGCCGGCTTCGACCGACTCGCGCACCGTGTGCTCGGGATCGAGCTGCGGCTCTTGCGGCAGGTAGCCGATCTTGATGCCCGGCATCGGCACGGCTTCGCCTTCGATCTCACGATCGATGCCCGCCATGATCTTGAGCAGCGTCGACTTGCCCGAGCCGTTCAGGCCCAGCACGCCGATCTTGGCGCCAGGAAAGAAAGAGAGGGAAATGTTGCGCAGGATCTCGCGCTTGGGCGGCACGATCTTGCCGACCCGGTGCATGGTGTAGACGTATTGAGCCATTTTTCTGGTGGTAGCCTGAGCGTGGTGGGGCCAAACCGGCATTGTACCCAGCGCCGGCGACCGCCCTGCCCCGGCAGCCGGGTCCAGCCGGGCGGGTTCAGCCGGGCGGGTTCAGCAGAAAGGTCCGGCCAGGCGGAACCCGCGGGCCGTTCAGCCGGCCGCGTCGCCCGCTCGCGCGCGCGGGCGCCATTGCGCCAGCGTCACGCCCACCAGCACCACCGCGCCGCCGGCCAGGTGATACAGGCCGACCGGCTCGTCCAGCATGGCGGCGGCGATGATCACCGTGAAGACCGGCGTCAGGTTCACGAACATGCTGGCCCGCGCCGGCCCCAGTGCGTGGATCGCGCGCAGCCACAGGTAAGGTGCGAAGATCGACGGGAAGATCGCCGCGTACAGCACGATCGGGATGTTGGCGGCGTTCAGCGGCGTGGCCGGAAACCACAAGTAGGCCGGCAGCATCAGCATCAGGCCGAAGCCGATCTGCACGTACAGCGAATGCCACGACGAGATCGGCATTGCCCACCGCCGCACCAGCACGCCATACAGCGCGTATCCGACCGCGGCGATGAAGATCAGGCCGTCGCCGCGGTTGATGCCCATCTCGAGCAGCTGCAGCGGCTGGCCGTGGCTCACCAGCACCGAGATGCCGGCCAGCGACAGGATGCCGCCCAGCAGCGCCAGCCGCGGCGGCCGTTCGTTCAGCATCAGCGCGCCGATGCCGACCGTCAACAAGGGCACCAGCGCCGTGATGAAACCCATGTTGGTGGCCGAAGTATGGGCCGCCGCGAAATACGCCAGGCCCTGGAAGATCGCCATGCCCAGCGCTCCGAGCACCGCCAGCTTGGGCAGGTGCGGCCGGATCCGGTGCCGCTCGCGCCAGACGCCCAACGCCAGGAACGGCGTCAGCACCAGGCCGGCGATCAGCCAGCGGTAGAACCCGATCGTGAACGGCGCGATCAAGCCGGCCGACATCTTGGTCGCGACCATATTGCCCGACCACGCCAGCACGGCTCCCAGGGGCAGCAGGAAATATACGGGACGGACGGCGCTGGAGGCAGACATGGCGGGAAACGGGACGGCGGAAGCCAGGCATCTTAACGTAGGCGGCTTTTTGCAGTTTGCATGCAACTTAACCACTCTCTAACGACTACCGGCTTTGCACCGCAGCATCAGCAAGCTATGCTTTGTCCTAGCGGAAGCAAAACCTGCCTAGAAGCCGGTGTGAACCGGACACCGATGTGACCGGCCGCGCGGCCCTGCGCCCTCTTGGCGCAGGCGGACGACGCCCCCGGTTTCATAGCTATTCAGGATCGACCATGCCCTTACCTTCAGATGCGACGGAAGCACCGTGCCAGTTCACCGATGCCGAGCTAGTCATGCTCGGCAAGACGGCTGACGCACTGACCGCCTATCTCGGCCAGCCGATACTGGCTGAAGTCGACGCCGCCGAAAACGGTCACGAGTGGGTGGCCTTCGCCGTCCCGCTGGCCACGCATGGCGCGGTCGCCGAGGAAGACGTCCGCATCCAGATGGGCGGACCGAGCGCCCGCTGGGTCGGCAACAAGGGGGGCCTGACGCCCGCCGCCACCGATCTCTACGACTGCCGTTTCCTGTGGGGCATCCAGCTGTGCCCCGAAGACGGCCGCCGCTATACCAAGCTCGATCACGAGGGCGAGGAATGTGGCTGGTCCGACCGGCTGGTCGACCTGCTGCCCTTCGTGCTGGCCGACGAAGAGCTGCCCGAGGACGACCTGGACGATCTGGACGACGATGACGATGACGGCGATGAACACCGTCACGCCGCCACCCCCGTCATCGCAGGCGATCCCAGCAAGCGCTAAGCGCGCTGCGCGCCCGCCGGCGTGGCACGCGCCGCGCCGGCCTGTCCAGTCAGCCCATGCCGCAGCGAGGGCGTAGACAAACCCGCGGCCTGGCCTGGCCCATCGCCAAGCTACCGCTAGCCGGCAGCCTGCCCGGCCACCGGCGCCGCGACGGCGCGCTCGGCCCGCAACGGCGGGATGCCGGAAATCACGTCCTCCCAGCCTTGCGCCACGCCATGACAGGCGACCTCGGCGCCGCCGGCCTGCACGGTGGCGGGCGCCTCGGCCTTGCATTGCTCGCGCGCATGCGGACAGCGCGGATGGAAGGTACAGCCGGTGGGCGGATTGAGCGGATTGGGCACCTCGCCGGCCACCGGGGTGCGGCGCCGCCCGGTACCGCTCAGGTCCGGAATCGCCGACAGCAGCATGCGGGTGTACGGATGGCGCGGCTGCCTGAACAATTCGTCGCGCGGCGCGATTTCGACCACCCGGCCCAGGTACATCACGCCGACCCGGTCGGCCACGTGATGCACCACCGCCAGGTTGTGCGAGATGAACAGATAGGTCAGCCCCAGCTCGCGCTGCAGGTCCTTCATCAGGTTCAGCACCTGCGCCTGCACCGACACGTCGAGCGCCGAGGTCGGCTCGTCGCAGACCAGGAACTCCGGCTTGGCCGCCAGCGCCCGCGCGATCGAGATGCGCTGGCGCTGGCCGCCCGAGAACTGGTGCGGGTAGCGGCCGCGGTCGCTCGGGTCCAGCCCGACCTGCGTCAGCAGTTCGTCGACCCGCGCGCGCCGTTGCGCCTCGTTCATGTCGGTGTGCGCCAGCAGCGGTTCGGCGATGATGCGGCCGACCCGCCAGCGCGGATTGAGGCTGGCATAGGGATCCTGGAAGATCATCTGCAGGCGGCGGCGCAGCGCGCGGCCATTGGGCTGGTCCATGCGCGACAGCGGCTGGCCATCGAACTCGATGGTGCCGCGCGTCAGGCCATACAGGCCGACCAGCAGCCGCGCCATGGTCGACTTGCCACAGCCGGATTCGCCCACCAGCGCCAGCGTCTCGCCGCGGCGGATCGTGAACGACACGCCATCGACCGCGCGCAGCATCACGCGCGGCTTGCGCGCCAGTACGCGCTCGAGCCACGGCGGCGACACGTCGAACCAGCGCGCCGCGTCGTCGACCTTGACCAGCGGCGCCGCGGCGGCCTGCGAAGCCGCGGGGCCGGCGTGGCGC
>JAEZBO010000243.1 GCA_023427085.1 Pseudomonadota bacterium
TCGTCCGCCAGCGTGGCGGCCGGCCGGGAAACCTGATCGTTGGCAGGGATGTTCATGCTGCCTCCTGGCGCAGGTCATGCAGCCAACAGGCAGCTTGCGAGCTGCCGGCCGACATCAGTTCGGGACGCTCGCGCACGCAACGATCCATCCGCGCCGGACAGCGCGGATTGAACGCACAGCCTGGCGGGATCGCGGTCAGCCGCGGCATGCTGCCGTCGATCTGCACCAGCCGCTCGGCATGGCCCTCGAGCGACGGGATCGAGCCCATCAGCCCGCGGGTGTAGGGGTGCGACGGCTCGTGGATGACCTTGTCGACCGGGCCGATCTCGGCCACGCGGCCGGCGTACATCACCGCCACGCGGTCGGCGGTTTCGGCGATCACGCCCATGTCGTGCGTGATCAGCATCACCGCCGTGCCCTGCTCGCGGCACAGCTTCTTGATCAGGTCGATGATCTGCGCCTGGATCGACACGTCCAGCGCGGTGGTCGGTTCGTCGGCGACGATCAGCCGCGGCTCGGCCGCCAGCGCCAGCGCGATCACGACCCGCTGGCGCATGCCGCCCGAGAACTGGTGCGGGAAATGATCGATGCGCTCGCGCGCCGCCGGGATGCCGGTGGCCGCCAGCAGTTCGATGGCGCGCGCGCGCGCCTGCGACCAGCTCAGCGGCAGGTGCGTGACGATGGTCTCGGTCAGCTGCCGGCCCACCGTGTACAGCGGATTGAGCGAGGTCAGCGGATCCTGGAAGATCGCGCCGATCTGGCGGCCGCGCACGCGCCGCATCGCATCGGCCGGCAGGTTGTCGATGCGTTTGCCGTCGAGCAGGATCTCGCCGGCGCCGATGCGCCCGGGCGGCTCGAGCAGCCCGATGATGGCCGCGCCGGTCAGCGACTTGCCGGCGCCGGACTCGCCGACCACGCCCAGCACTTCGCCGGCCGAGATCGAGAACGACACGTCGTCGAGCGCCCGCAGCACGCCGCGGCGGGTGGGAAATTCGACCCGCAGATTGCGGACTTCGAGTAGATGATTCATGGTCGCTCCTTGGGTCCGGCTAGCTCAGCCTGGGATTGAGCGCATCGCGCAGCCAATCGCCCAGCAGGTTGACCGACAGCACCAGCAGCACCAGCGCCAGGCCCGGGAAGATGGTGATCCACCACTCGCCGGAGAACAGGAAATCGTTGCCGATACGGATCAGCGTACCCAGCGACGGCGAAGTCGGCGGCACGCCCACCCCCAGGAACGACAGCGTCGCCTCGGTGATGATGGCGGTGGCCAGGTGCACGGTCGCCAGCACCAGCACCGGCCCCATGACGTTGGGCAGCACGTGGCGGAACATGATCACGCGCGACGAGATGCCGATCACCCGCGCCGCCTGCACGTACTCGCGGTTCTTCTCGACCAGCGTCGAGCCGCGCACCGTGCGGGCGTATTGCGGCCAGCCGGCCAGCGCGATCGCGCCCACCAGCACCGGGAACGCGATCACGTCGTGGTCGGTGGACGACACCACCGCGCGCGCCACGCCGTCGATCAGCAAGGCAATCAGGATCGCCGGGAACGACAGCTGCACGTCGGCCACGCGCATGATGAAGGCGTCGAGCCGGCCGCCCAGGTAGCCGGACAGCAGCCCCAGGCCGATCCCGATCAACATCGACAGCGCCACCGACGCCAGCCCGATCAGCAAGGACACGCGGGTGCCGTACAACAGCGCCGAATACAGGTCGCGGCCCTGGCTGTCGGTACCCAGCAGGTAGTTGGCGGTGCCGCCATCGAGCCAGGCCGGCGGTTGCAAGGCGTCGATCAGGTTGATCGTCGCCAGGTCGAAGGGATTGTGCGGCGCGACCCAGCCGGCGCCGAAGGCACCGACCATCATCAGGACGAACAGCAGGGTCGCCGCGACGGCGACCGGGGAATGGCGCCAGGACCACAGCAGGTCGCTGTCCCACCAGCGTGCAAGGGTCGCTTTCATCAGTGGCCTCCCGCGCGGCCCAGGCGCAGCCTGGGATCGACGACAAAATACAGCAGGTCGACAACGAGGTTGATGACCACGAACACCAGGGCGATCAGACAGAGATAGGCCGCCATCACTGGCACGTCGGCGAACTGCACCGCCTGGATGAACAGCAGGCCCATGCCGGGCCACTGGAACACCGTCTCGGTGACGATCGCGAAGGCGATGATGCCGCCCAGCTGCAGGCCGGTGATGGTGATGACCGGCACCAGCGTGTTCTTGAGCGCATGGCCGAAATGGATCACGCGCTTGCTGAGCCCGCGCGCGTGGGCGAACTTGATGTAGTCGGCGCGCAGCACCTCGAGCATCTCGGAACGCACCAGCCGCATGATCAGCGTTAGCTGGAACAGCGACAGCGTGATGGCCGGCAGGATCAGGTGCTGCCAGCCGCTGGCGGTCAGCAGGCCGGTGCTCCAGCCGCCGATGCGCACGGTCTCGCCGCGCCCATAACTGGGCAGCCAGCCCAGCTGCACCGAGAACACCAGGATCAGCAGGATGCCGATCAGGAAGGTCGGCAGCGACACCCCCAGCAGCGACACGGCCAGCAGCGACTGCGCCACCCAGCCCTTGCGCCGGAGCGCGGTGTAGACGCCCAACGGGACGCCGACCACCAGCGCCAGCAGCGCCGCGGCCAACGACAGCTCGACGGTGGCCGGCAGACGCTCGGCCAGCAAGGCCGAAACCGGTTGGGCCTGCCGCAGCGACAGGCCGAAGTCACCCTGCACGGCGTTTTCGACAAAACGCATGAACTGCACCGGCGCGGGCTGGTCCAGCCCGAGCGACTGGCGCAATTCGATACGGTCCTGTTCGGTGGCGTCCTGTCCCAGCATGATGGTGACCGGATCGCCGACGTAGCGGAAAAGCATGAACGCCAGCAAGGCGACCGTCAGCATGACGGCGACGGCTTGCAGCAGGCGTCTGATGATGAAAGCAAGCATGGATCTCTACCAGGGCGGGTGGCCCGAGGCGGGTCGCCCGGTCGTGTCAACCGGGGCGTGTGCCCAAGGCGCGCGTGGCACGGGCACGCAACCCGGCGCTTGTGGCGCGCGGGTTCGTGGCAGGAATGCGCCGCCCGGGGCCCGTGCCGCGCTTGCGGCCGCTAGGCGCCCCGGGCAGGTGGCGGCGCGGTCAGTCGATCTTGACCCATTCGGCCGACAGGCGATTGTCGGCGCGGTGGATCACGTTGACGTTCTTCTTCATGGCCCAGGGGATCACCTGGTCATGCAGCGGAATGTGGCCGAATTCCTGGGCGTGGATCTCGAGCACCTTGTGGATCGCCGCGGTGCGCTTGGCTTCGTCGGTCTCGACCTTGATCTGATCGACCAGCTTGTCGACCTCGGCGTTCTTGTACTGGCCGAAGTTGAACGAGCCGTCGGCGCCTTCGTTCTTGCTGCGGATCAGGCTTTGCAGCGTGTACAGCGCGTCGAAGGTCGGCACGCCCCAGCCGAACAGGTAGGCGCTGGTGTCGAACGACTGCACCTTCGGGAAGTAGGTGGCGCGCGGCATCGCATTGAGCCTGGCGGTCACGCCCACGCGCGCCCACATCGCCACCACCGCCTGGCAGATCGCCTCGTCGTTGATGTAGCGGTTGTTGGGACAGTCGAGCGTGAAGTTCAGGCCCTTTTCGTAGCCGGCCTCTTTGAGCAGGGCCTTGCTGCGCTCGGGATCGTAGGGCACGCGCTGCGACAGCTTTTCGGTCCAGCCCTGCACCTGCGGCGCGATCATCGTGCCGGTGGGCGCCGACAGGCCGCGCATGACGGCCTTCTTGATCGCCTCGACGTCGATGGCGCGATACAGCGCCTCGCGCACGCGCACGTCGGCAAAGGGGTTCTTGTCCTTGATGTCGGAATACTTGAGCTGCTTGCTGGCCTGGTCCAGGCCCAGGTAGATGGTGCGGTATTCGTTGCCCTCGACCACCTTGGCCTGCTGCTGCAGGCGCTGCAGGTCTTGCGCGGGAGGATCGAGCACGAAGTCGATCTCGCCCGACAGCAAGGCGGCGGTGCGCGTGGCGGCCTGCTTGATCGGCGTGTAGATCACTTCGGTCACGTTGCCGACCTTGTCGGCCTTGCCCCACCACTGCGCGTTCTCGACGAACACGGTGCGCACGTCGACTTCGCGGCTCTTGAGCTGGTAGGGGCCGGTGCCGTTGGCGTTGCGCGCCGAGAAGGTCTCCTCGTTCTTGGCGAAGTCCTGCGGCGCATTGGCGTTGTTCTTCTCGGACCACTGCTTGTCCATGATGAACACGTTGGTCAACTGGCGCAGCAGCACCGGGTTGGGACCGTTGGTGGTGATCTCGACGGTCAGCGGATCGATCGCGCGGGCATCCTTGATGCCGTTGGTGTAGGCCTTGAAATGCGAGGTCGGCGCCATCGCGCGCTTGACCGAGAACACCACGTCTTCGGCATTGAACTCCGAGCCGTCATGGAACTTGACGCCCTCGCGCAGCTTGAAGCGCCAGGTGCTCGGATCGACCTGTTCCCACGACGTCGCCAGGCCGGGCGAGAGTTCGAACTTGGGGTTGTACTGCAGCAGCGGCTCGTAGACGTAGCTGGATGCGGCAATGGTCAGGCCTTCGTTCTGGGCGTGCGGGTCGAGCGTGAGGATATCGCCCTGGCTGGCCCAGCGTAGCGTCTTGGCGTGTCCGACGGCAGGCACGGCCAGAATGGCCGCGACGGTGGCTGCAATGAGGGTGCGGCGCATGGTAGCTCCTGGATGGGGTGGCGAGCCGCTGGCGATACACATTACAAACAGCTGACTCGCAGTGGGGCCGATAGTGCCGTACCGCAAACATTGCGTCAATCTTCAGTCATATCCACGCAATAAATCGATATTCCGGATTGACCAGGCGGCACTCAAGGACGTCGGCGCATGCGATCGCGCAGGTATAGCGCCGCGCCCAGCGGCCACATGATCACGCGCAGCAGATTGCCGGCCAGGCCCCGCAGGCCGCCGGGGCAGGCGGCCGCGCGTCCCGACTTGCCCAGGTGCAGGCCGAAGCGCGTGTAACGCGCGGCTGCCATCAAGAACTCTTTAGGCCGACCGCGAAACCACTCGAGCTGATGCGCCAGCAGTTCGTGGGCCAACATGAACAGGCCAGCGGCGTTGACCTGCGCCGCGTCGCGCGACAGCGAGTCGCCGCTGTCCTCGTAATACCGCACCACCTGATTGATGAAGCGGGTGCGGTAGCCGGCCCGTGCGATCGCCCACCACACCAGGCTTTCGGGCACAAAGCCCTCAATGTGTTCGGGAAACGGAAAGCGGGCCAGCACGTCGGTGCGCTGGAAGCCGAACTTTTCGCCGCCGACATGGCGGCTGAAATACATCTCGGTCGGCGAGCTGTCGTAGATGTCTTCGGGATAACGATCGCCGACCACCTTGCCATCGGGGTACGCGCACAGCCCGGTGACCGCCGAATATGCGTCGCGGCGATCGGCCGGAATGCCGAGCCACGCGTCGTACAGGATCGCCAGCGCATCGGGCGGCATGCGGTCGTCGCTGTCGAGCGCGACGAACAGTTCTCCGCGGGCCTGCCGCACGCCCAGGTTGAAGGCCGCCTTCTTGTGGCGATGGGCCTGCTCGTAATACCGCAGCGGAAACGGCGCCTGCGCCGCCCAGCCCTGCACCAGCGCGCGGGTATCGTCGGTCGAGCCGTCGTCGACCACCACCCATTCGAAGTCGCCAAACTGCTGCGCGCACAGGCTTTCATACACGCGCGGCAAGGTATGCGCCCGGTTGTACGTGGGCGTGAACACCGTAAAGACGTGGGATGCTGGCATGCTGCGATGCGCCATCGGGGAGACTGCCCAGTAGACCATGCAGCCTGAACCGATATTTGTATCGAAATGAAAATTCGGTGGTGGCCGCCAGCGCCGAGGCCGGCTACGGCGACGCAGGCTGGCAGCTGGTGGCGCGCCCGTCGACCGGCCCGAAATGCGGCGCGGCCCAGGCCGCCAGCGGCAGCGGCGGCTGTTGGCGCACGATGCGCTGGAAAATCGCCCGCACCTCGGCATTGCCGCCCATGCGGCTGGGCCAGCCGGCCGGCGTGACCGGCACCAGCACGCCAGCCGCGTCGCAGCGAGCCATCTCGAAACGGAAGGTGTACAGGCCCGGCACCCCCATGCGCATGTCGCTGACCACCAGCGCGCTGCCGATCAGGTCATAGCGCAACCAGTCGTCGGTGAACCAGCGCAGGCGCTGGTGCTGCGGCACGTCATCGAGCGCGCTGGCCAGTTCGAGCCCGCGCGGATGACGGACCCACTCGGGCGGACCGCGATCGAAGCTGCTGCTGATCGCCTCGTAGTAATGGCCGTCGGCAGTCTTGGCCAGCGTGCGCCAGACCAGTGTGTTGTACGGCGTCGGCAGCGCGCGCAGCTCGGTCACCGCGATGCCTTGCGCATCCAGCGCGGCCTGCACGCGCTGTTCGGCATACAGCCGCCCGCCCAGGCCGAAGAACAGGTAGGCGGTGCTGAACGCCAGCGCGCCCAGCATGCCGCGCCGCCAGCGCGCCGGCCCGCGGATCGCGGCGGCCAGCACCGCGCCCAGCAGAGGCAGGGTATAGACCGGATCGACGATGAAGACCGCCGACCAGCTGGCCGGTGTGGGCGCCAGCGGCCAGAACAGCTGGGTGCCGTAGATCGTGAACGCGTCGAGCAGCGGGTGCGTGATCAGCACCAGCCACAGCGTCAGGAACAAGCGCCAGCCGCCATACGGCGCATCCGGCCAACGCCTGCGGATCAGCCATGCCATCAGCGCCGCCAGCGCCGTCAGCACGAACACCGAGTGCGAGAAGCCGCGGTGGTAGGTCATCGTCGACACCGGATCGCCGTAACGCACGATCACGTCCAGATCGGGCAAGGTGGCCAGCAGCGCGCCGTACACCAGCGAGCGGCGGCCTTGCTGGCGGCCCAGCAGGCTGCCCTGGATCGCACTGCCGAGCAGTGCCTGGCTTAAGGAATCCATCGTTGACCTCGCCGACAAAGTTCAAAATTTGTTTTATTTTTCAATGACAAAGCCCGCCATAAGTTCAACATTGCGCGGCGTCCGGCACGGTGTTTTCGAGTATCTTAGGCAGGCACTAAAAACACGCTCTGACTCGTCATCCTGGTTTCGGCACTCTCCACCATGTCGTCTTCCCCGGTCATTCACGCTACGCTGGCACTCGGCAGGTTTCTGCGGGCCCGGCGCGAATCGCTGACACCGGAAGCGGTCGGCCTGCCGGCCGGCCGGCGGCGCCGGGTCAGCGGCCTGCGCCGCGCCGAGGTGGCCGAACGCGCCGCGGTCGGCATCGACTGGTATATCGCGCTCGAGCAGGGCCGCGACGTCCGCCCTTCCGAGCACGTGCTGGCGCAGCTGTCCAAGGCACTGTTGCTGAACCCGGCCGAACGCGATCACCTGTTTGCGCTGGCCGGCCGCAGCCCGGCCTTGCGGCAACCGGCCCCGGCCGCCGACCTAAATCCCACGATCCGCCGCCTCATCGAACGCATGCAGCCGGACCCAGCCTATGTGCTGGATGCGGCCTGGGACATCCTGGCCGCCAATCCCGCCGCCGCCGAACTGTGGGGCCTCGACGATGGCGATGCCACCCATCCGCGCAACCTGCTGTGGAATACCTTCGTGGTCCGCCCGCGGCCCGACGACGAACAGTGGTTGCGGCTGACGGATTATTTTTTGCGCTCGTTCCGCCGGCAGGCCGCCGCGTACCCCGAACAGGCCCGCATCGCCCGCCTGATCGCCGACCTGGAGGCCGCCAGCGAACGCTTCCGCGATCTCTGGGGCCAGTCCGAGGTGCGTGACACCCGCGGCGGCCGCAAGCAGTTGCGGCACCCGGTCGATGGGCTGCGAACCTACGATTTCGCGGCGCTTGCGATCCCCGACCTGCCCGGTGCCTATCTGTTCGTCTACACCGATCCCTGAGACCCGCGCCACGGCAGGGCCCAGGCAAGGCGGCCGCGGCCTCACCGGCTGGCCTGCCGGTCATGCGCGATCACCCAGTTGTCGCGCAACCAGTGTTCGGTGCTGCGGCTGAAGCGCAGGTACGACCAACCGACCTCGCGTTCGAACGCCAGCGGCTGTTCGTCGCCGCCGACGATGACCCAGAACCAGCTGTCGTCGGCGGTATTGCGGGCCTTGACGCGCATGCCGCTTACCTGCACGACCTGGCTGCCGCCCGGGCGTGCGACCCGCAAGGGTTCGTCGTAGGGCGAGATCGATGTGATGCGCATGGTCGGCAGCAGGTCGGGCGCGGCGCGGCTCAGGAACGCCCGCGCGACGGCCTCGCTGCGTTCGGCCGACGGCAGCTCGCGGTCGACCAGGTCCAGCGAGATATTGGCGAAACCCATGAAGGTGCCATCGTCGGCCACCACGGTGCTGAAGTGTTCGCCGCCCATGCCGGCGTTGCGGCCGTCGCGCCGTTCGTAGCGCACCAGCGTGGCCGCGATGCTGTCGTGGCTGACCGCGCGGCTGCCGATCCGCCGATGGGTGGCGGGGATGGCGACCGGCAAGGCCTGGGTCTGGGGCTGGGCTTGGGCTTGGGCCCGACGCTGGGCCGGATCCGCGGCGGAAGTCGCGCCCGCGGCCTGCGTCAGGCTCAGGGCCGCGCAGACGGCGAGCGCCAGCACGGACACTGTGCGCCAGGGGGCCGCAAGCCTGGCTGGCGCGGCCGGCGTGGCCGAAGCAGCCGCCGGCGCGGAAAGTAGGCGATGCCTGGTCGATTCGAGACAGCCCATGGCGCACTCCTGATCCGGTTTCAGAGTCCGCAGTGTCGTCAGGAAGCCCCGGGGCTTGAAGAGAAATTTTTAACCTGGGATGAGAAGTACCTGCCAAGCCCACCAGGACCGCCGCACCAACAAAAAACGCGACCCGAAGGTCGCGTTTTTTACGTGCTGCCGAATCTCAGGAGCGCTTAGACGCGCTTGATCTTCTCGAGCATCTTGAACACGCCCTTGGGCGAGTTCACGAACAGACGCTTGAAAGCCTTGCCCAGGCAACGGCGCTCGAGGGTGTTGCGGCGCACGCGCTTACGTTCAGCCATATGGGACTCCTTGGATATGAGCCGGGGTGCCCCGGCCGGGGTTTGCGGGCCGCCCCACAAGGCCGCTGACGCGGCGCCGGAGACGGAAAAGGTGTTCGGATAACCCGCTATTCTAGCGCGCGGCGGGCCCAAACCCAAAATTGTCGCGTCAAGAGGCGCGAGTAGTGTGGCGTGAAAGCGATATACTGGATATCCAGACAGTCCTGCTCCCGGGCGATGGCGACACACGATCGTGTTCACCGACCCCGTCACACAGGGGCTTCCAGACGGTAACCCCTTGTGCGCCCGCCCGTTTCGAGTCCACGCTACGATAGCCCAATGACCTCGCAGATCCGCATCACTGGCGCCCGCCAGAACAATCTCAAGAACCTCGATCTCACTCTCGATACCAACCAGTTGGTCGTGATCACCGGGGTCTCGGGATCAGGCAAGAGTTCGCTGGCTTTCGATACGCTCTACGCCGAAGGACAACGGCGCTACGTCGAGACCTTTTCGCCCTATGCGCGGCAGTTCCTCGACCGCATGGACAAGCCGCAGGTCGACCGTATCGAAGGCATCCTGCCGGCCATCGCGATCGACCAGACCAATCCGGTGCGCAGCTCGCGCAGCACGGTCGGCACGATGACCGAGCTCAACGACCACCTCAAGCTGCTGTTCGCGCGCGCCGGCAAGCTGTTCTGCCGTGGCTGCGGCCAGCGCGTGCAGCGTGACACACCCGACACCATCGCCGCGTCGATCGCGCAGCGCGCCGCGCTGGCCGGCGATCCTCGCCTGGTCGTGACCTTTGCGATCAATGTGCCGGCCAACTTCAGCGAAGAAGAGATCCGCAGCTTCCTCGAGGGCCAGGGCTATACCCGCGTGCACAGCGAAGAGGCCGAGACCTCGCGCAGCGCCTCGGCGGTGGCGGCACCGCGCAAGGGCAAGGGCAAGGGCAAGAAAGCGCCGGCCGACGCGCTGCAGGGCAGCCGGCGTCTCAATGTCGTGCAGGATCGTTTCCGCCACAGCAGCGCCGAGCCCGAACGGCTGATGGAGGCGCTCGACGCCGCGCTGAAGATGGGCGGCGGCTACATCGCCGTGCGCTCGCTCGACGACGCGGGCAACGAGGCCGAGGTCTGGCGCTACAGCAACCGGCTGCATTGCGCCGACTGCGACATCGACTACAGCGATCCCTTGCCCAGCACCTTCTCGTTCAATTCGCCGCTGGGCGCCTGTGAGGCCTGCCGCGGTTTCGGCCGGGTGATCGGCATCGACTACGGGCTGGTGGTGCCCGACGGCGGCAAGACGCTGCGCGAGGGCGCGGTCAAGCCGTGGCAGACCGCCAGCTACAAGGAATGCCAGGACGACCTGCAAAAGTACGCGCCAGCCGCCGGCGTGCGGCTGGGCGTGCCCTGGAAGGACCTGCGCGACGACGAGCGCGATTGGGTGCTGCGCGGCGCCGCCGACTGGAAAGGCGGCAACCAGGCCTGGAAGACCCAGTGGTATGGCGTGCAGCGCTTCTTCGACTGGCTCGAGACCAAGGCCTACAAGATGCACGTGCGCGTGCTGCTGTCCAAGTACCGCAGCTACACGCCCTGCCCGACCTGCCAGGGCTCGCGGCTCAAGCCCGATGCGCTGCTGTGGCGCGTCGGCGAAGTTGCCGACGCCGACGCGGTGATGCCGCGCGAGGGCCGTTACCGGCGCTTCAAGCCGGTCCACGCCAACTGGTCCGACGACCTGCTCTACAGCCTGCCGGGCCTGTCGATCCACGACCTGATGCTGTTGCCGATCGAACGCGTGCGCCGCTATTTCGACGATCTGCGTTTCGAAGGCGTGCTCGATGCCGCGTCCGACCTGCTGCTAACCGAAGTGCGGGCGCGCCTGCGCTTTCTGTGCGACGTCGGGCTGGGCTACCTGACGCTGGACCGCCAGAGCCGCACGCTGTCAGGCGGCGAAGTGCAGCGCATCAACCTGACGACCGCGCTGGGCACCTCGCTGGTCAACACGCTGTTCGTGCTGGACGAGCCGTCGATCGGCCTGCATCCGCGCGACATGCACCGCATCGTCGAGGTCATGCACCGGCTGCGCAATGCCGGCAACACGCTGGTGGTGGTCGAGCACGATCCGCAGGTGATGGTGGCGGCCGATCGCATCATCGACATCGGCCCGGGACCGGGTGAACGCGGCGGCCAGATCGTGTTCGACGGCACGCCGGCGCAGATGCGCCGCGCGCCGACGCTGACCGGCGATTACCTGGGCGCGCGCAAGCGGGTCGAGGCGCCGCGGCCGCAGCCGGTGGCCGCCGGCACGCCGCGGCTGATCCTCGAGGGCGCGCGGGCGCACAACCTTAAGAACGTCTCGGTCGAGATCCCGCTGGGCCGGCTAGTCTGCCTGACTGGCGTGTCGGGCTCGGGCAAGTCGACGCTGGTGCAGGACGTGCTGTACCCGGCGCTGCTCAAGCTGCAGGGCAAGCCCACCGAATCGCCGGGCGAGCACGACCGCCTGCTGGGCGCCGAACGCATCGCCGAGGTCGTGATGGTCGACCAGGCGCCGGTCGGCAAGACCGCGCGCTCGAACCCGGCCAGCTACGTCGGCGCCTTCGAGGCGATCCGCAAGCTGTTCGCGCAGGCGCCGCTGTCGCGCGAGCGCAGCTACACCGCCGGCACCTTCAGCTTCAACAGCGGCGACGGCCGCTGCCCGACCTGCGGCGGCACCGGTTTCGAACACGTCGAGATGCAGTTCCTGTCGGACGTCTACCTGCGCTGCCCGGACTGCGACGGCAAACGGTTCCGCCCCGAAGTGCGCGAGGTCCGTGTCGAGCACCTGGGCCGCAGCGCGTCGATCGACGAGGTGCTGGCCATGACGGTCAGCGAGGCGGTCGATTTCTTCAAGGGCCTGCGCGACGTGCAGACCGGCCTGGCGCCGCTGGCCGACGTCGGCCTCGAATACGTGCAACTGGGGCAGCCGGTGCCGACGCTGTCGGGCGGCGAGGCGCAGCGCCTGAAGCTGGCCGGCCATCTGGCCGAGGCGGCGCGCACCGGTGCGGCCGCCGCCAAGCTCGCTAAAAAAGGCAGCCTGTTCCTGTTCGACGAGCCGACCACCGGCCTGCACTTCGACGACGTGGCGCGGCTGATGCGCGCGTTCCGCAAGCTGCTGGCGGCCGGCCATACCTTGCTGGTCATCGAGCACAACCTCGACGTGGTGCGCGCGGCCGACTGGCTGATCGACCTGGGTCCGGACGGCGGCGACGCCGGCGGCGAGCTGGTCGGCGTCGGCACGCCGCAAGACCTGATGGACAACCCGCGCTCGTACACCGGTCGGGCGCTACGCGAATACGAGCTGGACATCCTGCCGCCGACGTCGGCCGGCGAAGTGCCGGCCGGTGGCGCCGTGGCGCTGCGCGAGCCCGAGGTGGTCTATGCCTCGCCGCAAGAGGCCGAGCTGGCCCGCAGCGCGCAGCGCGCGCAGGCGGCCAACGCGATCGAGATCCACAACGCCCGCGAGCACAACCTCAAGAACATCAGCATCGAGATCCCGCGCGAAAAATTCACCGTTATCACCGGCGTGTCGGGGTCCGGCAAGTCGACGCTGGCGTTCGACATCCTGTTCAACGAAGGCCAGCGGCGCTATCTCGAGTCGCTCAATGCCTATGCCCGCGCGATCGTGCAGCCGGCCGGCAAGCCCGACGTCGACGCGATCTTCGGCATTCCGCCGACCGTCGCGATCGCCCAGCGCACCAGCCGCGGCGGGCTCAAGTCGACGGTCGCGACGATGACCGAGATCCATCACTTCCTGCGGCTGCTGTACGTCAAGCTCGGCACGCAGTACTCGCCCGATTACGACGTGCCGGTCGAGTCGCAGACCGCCGACCAGATCGTCGCGCGCATCCTGCGCGAGCACAGCGGCCAGCACATCGGCCTGCTGGCGCCGCTGGTCACCGCGCGCAAGGGCTACTACACCGATCTGGCCAAATGGGCCGGCGGCAAGGGCCACACGCACCTGCGCGTCGACGGTGCGTTCATCCCGGTGGCGCCGTGGCCGCGGCTCGACCGCTACAAGGAACACACCATCGAGCTGCCGGTCGCCGACCTGGTGGTCGATCCGGCCGACGAGGCCGGGCTGCGCGACGCGGTGCGGCGCGCGCTCGAGCACGGCCAGGGCGCGATGTCGATGGTCTGGCCGCTCGACAAGCTGCGCGCCACGCTGGCGCCCGAACTCGAACAGCTGCATTTCTCGACCAAGCGCACCTGCCCGATCAGCGGCGTGAGCTTCCCCGAGCTCGACCCGCGCATGTTCTCGTACAACTCCAAGCATGGCTGGTGCCCGACCTGCTTCGGCACCGGGCTGGTCATGAGCGGCTTCGATGCCGAGCAGAGCGGCGAAGAATCGTCGTGGACCGATGCCCATGCCGGCGAGGCCGTGACCTGCCCGACCTGCCAGGGCAAGCGGCTCAACCGGGTCGCGCTGGCGGTACGCTGGCGTGACCGCTCGATCGCCGACCTGGCGGCGCTGTCGGTCGACGAGGCGCACACCTTCTTCACCGGCCTGGTGGCGCGCGGCCGCGAAGCCGAGATCGCACGCGACATCCTCAGCGAAATCCGCAGCCGGCTGAATTTCATGCGCGAGGTCGGCCTGAACTATCTCGCGCTGGACCGCGCGGCGCCGACGCTGTCGGGCGGCGAAGCCCAGCGCATCCGGCTGGCCGCGCAGCTCGGCTCGAACATGCAGGGCGTCTGCTATGTGCTGGACGAGCCGACCATCGGCCTGCATCCGCGCGACAACCGCATCCTGCTCGATGCGCTCGGCAAGCTCGAAGGCAACGGCAACACGCTGGTGGTGGTCGAGCACGACGACGACACGATCCGGCGCGCCGCGCACATCATCGACATCGGCCCGGGCGCCGGCGTGCGCGGCGGCCAGGTGGTCGCGCAAGGCACGCTGCAAGAGCTGATGGCTTCCGAGACCTCGGTCACCGGCCGCTACCTGGCGCATCCGCTGCGCCATCCGCTGCAGCCGCGCCGGCCGGTCAGCGACGACACGCCGTTCATCCAGGTACATGGCGCGCGCCTGCACAATCTGCGGCAGGTCGATGCGCGGCTGCCAATCGGCCGGCTGTCGGTGGTCACCGGCGTGTCGGGGTCGGGCAAGTCGACGCTGGCGCGCGAGGTGATGCTGGACAACCTGGTGGCGGCGGTCGCTCAGCGCAAGGCGCCGGCCTGGCACGGCTGCGAGTCGATCACCGGCTGGGAACCCATCGACCGCGTGCTCGAGGTCGACCAGACCCCGATCGGCAAGACGCCGCGCTCCTGCCCGGCCACCTATGTCGGTTTCTGGGACGACGTGCGCAAGCAGTTCGCCGACACCCGCGAAGCGCGCATGCGCGGCTGGACCTCGGCGCGTTTCTCGTTCAATACCGGCGATGGCCGCTGCCCGATCTGCGAGGGCCAGGGCATGCGCACCATCGAGATGAACTTCCTGCCCGACGTGAAGGTGCCGTGCGATGCCTGCAACGGCGCGCGCTTCAACACCGACACGCTGAGCGTGCAGATGCGCGGCAAGAACGCCGGCGAGGTGCTGTCGATGGAAGTCGACGATGCGATCGGCTATTTCGCCGCGCATCCGAAGATCCAGCGGCCGCTGCAGCTGATGCAGGACGTCGGCCTGGGTTACCTGACGCTGGGCCAGCCGTCGCCGACGCTGTCGGGCGGCGAGGCGCAGCGCATCAAGCTGGTGACCGAGCTGGCCAAGGCGCGCATGACCGAAGGCGTGATCACGACCGGACGCGCGTCGCGCACGCCGCACACGCTGTACGTGCTGGACGAGCCGACCGTGGGCCTGTCGATGGCCGACGTCGAAAAACTCATCCACGTGCTGCATCGCCTGGTCGAGGCCGGCAATACCGTCGTCGTCATCGAGCACAATCTGGACGTGATCGCCGAGGCCGACTGGCTGCTCGACCTGGGTCCCGAGGGCGGCACCGGCGGCGGCCGGCTGGTCATCGAGGGTACGCCCGAACAGGTCGCGGCGGCGCATGCGCGCTCGCATACCGGCGCGGTACTCAAGCCTTTTCTGGTGACCGAACAGTGAGCCAGGCCCTGCCCCCGGTGGCGGGCCTGCACACCGGCCGCTGCCGTTTCGAAGACCGCCGCGGCGGCCGTGCGCGGGTGCTCGACGGACTGGTCGAACGCATCACCGCCAGCCATCCCGGCGAGCTGGCGTCGGCGCTGGCGCGTATCGAGGCCGCGCAGGCGGCCGGACACTGGGTCGCGCTGTTGCTGGCTTACGAGCTGGGCGAATGGCTCGAACCGGGTGTCCTGGCGGCGGGCGCCGGGCACGACCCGGTGCATCGCGATGCACCGGGGCAGGCACAGCGGGCGAATGACTGCGGGTCAGGCGCGCCGCGGCCTGGTGCAGCGCCGTCCGATGCCGCCGGCGCGGGCGCGCCGCGGCTGACCGCGCTGGTCTACCGCCACCAGCGCGACGAAGCGCCGTGGGCAGCGCCCGACCTCTACCCTGCCCCGCAGGTCGCGGCGGTGCGCGCGCGGGTGTCGCCGGACACCTATCGGGCCAACGTGCGCCGCATCGCCGAATGGATCGCCGCCGGCGAGGTCTACCAGATCAACTACACGATGCCGCTGGACGTGAGCATCGACGGCCCGCCGGCCGAGCTGTATGCACAACTGGCCAACCGCCACCCGTCGGCGCATGCGGCCTACATCGAGGACGCCGGACGCACCGTGCTGTCGTTCTCGCCCGAGCTGTTCCTGGCGCGCAGCGGCGACCGGCTCACGACCCGGCCGATGAAAGGCACGGCGCCGCGCCATGCCGATCCCGAACAGGACGCGGCCTCCGGGCGCACGCTGCTGGCCAGCGAGAAGAACCGCGCCGAGAACCTGATGATCGTCGACCTGCTGCGCAACGACCTGGGCCGCATCGCGCAACCCGGCTCGGTGCGGGTCAGCCGGCTGTTCGAGCTGGAGCAGTACGCCAGCATCTGGACGCTGACTTCGACGATCGAGGCGACGGCGCCGGGGGCCAGCCTGGCCGACGTGTTGCGCGCGCTGTTTCCGTGCGGCTCGGTCACCGGCGCACCCAAGATCGCCGCGATGCGGCGCATCCGCGAGCTCGAGCCACAGCCGCGCGGACTGTATTGCGGCAGCGTCGGCTGGCTGGCGCCCAACGGCGATTTTTCGCTGAACGTGGCGATCCGCACGCTGGTGCTGGACCAGGACGCGCGCTCGGGCACCTATCATGCGGGCGGCGGCATCGTGGCCGATTCGGACCCCGATCTCGAATGGGAAGAATGCGAATGGAAATCCCGCGTGCTGACACGCTGACGCCGCCGCCCGGCACGTCGCTGATCGAGACCTTGCGTGTCGATGGCGACGGCGCCGTGCCGTTGCTCGACGGCCATCTCGCCCGGCTGGCGCGCTCGGCCGCCGCGCTCGGTTATGCCTGCGACACCGCGGCGATCCGCCACGCCATCGGCGAGCGGGCCCGCGCGCTGCCGCGCGGCAG
>JAEZBO010000265.1 GCA_023427085.1 Pseudomonadota bacterium
CAACCCCCCGCGGGGGCGGGGGGGGCCCGCGGCCGCCGCCGCGCGTGCCGCCACCGCCACGATCGGCGGCGGCGCGGCTCAGACCGGGTCGAAGACGCCGGTCGACAGGTAACGGTCGCCGCGGTCGCAGACGATGAAGACGATCGTGGCGTCGCGCACGCGCTCGGCCACGCGTAGCGCCGCGATCAGCGCCCCGGCCGACGAGATGCCGGCGAAGATGCCTTCTTCGGCGGCCAGCCGCCGCGCCATGGCCTCGGCATCGGCCTGGCCGATGGGCTCGAAGGCATCGACCATGCTGGCGTCGTAGATCTTGGGCAGGTAGGCCTGCGGCCACTTGCGGATGCCGGGGATCTGCGAGCCTTCGGCCGGCTGCGCACCGACCACCTGGATGGCCGGGTTCTGCGACTTCAGGTAGCGCGACACCCCCATGATGGTGCCGGTGGTGCCCATCGCACTGACGAAGTGTGTGACCTGGCCATCGGTCTGCTGCCAGATTTCGGGGCCGGTGCCTTCGACGTGGGCGACCGGATTGTCGGGGTTGGCGAACTGGTCCAGCACCTTGCCCTTGCCGTCGGCCTGCATGCGGGTGGCCAGGTCGCGGGCGTATTCCATGCCGCCCTGGCTGGCTGGCGTCAGGATCAGTTCGGCGCCGTAGGCCGTCATCGCGGCGCGGCGCTCGACCGACAGGTTGTCGGGCATGATCAGCACCATGCGATAGCCCCGCATCGCGGCCGTCATGGCCAGTGCGATGCCGGTGTTGCCGCTGGTCGCTTCGATCAGCGTATCGCCGGGCTGGATGTCGCCGCGCGCCTCGGCGCGCCGGATCATCGACAGGGCCGGCCCGTCCTTGACCGAGCCGGCCGGGTTGTTGCCCTCGAGCTTGGCGAGGATCACGTTGCCGCGCGCCTCGCCGGCCTCAGCCGGCAGGCGCTGCAAGCGGACCAGCGGCGTGTTGCCGACGGTCTGTTCGACGGTGGGATAGGTTTTCATGCGGTCGATATTAACTTGAGCAAGTCTGCCCGGCCCCGATGTCCCCTATCGCGCCGCGTCCATTGCCGAGCGGGATCGCCCGCCAGCCGGCTGCGGCGGCCGGTTCCTGGGCGGGGCTGCCGCAGCGGCCGCCGGGCCCGCCCGCTTCGGCGCGGTTGCCTGTGGCGCCGGCGCCGCTGCCGTGCCGGCGGTACCGGCAGTCCCGGCGGTCAAGCCGGCGGCCTCGAGCGTCTGCAGGCGCTTGGCGCCCAGGCCGCGGATCCGTTCGCCGAGATCCTGCAGCGACTCGTAAGGACCGCCACGCTGGCGTTCGGCGACGATCTGCTCGGCGGTCTTGGGCCCGATGCCCTTGAGCCCGTCGAGCTGCTGGGCGCTGGCGCCGTTGACGTCCAGCGCCCATGCGGAGGTGCTGGCCATCGTCGCCAGCCCCAGCATCAGCGCGGTCAGCGCGGCGCCGGCGGCAGTCGCGCCACGGTGACGCGACCGTACCAGTCGCAGCGACGCGTGGCGCAAGGCGCCCCGGCGTCCGACGACGGACGGCTCGCGCCGCACCGTAGCGGTGTTTGCGGCATCGGCGCCTGCCGCATTGCCAATCGCGGCAGCATTGGCGCGTGCGACCGCGGCGCTGGCGACCCTGTCGCCCGGCGCATTGCCACTCGCTGCATCGGCGCTTGCCGCAACGGCCCGGCTCGCAGCTGCTTGCGACGGCAAGCCGCCCCGCGCGCCACCCGAGGCTCGGACCGGCGGCTGCCAAGGCTTGCGCCGGCACGCGTGGCGCGAACGGGCAACGGTGGGATAGAGGAAGGGATTCATGCGCGATCTCCTGGAAGCGCCCGCCGTCCCATGACGGCCGGGCTGGTCCAGATGATGCGTAAGAAGCGCGGCCACTGGTGCATCCGGTGGCGCCTTTTGTCCGCCGCGGAAATTACCGGCGGCGCTACTTGTCCACCGGACGACTCCCGGCGGACAAGCGCCGCTCAGGCGCGGCTGTCGTCGCTGCCGTTGTGCGCCAGCCAGTTGCGGACGTACTCGGCCACGCCGGTGGCCACGTCGCGCATGGGCGCGGTGTAACCCGCCTCGCGCAGCCGCGTGACGTCGGCCTGGGTGTAGCTCTGGTAGCGGCCCTTGAGGTCCTCGGGGAACGGGATGTAGTGGATATGGCCCCGCTCGACCAGTTGATCGAGCGGCAGCACCTCTTTGCCGCGCGCCTCGCGCAGCGTGTTGACCACCGCCACCGCGACGTCGTTGAAGGGCTGGGCACGGCCGGTGCCGCAATTGAAGATGCCCGAGCGCTCCGGATGATCGAGAAAGTGCAGGTTGACCGCCACCACGTCCTCGACCGAGATGAAGTCACGGCTCTGGCCGCCATCCTCGTAGCCGTCCCAGCCGCCGAACAGGCGCACGTGGCCGTCGGCCGAAAACTGGTTCATGTTGTGGAAGGCCACCGAGGCCATGCGGCCCTTGTGCTGCTCTTGCGGGCCGTAGACGTTGAAATAGCGCAGGCCGACCACCTGCGCGGTCAGGCCCTGCTCGATCCGGCGCCGCAGCACCTGGTCGAACAGCAGCTTCGAATAGCCGTAGACGTTCAGGGGTTTCTCGTTGGCGGGATCTTCGGCATAGACCGGACCGGCGCCGTAGACGGCCGCCGACGACGCGTAGATGAACGGAATTCCGCGGCCCTGGCAGAACTCGAACAGCTCGAGCGTGACGCGGTAGTTGTTGTCCATCATGTAGCGGCCGTTGCGCTCGGTGGTGTCCGAGCAGGCGCCCTGATGCAACACCGCCTCGATCTCCGGCAGGCTGCCGTCGGCGACGCGCCGGCGGAAGTCGTCGCGATCGAGATAATCGGCGACCTGGCCGGCGGCCAGGTTGACGAACTTGTCGCCTTCGGTCAGGTCGTCGACCGCCAGGATGTCGGTGCGGCCGCGCTGGTTCAGCCCCCGCACCAGGTTGCTGCCGATAAAGCCTGCTGCGCCGGTGACGACGATCATGACAATTCTCCTGCGGTAACGATGGAAGTGCCCAGCTTGCCGACCACGATGCCGCCGGCGCGATTGGCCCAGCGCATGGCCGACGACCAGTCCTGGCCGGCCGCGCGCATCACCGCCAGCGTCGCCAGCACCGTGTCGCCGGCGCCCGAGACGTCGAAGACCTCGTGTGCCTGGGCATCGACGTGATCGCGGCCGGCTTCGGTAAAGAGTGTCATGCCCTGCTCGGAGCGCGTCACCAGCAGGGCCTGCAGGCCGAGCTCGGCGCGCAAGGCCTGCGCGCGCGTCTGCAGCACCGCTTCGCTGGCCCACGAGCCGACCGCCTGGCGCATCTCGGCCCGGTTCGGGGTCACCAGCGAGGCGCCGCGATAACGGCCGTAGTCTTCGCCCTTGGGATCGACCAGCACCGGCACGCCGGCGGCGCGCGCCTTGGCGATCAGGCCCTCGACCCGCGACAGCGCGCCCTTGGCGTAGTCCGACACCACCAGCACGTCGTGGCGCGCCAGCAGCTCGTCGTAGGCCGCATCGAGCTGGTCGAGCGCGGCCTCGCCGGGCGGCTCTTCGAAATCGACCCGCAGCAGCTGCTGCTGGCGGCCCAGCACGCGCATCTTCAACGTGGTCGGGCCGCTGTCGGTGGCCAGCACCGATTCGATGCCGGCCTCTTGCAACATGGCGCGCACGTGGCGGGCTGGCTCGTCGTCGCCGACGATGCCCAGCAGGCTGGCGTGCGCGCCCAGCGCGACCACGTTGCGCGCGACGTTGGCCGCGCCGCCCAGGCGATCCTCGCGACGCGCCACGTGCACCACCGGCACCGGCGCCTCGGGCGAGATGCGGTCGACCTCGCCGAACCAGTAGCGGTCCAGCATCACGTCGCCGACCACGAGCACACGGGCGCGCGCGACGGCTTCAGCGGGAAAGGCGTTCATTCGATTTCTTCCAACCGGCGGGGCCGGTACGTCTCCCAGGCATTGCAGCCCGGACATTGCCAGTAATAGCGGCGCGCCTGGAATCCGCAGGACCGGCAGGCGTAACGGTCGAGCCGCTGGGTATGTTTGTGGATCAGCGTGCGCAGCAGCGCCAGGTCGGCGCCCGGCACCGGGCCGTGGCTGTCGCCGGCGTCCTTGCCGTCGGGCGCGCTGCCGGCCAGCTCGGCTTCGAGCAGGCGATCCAGGCCCAGCAAGGACGGATGCTGACGCAGCGCCGAGCGCGCGTAGGCCCAGGCCGGGCCCGAGCCCTCCTGCACGCGCAGCTCGCGGAACACCACGTTGAACAGATCCAGCGAGGCACGCTTCTGGTACTGGCCCAGCAGCAGCGCCAGCCCTTCCTCGGCCTGGCCCGCCTGACGGTAGTTGGACAGCAGCGGTTCGGCCGCGAGGCCGGCGTATTCGGGCGCGGCAGCCAGCACCGACTCGAGGTGCATGCGTTCGCCCTTGGGCTTGCCCTCGAGCGCGGCCAGGCGCGCCCGCAGCAACGCCACGCGCACGCTCGATCCCTGCGCGTCGTTGGGCAGGCCCGAGCCGCCCGTGGCCTTGAGCGCATGCTCGGCGGCCTCGAGCGCCAGTTGGGCCTGCTCGGTGTCGGGCGGTGTGGCCGCCAGCGCGACCTGCGCCTGCTCGCAGTGGTAATGCACGCGCTGCGGCACCGGTTCGTCGACCAGCTGGCGCAGCGTCTTGACCGACTCGATCGCCCGCGACCAGTCGTGTTCGGATTCGTAGATGCGGATCAGCGCCCGCAACGCCGGCAGCGCGTAGCGGGTGTCCTTGAGTTTTTCGAAGGCGTCTTCGGCACGGTCGAGCATGCCGGCTTTCAGATAGTCCTGCGCCAATTCGTGCTGCGCGTGCTCGCGCTGCGACTGCGGCAGGTCGGCGCGCGACAGCAGGCTCAGGTGCACACGGATGGCCCGCTCCATTTCGCCCCGGCGGCGAAACAGGCTGCCCAGCGCGAAGTGCAGCTCGATGGTCTCGGGGTCGAGCTTGGCGACTTCGACGAAGGCGTCGATGGCGCGATCGGGCTGCTCGTTGAGCAGGAAGTTCAGGCCCTTGAAATACGAGTCGGGCAGCGTGCGGTTCTCGGACAGCATCTGCCGGATGTCCACACGCGCGGCGATCCAGCCCAGACCGAAGAGCAAGGGGACAAAGATCAGCCACCAGGGTTCAAAATCCACGATAGAACTCGCTGTCCAGATTAGAGACTAGGGTGCCGGCGTTGGCGGGCCGGCGTGTCGGTGAAAGGTCGCGGTGGCCGGCAGGCCCGCGGCGCGGCGGATTCGACGCGCCGGCCAGCCCGCTGCCGGTATGCCCGCTGCCGGTATGCCCGCTGCCGGTACGCCCGCTGCGCGCCTCAACTGGCCGGGACGCCCGCCGCGGACATGCCCGCCGCCGATACACCCGCCGCCGGCAAGTCCGCCGCCGCGACGCCCGTCAGCGAGCGGCCGGCGCGCGGATCCCGCGGCGTCACAACGGCGATAGCGGCGCCACGGTTTCGGGGGCGACCGGGACCTGCTGGCTGGGCGGCAGCGCGGCGGCCTGCAGGCGCTCGACTTCGCGGCGCAGGCGGGCGGCCTCGCGGCGGCGACGCATCGCGGCCGGCACGGTCAGCAGCAAGCCGAAGATCATGCCCAGGACAAATACGCTGAGCATGACGACGATCAGCGGCACGTCCAGCAAGGCGTAATCGCCGTAGAAATTGACGGCCACCACGTGCGTGTTCTTCAAGGCGAACAACAGTACGACGATGAAAACCAGCAGGCGCAAGGCCCAGATGAAATAGCGCATGATGTACGCTCCGATGCGTCGAGACGACGATTGTAATCCGCGGGGCAGCAAGACAGTGCCCCGAACCCTCGCGCGCGTCACCGGGGGCGAAAAAAAATACGCCCGTATCGACCGCGGCTAGCGGCAGATACGGGCGTATCGGGTTCTACAGCAGTGAGGACAGCCGAAAAGCTCCGACTCAGCCCACACCGCTCACGCGGACAGGCGACCGTCTATGGCATCGCCGGAATCGTCGGGAAAGCCGGACGGGCCCGGCGGCGCATCGGATGCGCCGCTGCCCAGATCGACTTTCTCGCGCAGTTCTTTACCCGCCTTGAAGTGCGGCACCTGCTTGCCAGGCACCAGCACCCGCTCGCCCGATTTCGGATTACGTCCGACGCGTGGCGAGCGTTGCGACAGGGAAAAACTGCCGAATCCACGAATCTCGATGCGCTGACCCGCGGCCAGGGCCTGGGTCATTGCATCGAGCACGGTCTTGACCGCGTAGTCGGTGTCGCGGGCGGCCAGCTGAGGATAGCGGGCCGCCAACGCGGCGATCAGTTCCGACTTGGTCACTGCTTAACCGTCGTTGCGTTGCTGATCCAGCTTGGCCTTCAGCAGTGCGCCCAGGTTGGTCGTACCGGAAGAGGCGCTGGCGTCGGACATGCGCTGGATGGTGTCGGCGGTCTCGGCGTTGTCGCGGGCCTTGATCGACAGCTGGATCGAACGCGTCTTGCGATCGACGTTGATGATCATGGCTTCGACGTTCTGGCCTTCGCTCAGCACGGTACCGGCGTCTTCGACACGGCCAGCCGAGATTTCGGAGGCACGCAGGTAGCCTTCGACTTCGACCGACAGCGTCACGACGGCGCCCTTGGGCTCGACCGACTTGATCACGCCAGGCACCACGGCGCCCTTCTCGTAGGTGGCCACGAAGTTGTTGAAAGGATCGCCTTCGAGCTGCTTGATGCCCAGCGAGATGCGTTCCTTCTCGACGTCGATGCCCAACACCACGGCTTCGACTTCGTCGCCCTTCTTGAAGTTGCGAACGGCTTCTTCACCCGACTCGGACCACGACAGGTCGGACAGGTGAACCAGGCCGTCGATGCCACCCAGCAGGCCGACGAACACGCCGAAGTCGGTGATCGACTTGATGGCGCCGCGGACCTTGTCGCCACGCTTGAAGTTGGTCGAGAACTCTTCCCACGGATTCTGGCGGCATTGCTTCATGCCCAGCGAGATGCGGCGACGGTCTTCGTCGATCTCGAGGACCATGACTTCGACTTCTTCGCCCAGGGTCACGACCTTGCGCGGATCGACGTTCTTGTTGGTCCAGTCCATTTCGGAGACGTGCACCAGGCCTTCGATGCCGGCTTCGACTTCGACGAACGCGCCGTAGTCGGTCAGGTTGGTGACCTTGCCGAACAGGCGGGTGCCCTGCGGGTAGCGGCGAGCCAGGCCCACCCACGGATCTTCGCCCAGTTGCTTGACGCCCAGCGAGACGCGGCTCTTTTCCTGGTCGAACTTGAGGACCTTGGCTTCGACTTCCTGACCCACTTGCAGGACTTCGGACGGGTGACGCACACGACGCCATGCCATGTCGGTGATGTGCAGCAGACCATCGATGCCGCCCAGGTCGACGAACGCGCCGTAGTCGGTGATGTTCTTGACCACGCCCTTGACCACTGCGCCTTCGTGCAGGGTTTCGAGCAGCTTCTGGCGCTCTTCGCCCATGCTGGCTTCGAGCACGGCACGGCGCGACAGCACCACGTTGTTGCGCTTGCGATCGAGCTTGATGACCTTGAACTCGAGCGTCTTGCCTTCGTACGGGGTCGTGTCCTTGACCGGACGCAGGTCGACCAGCGAACCGGGCAGGAACGCGCGGATGCCGTTGGTCATGACGGTCAGGCCGCCCTTGACCTTGCCGGTGATCGTGCCGGTGACCAGTTCGTTGTTGTCGAGCGATTGCTCGAGCGACAGCCAGGCCGACAGGCGCTTGGCGCGGTCGCGCGACAGGATGGTGTCGCCGTAGCCGTTTTCGAGCGAGTCGATCGCGACCGACACGAAGTCGCCGGGATTGACTTCGAGCTCGCCCTGGTCGTTCAGGAACTCTTCGAGCGGAATCAGGGCTTCGGACTTCAGGCCCGCGTTCACGACGACGAAGTTGTGGTCGATGCGCACGACTTCGGCGCTGATGACCTCACCGGACTTCATGTCCTGGTTCTTGATGCTTTCTGCAAACAGATCGGCAAAGCTTTCGCCGCCAGCTTGTACGGAGGTAGACATTCAGTTGCGTCCAAGAGCCATCGAAGGCTCGGTTAAGCACGCCCGATAAAACGGCATTCGCGCCGCTCGGGCGGAGTTTCAAATACCTTGAAACGCCTCGGAGTGGTTGGCCGAAGCGATCAAGGACGGGGGTTGTCGTGACAGGCCTTGTCCCAGAGATCGAGTATGGCCTGCACGGTTTGCTGGGCGCTCAAGTCGGAAGAATCGAGCACCGTGGCGCCAGGCGCCGGGGCAAGCGGCGCCACAGAACGGCTGGCATCGCGTGCGTCCCGTTCGCGCATATCGCGCAAAAGGTCGTCTAAATTAGCAGAAATTCCCTTTCCCATCAACTGCTTACACCGGCGCTCGGCCCTGGCCTCGGCGGCGGCGTCCAGGAATATCTTGAGCCGGGCGTCGGGAAACACCACGCTGCCCATGTCGCGGCCGTCGGCGACCAGGCCCGGCGCCTGGCGGAACACCCGCTGGCGTTCGAGCAGCGCCTGGCGCACCGAGGGCAGCGCGGCCACGCGCGAGGCACGGTTGCCGATCTCTTCCTGGCGGATCGCGGCGCTGACTTCCTGGCCTTCGAGGTAGATTTCGCCGGCTTCGAAGCTGACGTCCAGGTTCAAGGCCGCTTCGGCCAGCGCGGCGGCGTCGTCGTCGGGAATCTTCTGCATGAACGCGGCCAGCGCGGTCAGGCGGTACAACGCCCCGCTGTCGAGCACGCGCCAGCCCAGCGCCTGGGCCACGCCGTGCGCGACGGTCCCCTTGCCGGAGGCGGTCGGACCATCGATGGCGATGACGGGTACGTCGGAGTGGGCGGCGGGCGGCATGGTTTCCTTCTCGGGTTCAGCGCAAAGACAACGGAAGACGGGCGGCTCAGCCGCGAACGAGGCCGGCGTAGACCTCGAAGTAGTCGGGAAAGGTCTTGGCCACGCAGCCCGGATCGAGGATGCGGACGGCGGCCGGACCGAAGGCGGCCAGCGAAAAACACATGGCCATGCGATGGTCGTCCCAGGTGCCGATGTGCGCGTCGCGCCAGCCATCGTCGGCCGGCGGCGTCACGCGCAGCCAGTCGGGGCCGCTGTCGACCTGCGCGCCCAGCTTGTCGAGCTCGACCTGCATGGCGTGGATGCGGTCGGTCTCCTTGACGCGCCAGCTGCCGATGTTGCGCAGCAGGCACGGGCCGTCGGCGTACAGCGCCAGCGCGGCCGCGGTCATCGCCGCGTCGGGGATCAGGTTGAAGTCGCCATCGAAGGCCTTGAGCCGTTCGCCCTGCGCGACCTGCACGCCGCGGGCCTCGATCCAGTCGCTGCCGCGATCGATCTGCACGCCCATCGACACGAGCGTGTCGGCGAAGGCGACGTCGCCCTGGATGCTGTCGGCGCCGGCGCCGGTGACTCGCACCGGGCCACCGCCGATCGCGCCCAGCGCCAGGAAATACGAGGCCGACGAGGCATCGCCCTCGACCCGCAGGCGGCCTGGCGCGACGTAGCGGCTGCCGGCCGGCACCGTGAAGCGCTGCCAGCCGTCGCGCTGTACCGTGACGCCGAAACGCGCCATCAGGTTCAGCGTGATCTCGATGTAGGGCTTGGAGATCAGCTCGCCGGCGACCTCGATCACCAGCGGTCTGCCGCTGTCGGCCAAGGCCATCGGCGCGGCCAGCAGCAAGGCGGTCAGGAACTGGCTGGAGACGCTGCCCTGCACCTGCACCGGCTGCGCCGAGAGCTCGCGCATCGGGCCGATCGCCAGCGGCGGGTAACCATCGTTGCCCAGGTAGTCGATCCGCGCGCCCAACGCGCGCAAGGCATCGACCAGGTCGCCGATCGGACGCTCGTGCATGCGCGGCACCCCCGCCAGCCGATACTCGCCGCCCATCAAGGCCAGCGCGGCCGTCAGCGGCCGGAACGCGGTGCCGGCATTGCCCAGGAACAGGTCGGCCTGGCGCTGCGGGAAGCGCCCGACGCCGCCGACCGTCAGGGAGCCGTCGTCATGGCGCTCGAGCGGCACGCCGAGCTGCGCGAGCGCCTCGAGCATCACCCGGGTGTCGTCGGACGCCAGCAGGCCGTCGATGCGCGTGTTGCCCTGCGCCAGCGCGGCCAGCAGCAGCACGCGATTGGAAATGCTCTTGGAACCCGGCAGCGCGACCGTACCGCTCGCGTGGCGCGCGCGCGCCAGATCCAGGAATTCGTGTGCCGCCATCTTCAGTTGTCCTCCGGGCGCCAGCCCGAGCGTGCCTGTGCCGCCAGCGCCAGCCACTGCTGCAGCGCCGCGCCGTCGTCGGCCAGCAGCGCCTGCTCGGCGCGATCCATGACCTGGCGCAACGCAGCCAGCTCGCGCAGCATCGCCGGCTTGTTCGAAATGAAAATATCGCGCCACATCTCCGGCGAGCCGCCGGCGATGCGCGTGAAATCGCGAAAACCGCTGCCGGCCAGCTGCAGCCGCAGGTCGGCGTCGTCCGACAGCGCCACTTGCGCCATGTAGGCGGCCGCCAGCCAGTGCGGCAGGTGGCTGACCGATGCGAAGACCGCGTCGTGCGCCGCGGCGTCCATCTGCCGCACCCGCGCGCCGCAAGCCCGCCAGGCCTGCGCGACCCGCTCGATGCGGGCGGCGTCGTTGTGCGGCAGCGGCGTCAGGATCACATTGCGGCCGCGGTACAAGGCGGCGTCGGCGGCCGCCGGGCCGCTGGCGTGCGAGCCGGCGATCGGATGGCCGGGCACGAACTGGCCGGCCCGTTCGCCCAGTTGTGCGAGCGCTGCGTCGACGACCTGCTGCTTGGTGCTGCCCGCGTCGGTGATCACCGCCTGCTCGCGCAGCACCGGCCGCAAGGCGGCCAGCGCGGGCGCCAGCGCCGCCACCGGCGTGGCCAGCAGGATGAAATCGGCGCGCGCGCCCGCCTCGTCCAGGCTGACCGCCTCGTCGATCAGGCCGAGCTCGGTGGCGACCTGCAGCGGCTGCGGCTGGCGACCGACCCCGAGCACGGTGCCGACCTGCCCGGCCGCGCGCAGCGCCGCGGCGAACGAACCGCCGATCAGCCCGACGCCGACCACCGCCAGCACCGGGATCGCAGGGGTGGCGGCCGAGGCGCTCGCCGCCCCGGCCCGGGGATCGCTGGGCGAGGCCATGCCGCTATTGCGCCGGGTAGGAACCCAGCACCTTGAAGAAGGCGACCTGCGATTCCAGCATGCTCAGCGCGCGGGCGACCTGGGGGTCGTCGCGGTGGCCGAGCACGTCGACGTAGAAGAAGTATTCCCAGTGGCCGGTACGGGCCGGACGGGACTCGAAGCGCGTCATCGACACGCCGTTGGCGGCCAGCGGCGCCAGCATTTCGTAGACCGCGCCGGCGCGGTTGTTGACCGCCAGGATCATGCTGGTCTTGTCGCGGCCGGTCGGCAGCGTCTCGATCCGGCCGATCGCCAGGAAACGCGTGCGGTTGTGCGGATCGTCCTGGATCCCGGCGGCGACGATCTCGAGCTGCCACGAGCGCGCCGCCGCATCGCCGGCGATCGCGGCCACGGTGGGGTCCTGCGACGCGAGCTTGGCGGCCTCGGCATTGCTGGAGACGGCCTCGCGCTCGAGCGTCGGATACAGGCGGCCCAGCCAGCCCTGGCACTGCGCCAGCGCCTGCGGATGCGCCATCACGCGCGTCACGCCGTCCATGTTGCCGCTTTGCGTCATCAGGCAATGGCGGATCTCGAGCGAACGTTCGCCCAGGATGCGCAGCGGCGACGCCAGCAGCAGGTCGAGCGTGCGGTTGACCGCGCCCTCGGTGGAGTTTTCGACCGGCACCATGCCGACGTCGGCCTGGCCGGCCTCGACGGCACGGAACACCTCGTCGAACGACGGGCATTGCAGGCCCTGCACCGCGTGGCCGAACTGCTCGAAGGCCGCCTGCTCGGAGAACGAGCCCTGCGGCCCGAGATAGGCCACCGTCAGCACCCGTTCGAGGCCGCGGCAGGCCGAGATGATCTCGGTCCAGACCGCCGCGATGGCCTCGGGCGGAAACGGCTCGCCACGCTTGTCGGCCTGCAGGCCGCGGATCACCTGCGCCTCGCGCTCGGGGCGCAGCACCGGGCCATCGGCATTGGCGGCGTGCTTGACCTCGCCAACCGCTTGCGCGGTGCGGGCGCGGTCGGCCAGCAGCGCGAGGATCTGGGTGTCGATGCTGTCGATGCGCTCGCGCAGCGGCGTCAGCTTGGCAAGCAGGGACTCATCCATGAGTGCGCTCGAATTCCTTCAGGTAGTCGACCAGCGCGGCCACGCCGGCCAGCGGCAGCGCGTTGTAGATCGAGGCGCGCATGCCGCCCACGCTCTTGTGGCCCTTGAGCTGGGTCAGGCCGGCCCGCTCGGCGCCCTCGAGGAAACGGGCGTCCAGGCTGGCGTCGGCCAGCACGAACGGCACGTTCATGCGCGAGCGCACCGGTGCGTGGATGGGGTTGGCGTAGAAGTCCGAGCCATCCAGAAAGCCGTACAGCAGGTCGGCCTTGGCGATGTTCTGCTGCGCGATGCCGGCCAGCCCGCCCTGCCCCAACAGCCATTTGTAGACCAGCCCGGCGATGTAGATCGCGTAGGTCGGCGGCGTGTTGTAGCGCGAATGCTCGGCCGCCACGTTGGCGTAGTCGAACGCCGACGGGCAGATCGGCAGCGCGTGGCCGAGCAGGTCGCGGCGGATGATCACCACGGTGACGCCGGCCGGGCCGGCGTTTTTTTGCGCGCCGGCATACATCATGCCGACCCGGCTGACGTCCATCGGCCGCGACAGGAAATGCGACGACGCATCGACGACCAGCGGCACCTCGGGCGCGCCCAGGCTGGCCGGCGTGGGCCAGTCCATGAACTCGACGCCGCCGATGGTCTCGTTGCTGCACAGGTGCAGGTAGGCCGCCTGCGGCCGCACATGCCAGTCGCTGCTGGCCGGCACCCAGGTCCAGGGCGCCTGCTGCCTGCCGTCGATGACGGTGGCCGCGCCCGACGAGGCCGCCGCCTGCGCGTCGCCGTAGCGGCCGGCCTCTTTGTGCGAGCGCACCGACCAATGGCCGGTCAGCACATAGTCGGCCGCGTTGGCGCCGCCCCGGCCGATCAGGTTCATCGGCAGGATGGCGTTCTCGGCGGTCGCGCCGCCCTGCATGAACATCACCGCGTAGTCGTCGGACACGCCCAGCAGGCTGCGCAGGTCGGCCTCGGCCTCGTCGCAGATCTGCACGAACTGCTTGCCGCGATGGCTCATTTCCATCACCGACATGCCGCAGCCGTGCCAGTCGAGCATCTCTTCGGCGGCCTGGCGCAGCACCACCTCGGGCAGCACCGACGGACCGGCGGAGAAATTCCAGGGTCGCTGCATGATCAGGGCTCCTGCGGGTCGGCGTCCGCGGCGTCGGCATCCGGCGCATCGGCGCCCGGCGCGTCGGCGCCCGGCTTGCCGTCGTCCGACGCCTCGGCGCCGGCCCCTTCCACCGCCACGCCGCCTTCACCGTCAGCGGCTTCGTCGTCGCCTTCGTCGGCATCGCTCTCGACCACACGGCGGACACCCGACAGGTGGCTGCCGTCATCGACGCTGATCAGCGTGACGCCCTGCGTGGCGCGGCCCATTTCGCGGATCTCGGCGACCCGCGTGCGCACCAGCACGCCGCCGGTGGTGATCAGCATGATCTCGTCGGACGGCGTCACCAGCACCGCGCCCACCACCTTGCCGTTGCGGGCCGAGGTCTGGATCGCGATCATGCCCTTGGTGCCACGGCCGTGGCGCGTGTACTCGCCGATCGGCGTGCGCTTGCCGTAGCCGTTTTCGGTGGCGGTCAGCACGCTCTGCACCTCGCCTTCGGAGACCAGCAGCGCGATGACGTTCTGCGATTCTTCGAGCATCATGCCGCGCACGCCGCGCGCGTTGCGGCCCATCGGACGCACGTCATTCTCGTCGAAACGCACGGCCTTGCCGGCATCGGAGAACAGCATGACGTCGTGCTTGCCGTCGGTCAGGTCGGCGCCGATCAGGTAGTCGCCCTCGTCGAGATCGACCGCGATGATGCCGGCCTTGCGCGGGTTGGAGAAATCGGACAGCGGCGTCTTCTTGACGGTGCCGCGCGAGGTCGCCATGAAGACGTAATGGTCTTCGCTGAATTCCTTGACCGGCAGCACCACGGTGATCTTCTCGCCGTCGGCCAGCGGGAACATGTTGACGATCGGCCGGCCGCGCGAGGTGCGCGTGCCTTGCGGCACTTCCCAGACCTTGAGCCAGTAGACCCGGCCGCGGTCGGAGAAGCACAGCAGGTAGTCGTGGGTATTGGCGGTGAACAGCTGGTCGACCCAGTCGTTCTCCTTCATCGCGGTGGCCTGCTTGCCCCGGCCGCCCCGGCGCTGCGCGCGGTACTCGGACAGCGGCTGGCTCTTGACGTAGCCGCCGGCCGACAGCGTCACGACCATGTCCACCGGCGTGATCAGGTCTTCAGTGTCGAGCTCGGTGGCGTTGAGCTCGATGTGCGAGCGGCGCGCGTCCTTGCCGTTGCCGGCGAACTCGGTCTTGATGGCCTGCAGTTCGTCGCTGATGATGACGGTGATGCGCTCGGGCTTGGACAGGATGTCGAGCAGGTCGGCGATGGTTTCCATCACGTCCTTGTATTCGCCGACGATCTTGTCCTGCTCCAGCCCGGTCAGGCGCTGCAGCCGCATGTTGAGGATTTCCTGCGCCTGGCCGTCGCTGAGGCGATACATGCCGTCGGCCTGCAGGCCGTAGCCTTCGGGCAGCGTCTCGGGACGATAGGCAGCCACGCCGCCCGGCGTGTCGCCGTCGGCCCGCGTGAGCATCTCGCGCACCAGCGACGAATCCCAATTGCGCGCCATCAGCTCTTGCCGCGCGACCGGCGGCGTCGGCGCCGCCTTGATGATCGCGATGAAATCGTCGATGTTGGCCAGCGCCACCGCCAGGCCCTCGAGCACGTGGCCGCGCTCGCGCGCCTTGCGCAGCTGGAACACGGTGCGGCGCGTGACCACTTCGCGGCGATGCTGCAGGAAGTACTGCACCATCTGCTTGAGGTTGAGCAGGCGCGGCTGGCCGTCGACCAGCGCGACGAAGTTCATGCCGAAGGTGTCCTGCAGCTGCGTGTGCTTGTACAGGTTGTTGAGCACCACCTCGGGCACTTCGCCGCGCTTGAGCTCGATCACCAGGCGCATGCCATCCTTGTCCGACTCGTCGCGGATGTCGGAGATGCCTTCGATCTTCTTGTCGTTGACCAGTTCGGCGATGCGCTCTTGCAAGGTCTTCTTGTTGACCTGGTAAGGCAGCTCGTCGACGACGATGGACTGGCGGTTGCCGCGCTCCATGTCCTCGAAGTGCGTCTTCGCGCGCATCACCAGGCGGCCGCGGCCGGTGCGGTAGCCTTCGCGCACGCCGACCATGCCGTAGATGATGCCGCCGGTCGGAAAGTCGGGCGCCGGGATCAGTTCGATCAGCTCGTCGACCGAGCACTCGGGGTTGCGCAGGCAATACAGGCAGCCGTCGACGACCTCGGCGAGGTTGTGCGGCGGAATGTTGGTGGCCATGCCCACGGCGATGCCCGAGCTGCCGTTGACCAGCAGGTTGGGCAGCCGCGACGGCAGCAGCAGCGGTTCGCTTTCGCTGCCGTCGTAGTTGGGCCCGAAGTCGACGGTTTCCTGGTCGATGTCGGCCAGCAGTTCGTGGGCGATCTTGGCCAGGCGGATTTCGGTGTAACGCATCGCCGCGGCGTTGTCGCCGTCGATCGAGCCGAAGTTGCCCTGGCCGTCGACCAGCATGTAGCGCAGCGAGAAATCCTGCGCCATGCGCACGATCGTGTCGTAGACCGACTGGTCACCGTGCGGGTGATATTTACCGATCACGTCACCGACGATACGCGCCGATTTCTTATACGCCCGGTTCCAGTCGTTGTTCAGCTCGTGCATCGCGTAGAGCACGCGCCGGTGCACCGGCTTCAAGCCGTCGCGCACGTCCGGCAGGGCCCGGCCCACGATCACGCTCATTGCGTAATCGAGATAGCTGCGGCGCATTTCTTCTTCCAACGAGATTGGAAGTGTTTCCTTGGCGAAGGAATCCATAGGCTGGCGAGTGTCTATATATATAGAGGGCAGACCCGTTGCCGGGTAAACGTTGGATTCTAGCACTCGCTCCCCGGGGCGCTCCCTGGCGGCGCCGAACCGCCACATCCCACAGGGCCGCGCCGGCAAGAACTGTCGCAAAGACCCCGTTACAAAGGGTTTTTCGACAAATCCCGTCGGCAAGCCCGACTGTGGCCTGCACGCGACAAAAGCATGACAAAAGGTACGCCCCCGATGCTGTTGTCAAAAACCAACAAGCAGCCCCGAGAGCCGCGCCAAATGCGGACATCCGCGCTCCGCTCGCAGGTTCTTGGGGTCCAAACTTCAGCAAATGCCTTAAGATTGTTTCCAGCACGCAGGAAACCCAGGCGCCTGTCCTATGAACACCTTCCAGGCGTTGCTATACTGGCCCCGTTTCCTGGCATATGCGGCGGGGGTTCGCTGCGAGTCACTTATCCAGCTTCAAGCTCAACGAGGAGAAACATGAACAAGCCCTCCAAATTCGCTCTGGCGCTCGCCTTTGCCGCCGTGACGGCGTCGGGTGTCGCTTCCGCCCAGTCCTACCCGCAAGAGGTCAACAACTGGCGCAGCGCTTTCGGTGATGTCTGGAAGAACGGCACCAACGAACTGTGCTGGCGCAACGCGTTCTGGACTCCCGCTACCGGCATCCCCGGCTGCGACGGTGTTCCGGTCGCCCAGGCTGCCACGCCTGCTCCCGCCCCGGCTCCCACGCCGACGGCCAGCAAGGTCGTTTTCAACGCCGACACCTTCTTCGACTTCGACCGTGACACGCTCAAGCCGGAAGGCCGCCAGCTGCTCGACCAGGTGGTCCAGCAAGTCAACGGCATCAACCTCGAAACCATCATCGCTGTCGGCCACACCGACTGGACTGGTCCCGAGGCGTACAACCAGGGCCTGTCCGAGCGCCGCGCCGCTTCGGTCAAGAACTACCTGGTGTCGCGTGGCGTTGACGCCAACCGTGTCTACACCGAAGGCAAGGGCGAACTCGAGCCCATCGCCGACAACAAGACCCGCGAAGGCCGTGCTCAGAACCGCCGCGTGGAAATCGAAATCGTCGGCACCCGCCGTTAATTTCGAGTTGTACGGGTAGCCGGTCTGACTTGGCGACCGGCTACAATGAAAGGCCTCGCGATTGCGAGGCCTTTTTTTTGCCTGTCGGTTTCCGCGAGGCAAGATGCCGTCCCGCGGGACGGCACGCACAGGATAAGACCCGATGACCACTAGCACGACCCAAGCCCCTGCTGCCGGCAATGTCGATCCCGCCGAGCTGGAGAAGTTCAGCGCGCTGGCCTCGCGCTGGTGGGATCCGACCAGCGAATTCAAGCCGCTGCATGCGATCAATCCGCTGCGGCTGGGCTGGATACGCGAGCTGGCCGGCGACCTGGCCGGCAAGCAGGTGCTGGACGTGGGCTGCGGCGGCGGCATCCTGGCCGAAAGCATGGCCGTCGGCGGCGCGCAGGTGACCGGCATCGACCTGGCGCACAAGTCGCTGCAGGTCGCGCGCCTGCACGGGCTCGAATCGGGGGTCAAGGTCGACTACCAGGCCATCAGCGCCGAGGACATGGCGGCCCAGCATCCTGGCCGCTACGACGTCGTGACCTGCATGGAAATGCTCGAGCACGTGCCCAATCCGGCCTCGATCGTGCAGGCCTGCGCCACGCTGGTCAAGCCGGGCGGCTGGGTGTTCTTTTCGACGCTCAATCGCAATCCGAAGTCCTATCTGTTCGCGATCATCGGCGCCGAATACGTGCTGCGCCTGCTGCCGCGCGGCACGCACAGCTACGAAAGCTTCATCAAGCCCAGCGAGCTCGCGCAGGCGGTGCGCCAGGCCGGCCTCGAGACCACCGCGATGAAGGGCCTCGAATACAACCCGATCACCGAACGCTACAAGCTGTCCGGCGATACCTCGGTCAACTACCTGATGGCGACGCGCAAATGAAAGGCCTGGTTCTGTTCGATTTCGACGGCACGCTGGCCGATACCGCGCCCGACCTGGCCGCCGCCGCCAACCGGCAGCGCGACCGCCGCGGCCTGGCGCCGCTGCCGCTGGCCACGCTGCGGCCGGTCGCGTCGCAGGGTGCGCGCGGGCTGCTGCGGGTCGCGCTCGACATGCATCCCGATCATCCCGACTACGAGGCGACGCGCCAGCAGTTCCTGGACGATTACGAGCAGGCCATGACCGAGCATTCGAGCCTGTTCCCGGGCATCGACGACCTGCTCGCGCAACTCGATCACAGCGGCTTGCAGTGGGGCATCGTCACCAACAAGATGACCCGGCTGGCCCTGCCGCTGATCGAACATCTGGGCCTGAGCGCACGCAGCGCCGCCACCGTGTGCGGTGACACCACCGCGCACGCCAAGCCGCATCCCGAACCGCTGCTGCACGCCGCCCGCCAGGCCGGCCACGTGCCGCACACATGCCTCTATGTCGGCGACGACCTGCGCGACATCCAGGCCAGCCGCGCGGCCGGCATGCCGTCGATCGCGGCGGCCTATGGCTATTGCGGCGATGCGCTGGCGGTGTCCGAATGGCAGGCCGACCGGCAGGCAGATACCCCGGCGCAGCTGTGGCCCGCCATCATCGACCTGCTGGGCGCCAGGCAGCAACAACCGGCCTGACGTCACTGCCGTGCCGCCGGCGACGGCCCGCCCGCGGCGCTGGCGGGGCACGCCAGGCCGAGCCGAGCCGCTCGCTCGAGCCGGCTGCCGCGTGAGCGGCTACAGATAATCCCGATAACGCTGGATGTAGTCGCGCGCGCTCTGATTCAGGTCGCGCACGCAGCGGTCGGCCGCCTCGACGTCGCCGCGCACCATCGCGTCCAGCAGGTCGCGATACTGCTTGATCCCCATGTCGGCCCGGCCGGGCAGCAAGGCCACGCGCCGCATCGTCACGTGCGTGCGATCGTAGATCCGTTCGATCAGGTCGGTCAGGATCGGATTGGCGGCCAGCTCGGTCAGCCGGTTGCGAAACAGCACGATGGTCTCGACGTGGGCTTCGATGTCGCCCTGCCGCAGGCTTTCCTCGAAAGGCTCGCCCAGCAACTGCTGCAGCTGGGCCCAGTCGTCGGGGCCGGCGTTCTGCATCGCCAGCCTGACCGACAGGCCGTCGAGTGCCTCGCGCACCTGATACAGCCGGTACGTGGTCTCCATGTCGACCGGCACCACCACCGCCCCCTTGTTCGGCACCCGCGCGACCAGCCCGCGATCCTCGAGCGTGGCCAGTACCTCGCGGGCCTTGGCGCGAGGGATGTCGTAGGACTGCGCCAGGTCTTCCTCGGGGATGCGCGATCCGGGCAGCAAGGCCTGCGAGGCGATCCGCGCACGCACATCGAGCACGACGGCCTGCGTCGAGGCGAGCGCGCGCCGGCCCTTTTCTTCTTCGGGCGGTGCCTGCGGGGTGGTTTTCTGGGTGGTGGCCATGTGCCTGTGAACGTCGGGGCGTCGTCGGGCGACGCGGTAGGGAATCATAGCACCAGATAGGACTCAAGATTGTGCACAATCTACCACTCTAAATTGTAATTTCTAGTTGACACAATAAATCCAGCGGCGCAACATCCTCCCGACACGTCCATCGACGATCGTTCCAGACCTCAGGAGAGTTGCGTTGCCAGCCCACCCGTCTTCGACCTTCCCCGGCCCGCAGTGCCAGCGATATCTCGATGAGCGCAATGCGCTGGTCGCGCGCGGCGTCGCCAACGGCCCGCCGATCTTCGCCCGCCACGCCGCGGGCGCCGAGGTCACCGACCTCGACGGTCGCCAATATCTCGACTTCGCCGGCGGCATCGGCACGCTGAACGTCGGCCATGCGCATCCCGACGTGGTCGCCGCGGTCAAGGCGCAGGCTGACGCCTTCCTGCACACCTGCTTCAACATCGTCATGTACCCGGGCTACATCGACCTGGCACGTGAGCTGGTCAAGCGGGTGCCGGGCGACTGGGACAAGAAGGTCATGTTGCAGAGCACCGGCGCCGAGGCGGTCGAGAACGCCATCAAGATCGCCCGCCGCGCCACCGGCCGGCCCGCGGTGGTCGCCTTCGAGCAGGCCTTCCACGGTCGCACCTACATGGCGCTGTCGCTGACCGCCAAGGCGCCGGCCTACAAGACCGGTTTCGGGCCGTGGGCCGGCGAGGTCTACCGGGCGCCCTATCCGGTGGCCTACCGCCACGCCAGCGATTCCGAACAGGCCAGCAGCGACGAGGCCTTCGCGCGCTTTCGCCGGCTGGTCGAAACCGAAGTCGGCGCTGACCAGGTCGCCGCCGTCATCATCGAACCGATCCAGGGCGAAGGCGGCTTCCATGCCGCGCCGGCGGGGTTCCTGCGCGCGCTGCGCGACTACTGCGACCGGCATGGCATCGTGCTGATCGCCGACGAGATCCAGTCCGGCTTCTGCCGCACCGGCCATTGGTTCGCCACCGAACACTCGGGTGTGCAGGCCGACCTGTACACGCTGGCCAAGTCGATGGGCGGAGGCCTGCCGATCGCGGCGGCGGTCGGCCGCGCCGAACTGATGGATGCGCCCGACGTCGGCGGCCTGGGCGGCACCTATGCCGGCAACCCGCTGGCCTGCGCCGCGGCACTGGCCACGCTCGACATCATGCAGCGCGATGACTACCCTGCCCGCGCCTGCCGCCTGGGCGAGCAGTTGCAGACGCGCTTCGACGACTGGGTGCGCGACATCGGCATCGTCGGCCACGCCCGCGGGCTGGGCGCGATGCGCGCGGTCGAGATCGTGCAGGACAAACGCGGCCACGAGCCAGCCGGCGCGCTGGCCGCCCGCATCGTGCAGCGCGCCTACGAAAACGGACTGATCCTGGTCAAGGCCGGTTTTCATGGCAACGTGCTGCGCTTTCTCGGTCCGCTGAACATGAGCGATGCCCAGCTGCAACAAGGCCTGGACATCCTCGAGGCCGCGATCGTCGCCGTCGACCAGGAGGCCCGCTCATGAATACGCTGCTCAAGCTCGACAATGCCCGCAAGGTCGTGCGCCTGCTGGGCAATACGCAGCCCGGCATGAACGTGCTGGTGCTTTACGACTTCTATACCGAACACAATGTGCAGCCGCTGGCCATCGCGGTGCAGGAATGCGGCGCCATCGCCCACCTGCTGCAGATCCCCGGCAGCCGCCAGCACGGCCGCCAGTTCTCCGACATCGTCGCGCAATCGATGCGCGCGGCCGACCTGGTCATCGCGTTGACGCGCGCCAACGCCGCGCATACCGAAGCGCGCCAGCAGGCCACGCGCGCCGGCGTCGGCGTGATCGTGCTGCCCGAATCCGATCTGCCCGACTTCTTCATGGCGGCCGGCTGGAACGCCGACTTCGAAGGCCTGCGGCCACATATCCAGGGGCTGGCCGATGCATTCACGCGGGCCAGCACCGCCAGGGTCACCAGCGCGGCCGGCACCGACATCACGATGAGCATCGCCGGCCGCAATGGCCGCGCGCTGCACGGCTTTGCCAACACCATCGACATCTCGGCGGGCTATTGCCTGGAGTCCAGCCTGGCGCCGGTCGAAGGCACGGCCGAGGGGGTCATCGTCGTCAACGCCAGCATTCCCGGCGTGTCGCTGATCCGCGACGAACCGGTGCGCATCGTCTACGAACGCGGCATGGCGGTCTCGATCGAGGGCGGCAGCGAGGCACGCCGCTTCCGCGAGCTGCTCAAGAGCTTCGACGACCCGCTGGTCTACAACCTGGGCGAACTGGGCGTCGGCATGAACCCGTGCTGCGAGCTGGACGGCACCATGCTGTCGGACGAAAGCGTGTACGGCTCGATCCAGCTGGCGCTGGGCACCAGCGCCTATATCGGCGGCACGGTCAAGGCGGCCGCGCATTACGACACCATCGTCACCGACGCGCAGTTGTGGCTGGACGACCGGCTGGTGCTGGACGGCACCACGCTCAAGCTGGAGCCGCAATCATGAGCGCCGGCGCCAACCCCGGCATGGCACAAGGCGGCGCAGCCAGCGACAGCGCGGCGCCGGCCGGCCGCATCGTCATCGAACGCGGCGAACACGGCATCGCCACGCTGCTGCTGGACCGCCCGGCCAAACGTAATGCGTTCACGCTGGACATGTACCGGCAGTTCGGCGCGGCGGTCGACGAGCTCGACGCCGACGACAGCGTGCGCTGCATCGTGGTGCGCGGCGCCGGCGGCGCGTTCTGCGCCGGCAGCGATATCGGCGGCTTCGACCAGGACCGCAGCGGCGCGCAGCAGGCCCGCGACTACGCCGACCTGACGCTGGACCTGACCGACCGGCTCAAGCTCACGCGCCATCCGACGCTGGCCTGCATCGAAGGCGCCTGCGTCGGGGGCGGACTCGAGATCGCCGCGCTGTGCGACGTGCGGATCGCCGCGCGCAGCGCCCGCTTCGGCATCCCGATCAACCGCATCGGCCTGACGCTGGACTACCGCGAGCTTCAGGACCTGGTCGGATTGATCGGCCCGGCCCGCACGCTCGAGATCCTGCTCGAGGGCGGCATCTTCGGCGCCCAGGAGGCGCTGGAAAAAGGCCTGCTGACCCGCGTGGTCGACGACGAGACGCTGGTGCAGCAGGCCTATGACAGTGCCCGCCGCATCGCCAGCGGCGCGCCGCTGGTCAACCGCTGGCACAAGAAGTTCGTGCGCCGGCTCGGCCAGCCCGAGCCATTGAGCGAGCAAGAACGGCTCGAGCCCTATGCCTGCTTCGACACCGAAGACTACCGGCTGGGCCAGGCCGCCTTCCTGAACAAACAAAGACCGGCCTTCACCGGCCGCTGAGCGGGCCGCCGGGCACGGCGGCCGCACACGGAGAGAACACGAGATGAGCGATCGCAACACCGCCTTGCCGCTGGCGGGCATCAAGGTCCTGGACCTGTCGCAGATCATGGCCGGCCCCTACTGCACCATGGTGCTGGCCGACCTGGGCGCCGAAGTCATCAAGGTCGAAAAACCCGGCGCCGGCGACGACGCCCGCGAGATGGGCCCCTACGTCAACGGCGAGTCCAGCTGCTTCGCGCAGATCAACCGCAACAAGCTGGGCATCTCGCTGAACCTGAAGAATCCGGCGATCCGCGAGACGGTGCTCGAGATGGTGCGCTGGGCCGACGTGCTGGTCGAGAACTACCGGGTCGGCGTGACCCGCTCGCTGGGCCTGGATTACGACACGCTCAGCCAGATCAATCCGCGCCTGGTCTATTGCTCGATCTCGGGCTACGGCCAGACCGGCCCGTACTCGGGCAAGGGCGGCTTCGACCTGGTCGCGCAAGGCATGACCGGCATCATGAGCATGACCGGCGAGCCGCAGGGCCGCCCGCTGAAATCCGGCATCGCCATCTACGACATCGGCGCCGGCCTGACCGCCTCGTACGCGATCCTGGCGGCCTGCCTGCACCAGCGCCAGACCGGCGAAGGCCAGCACATCGACATCTCGCTGGCCGAGTGCGGCCTGCCGTGGTTCATCTGGGAAGCCGCCGCCTATTTCGCCGAAGGCACGGTGCCGCAGGCCACCGGCAGCCGCCATCGGGTCTCGGCGCCCTACCAGGCCTTCAATACCGGCGATGGCTACATCATCATCGGCGCGGCCAATCAGCGCACCTGGGAGAAGCTGTGCGCCGACGTGCTCGGCCGGCCCGAACTGATCACCGATCCGCGCTTCGTGACCAACAGCGACCGGCTGGCCAACATCCATATTCTGGAGCCGCTGCTCGAGGCCGAATTCGCGCAGGCCGACGCGGCCACCTGGATCGCCCGCTGCGAGCAGGCCCACGTGCCCTGCGGACCGATCAACGACTTCGGCCAGGCCGTCAACGATCCCCATTACGCGGCGCGCGGCATGATCCAGGAACTCGACCACCCCAAGCTGGGGCGCATGAAGACCGTCGGCGTGCCGGCGCACTTCTCGCGCACGCCCGGCAGCGTGCGCACGCCGGCGCCGTTGCATGGCCAGCACACCGACCAGGTGCTGCAGCGCTTCGGTGTATCGGCCGAGCAGATCCAGCGCTGGCGCGCCGAGGGGGCGGTCCAGTAAGCACCGGGCAGACGGATCGTGCCTGCCCCATGGGCACGATTCTTGCAGCAGAAAGCTGCCGGCCAACCGGCGGCACAACAAGACTCACAAGGGGCCGGGCATCCAACGCCGGCATATTCGAAGTTGATCAATGCGCCGCAGGCGCAGAAGGAACGAATATGAAACCGCAAGCCATCCGCAGCAGCAGCCGCCGCCAGTTCGTCACCTCCAGCGTGGCACTGGCCGCCACCGCGATGCTTCCCTGGGGCGCACGCGCCGCGCAATCGGCCCAGCCGTTCCGGCTCGGCGCACTGAATTCGATCACCGGCGTGGGCGGCCCCTACGGCGGCGCGATGCTCGAGGCGATCCGCATCGCCGTCGACGAAGTCAACGCCGCCGGCGGCGCGGCCGGCCGCCAGTTCGCGCTGTATGCCGAGGACGACCAGACCAAGCCCGACGCGGCGGTACTGGCGGTCAAGAAGCTGATCGAGATCAACCGGGTGCAGGCGGTGGTCGGCATCTGGCCCTCGGCGGTCGGGCTGGCGGTGATGCCGATCACCAACAACGCCGACATCATCATGATGAACACCTGCGGCGCGCCCGAGATGCTGACCGAGAACCGGCGCGGGCTGGCGTGGATGTACCAGGCCTCCAACGCGGTGTTCGGCCGCGCCTTCGCCGAGGTCGCGCGCCGGCGCGGGTTCAAGCGCCCGGCCGTGATGGCCTTCAACAATTCGACCTTCGTCGGCCTGGCCAACTATTTCAAGGAAAGCTGGGAACAGGGTGGCGACAAGCTCACCGCGCTGACGATCTACGAACCGAACCAGACCACCTACCGCACCGAGCTCAACCGGGTGCTGGCCACCAAGCCGGACGTGATCGCGCTCGGGTCGTACCGGCCCGACGCCACCATCCTGCTGCGCGAATGGTTCCAGACCGGCCAGGACTGCAAGTTCATCATGCCCGGCTGGACCGCCAACGAAGACCTGGTCAAGGCGCTGGGCAAGGAAGCCACCGAAGGCATCATCTCGATCTCGAACGTGGCCGCGCACGACCATGAGGCATACAAGAGCTTCTCCGAGCGCTTCCGCGCCAAGATGAAGCGCGAGCCCGATGTGTTCGCCGCGCAGAGCTACGACATGGTCATCACGCTGGCGTTGGCGATCGAGGCGGCTGGCGCGCAGGCCGGCACCGCCGACATCAATGCCCGCATCAAGCCGGTGACCGCCGAAGGCGGCCAGAAGGTCGCGTCGTTCGTGCAGGGCCGCGACGCGCTGCGCGCCGGCAAGGACGTCGACTTCGACGGCGCCTCGTCCAAGCTCGACTTCGGCAAGCAGGGCGAGACGGTGCCCGACTTCGGCGTGTTCGATATCCGCGACGGCAAGCTGGTGCTGAACGAAACCGTGCCCGGTTCGCTCTGAGACCGGGCGGGAGACCGAGAGATGGAAACCATCGCGATCATCAACGCGACGATCAACGGCATCGTGCTGGGCACCCTGCTGGCCCTGCCGGTGCTGGCGATCACCATGGTCTTTGGGATAGCGCGCTTTCCCAATGCCGCGACCGGTGACTACATGACACTGGGGGCCTACACCGCCGTCGGCGTGCAGACCTTCATCGGCGGCTCGCTGATAGTGGGCGTGCTGGCCGCCAGCGCCTTCACGGCGCTGGTGTCGGTGTTCTTCTACCTGTGGGTGTTTCGTGCGCTGGCGCACCGCTCCAACGTGTCGCGCCTGATCGCGTCGCTGGGCGTGGCCTTCGTGGTGCGCAACACGATCACCTTCTTCGCCGGCCAGGACCAATACAACCTCGACGTGCCGCTGGTGCGGGCCTGGAACTTCGGCGGCATCCGCATCCTGCCCACCGACGTCTACATCGTGCTGACCGCGGCCGCCGCGCTAGCGCTGGCCTTCGTGGTGCTGCATGCCACGCCGCTGGGCCGGCGCATGCGGGCAGTGGCCGACAACGCCGACCTGGCGGCGGCCAGCGGCATCCGCGCCAAGCGGGTCATGTTGTACCTGTGGATCCTGAGCGGTTCGTTCTGCGGACTGGGCGGCGTGCTGCTGGGCATCAAGGCCGTGGTGGTGCCCGAACTGGGCTTCGAACTGCTGATGCCGATGTTCGCGGCGGTGGTGCTGGGCGGCATCGGCAATCCGATCGGCGCGGTGGTCGGCACGCTGCTGTTCAGCATCTCGCAGGAGATCGCCAGCCTGTACGTCGGACCGGCCTACAAGATCGTGATCGCATTCGGGGTCCTGCTGCTGTTGCTGCTGGTCCGTCCCCAAGGCATATTCGGCCGTCCGATGGCGGCGAGGTAAGCACATGGAAGCCTATCTGATCGCAATTTCCATCGGCGTGCTGATCTACATGCTGATGGCCGTGGGGCTGTCGCTGCACTACGGTTTCACCGGCCTGGTCAACTTCGGCCACGTCGGCTTCTTCGCCATCGGCTCGTACGCCTCGGCGTTGCTGGCCATGGAAGGGGTGCCGATTCCGCTGGCGATGGTCGGCGCGGCGCTGCTGACGGCGCTGGCGGCCTGGCCGCTGGGCATGGTGGCGCTGCGGCTGGGCAGCGACTACCTGGCCATCGTCACGCTCGGTTTCTCGGAATCGGTGCGCATGGTGCTGCAGCACGAAGAGTGGCTCACGCGCGGCATGCACGGGCTGCCGGGCATTCCGCGCATGTACGAAGGCGTGCTGCCCGCCACGCAGATCGACCTGGGCATCATGCTGACGCTGCTGGCCGCCAACCTGCTGGTGTTCTGGCTGGTCACGCGGGTCGTGCGCAGCCCCTTCGGCCGCGTCATCGGCGCGATCCGCGACAACGAAGTGGCGGTGCGCGCGCTGGGCAAGGACCCGGCCCGCTTCAAGACCCGATCGCTGATGCTGGGCGCGGGACTGGCCGGCCTGGCCGGCGGCTTCCAGGCGCACTACCTGACCTTCCTGAGCCCGGACCAGTTCGTGCCGCTGATCACCTTCTACATCTGGATCGCGATCTTCGTGGGCGGCGCCAACCGGCTGCGTGGCGTGGCGATCGGCACCATCATCATGGTCGGCTTCCTGGAAGGCTCTCGCTTCGTGCGCGACGTGTTCGACGGCATCTCGGAAGTGCAGATGGCCAGCGTGCGCATCTGGGTGATCGGCATGGCGCTGATCCTGATCGTGCTGTATCGGCCGCAAGGCGTGCTGGGCAGCAGCACCGACGCAAGGAAGACATCATGACGCTATTGAACGTGAGCCACGTCAGCGCCAGTTTCGGCGGCTTCCTGGCATTGGACGACGTCAGCCTGACGCTGCAGCAGGGCGAGCTGCTCGGCTTGATCGGCACCAACGGCGCCGGCAAGAGCACGCTGTTCTCGGTCATCACCGGCTACGTGCCGATGCGTGGCGGCCAGATCAGCTTTGCCGGCCAGGACATCGCCTCGCTGTCGGTGCACAACCGGGTGCGGCAAGGCCTGGCGCGCACCTTCCAGGTGCCGCGCGAGTTCTCGCAACTGACTGTGATGGACAACATGATGGCGGCCGCGCCCGACCTGTACGGCGAGCGGCTGATCCCGCTGTTCTTCGCGCCCGGCCGGGTGCGCCACGAAGAACAGCGGGTGGCCCAGCGCGCCAGCGAACTGCTGGCTTTCCTGAACCTGTCGCGGGTCGCCGACACGCCGGCCGGCAAGCTGTCGGGCGGCCAGAAGAAGCTGCTCGAGCTGGGCCGCCTGCTGATGCTCGAGCCACGCTGCATCATGCTCGACGAGCCCTTCGCCGGCGTCAATCCGGTGCTGATCGAAGAGCTGTCGCAGCGCATCGTCGAACTGAACCAGCGCGGCATGACGGTGCTGATCATCGAACACAACCTCGAAGAACTCTCGCGCATCGCGCCGCGCATGTACGTGATGGACCGCGGCCAGGTCATCGCCGAAGGCAAGCCGCGCGACGTGCTGGCGCAGGACTCGGTGCGCGAAGCCTATATGGGAGGCGTCATATGAACGCGCAACAGCCACAGCAACAAGCGGCCGCGGCTTCCGGGCCGGCGGCGGCGCCCGCGCCGGCCGATGGCCAGCATCTGCTGGACGTCATCGACATGGCCGGCGGCTATGGCGACGTCGACATCGTCTCGGGCGCCACGCTGCACGTGGCCGCCGGCGAGATCGTCACCATCGCCGGCACCAACGGCGCAGGCAAGTCCACGTTGATCAAGGCCGTGATGGGACTGCTGCCGCGGCTGTCGGGCACGCTGCGCTTCGACGGCACCGACCTGCGCAGCCTGGCGGTCGAGGACCGTATCCGCGTCGGCATCTCGTACGTGCCGCAGGTGCAGAACGTATTCGGCGACCTGACGGTGATGGAGAACCTGCAGGTCGTCGAACATGTCGCCGACCCGCGTGCGCGCATCGCGCAGATGCTCGAGATGTTTCCGGTGCTGGGCACGCGCCGCCGCACCCAGGCCAGCAACCTGTCGGGCGGTGAGCGCCAGCAACTGGCCTTCGCCCGCGCGCTGATGCCCTCGCCGCGCATGGTGCTGCTGGACGAACCGTCGGCGGCCCTGTCGCCGGCGCTGACGCAGCAGGTCTTCGACGAAGTGCGGCGGCTGCCGCAGCTGGGCGTGGCGGTGCTGATGGTCGAACAGCGCGCGCGCCAGGCGCTGGCCTTCAGCGACCGCGGCTACATCCTCGACCAGGGTCGCATCGTGCTCAGCGACACCGGTCCGAACCTGCTCGCCAACCAGGAAATGGCCGACCTCTACATCGGCCGTGGCCACGATCAAACCCGACAAGGAGTACCGGCATGACCCAGACTGCATCGGCGCCGTCCGCCACCGCGCGCCGCCCCGCCGCCTCGGCGCTCGCGCGCCTGACCATGGCCGAGGGCCTGCGCCGGCTCGAGCAAGGCAGCCTGCGTTGCGAAGACTGGGTGCAGGCCTGCCTCGAGCGCATCGCCCAACGCAACGACGCGGTCAAGGCCTGGGTACACGTGGCCGGCGATGCGGCGCTGGCACAGGCGCGCCGCATCGACCAGCAGGGCCGCCGCCAGCGCTACGAAGGCGTACCGATCGGCCTGAAGGACACCATCGACACGCAGGACATGCCGACCGAACTGGGCGAGCCGGACATCTTCACCGGCCGCCAGCCCGACCGCGACGCGCCGGTGGTGGCGCAGGCGCGCCGGCAGGGCTTCGTGCTGCTGGGCAAGAACACCGTCTCGCGCCATGCCATCATGCTGCCCGGCCCATGCCGCAACCCGCACGACACCACGCGCAGCCCGGCCGCCTCGTCGGCCGGCTCGGGCGCCGCGGTGGCCGACTTCATGGCGCCGCTGTCGATCGGCACGCAGACCGCCGGCTCGATCCTGCGGCCCGCCTCGTTCAGCGGCGCGGTGGGCTTCAAGCCCACGCTCGACGCGATTCCCTATGTCGGTATCCGCAGCTATTCACGGCCGCTGGACGTGATCGGCCCGCTGTGCCGCTCGGTCGAGGATGCGCAGTTGTTCATGCACGCCTTCGTCGGCGATCCGCGCTTTCTGCCCGGCGCGCCGGCCGACGGCGCGTTGCGGCTGGGCGTCTGGCGCCCGCGCGACTGGCCGCAGGCCGAGCCGGCCGCGCAGCACGCGTTCGAGGACAACCTCGATCGGCTGGCGCGCGCCGGCGTCACGCTGGTCGAGCTGAGCATGCCCGACAGCTACGAGCGCATCGGCGAGATCCAGGACGTCATCATGGCCTACGACCTGGCGCGCGAGTACGCCGACATCCGGCGCCATCACGCGGCGCTGTGCGACCCGGCGCTGATCGAATACCTGGACATGGGCGCCGGCTACGGCGACGCCGACTACGCGCAGGCGCTCGACGCGGCCGATGCCTGCCGGCGCCAGTTCTACGACCTGGCGCTGGGACTGGACGCACTGGTCATGCCGGCCACGCTCGGCGTCGCGCCCGAGGCCTCGAGCACCGGCAGCTCGGTGTTCATCCGCGCCTGGTCGCTGCTGCACAACCCGTCGATCTCGCTGCCGGTGGCGCGCTCGCCGCAAGGCCTGCCGCTGGCCTTGCAACTGGTCGGCTTCGTCAAGGAAGACCACCGGTTGCTGGCCCACGCGCGGCAGGTCGAGGCGATTTTGGGCAATCGCGCACACGAGGATTGATGGCGGACCGAATGCCCCGCGCGGCGCTGCCGCGCTGCGGGGGGCACGACAGCGACGGCAGGCTGGACGCATCACAACTGTTGTTTTACACAACACATCGGCTGTAAAATTCCGCTTCGACCGACCGGTGGCGGCATGAAGTACAGCGAGTTCAAGCGGTGGCTACGCAGGCAGGGGGTGCAGTTCCAGGCCCATCGTGCTGGCAGCAGTCACTTCAAGGCAAGCTTAGGGGATCGATCCACCATATTCCCCGACCACGGCAACAAGGAAATCGGCACCGGCCTGGTCAACAAGATCAAGAAAGACCTGGGTCTCAAATAGACCGTCGACGGGCGGCCATCGCCCATGCCGCCACAGGGACTCGCGCATCGGAGCGCCTATGCTGAGCTATCGATATACCGTCACGCCGGACGACAACGACACGTTGCTGATCCAGTTTCCGGGCCTGCCGGAAGGCGCAGCCGTGGCACCAGATCGCGCCCATGTCGCGGCGCAGGCAGCGGAAGGCCTGGAAGCGGTATTGCAGATGTATATCGACGCGCGCCGGCCCATCCCCATCGGCGTCCAGACAGGCGATGAGCGTGTTTCCCTCGGTGGGCTGGTCACCGCGAAGATTCTGTTGTCCAACGAGATGGTGCGACAGGGCATGCGCAAGGCCGAACTGGCGCGCCGGCTCGGCATGTTTGCACCGCAGATCGATCGTCTGCTGGATCTGTCGCATCGCTCCAAGCTGGATGCCATCGAGGCCGCCTTGGCTGAACTCGGCCGTAGCCTGGAAGTCAGCGTGGTGTAGCGGGCGCCGATGGATCGAAGCCGCGCCAGGGCTGTGGATCAAAGCCACTGCATGATTGCCGCAGATAGCGAAGCAGGTTGCAAGGCCGAGCAGAAATCCGGCCGTGCAGAACGACAAAGGCACGCCGGTCAGGGCGTGCCTTTGTCGTGTCATTCTTCAACACGTCGAGAAGCCGCGAAGAATGATTTGCTGCGAATACTGATTACTTGGTATTGCTGCGGAATTTGGTGGAGCCGGGGGGAATTGAACCCCCGTCCGCGAGCCCTCTGCAGGCAGTTCTACATGCGTAGTCGATTTATTTGAATTTAACCCCGGACTTAGCCAACCGACAGGCCGGACCAGGGCGATTCACATGGATTTAAGACATGAACGAGTGACCTGAACATGCCCGATTCCTTGTAGAAGACGTTGCTGCGGGTTTTACCCCGCCTGACCCAAGGACAGATCAGTGCAACGGCTCACTGCTTAAGCAGCGAGAGCGAAACGCTCGTCGTTGGCGTTTGTAGTGTTTCCAGTGGTTTTACGAGCGAACTGGTGCTCGACATGCCCTGCTCTGTTTCGCGACCCACGTCGAATCCGGATCGGCCCCAGACTTACGATTGTACTCCTTTGATGTCGCCTATGCACCGGCGCGTGGCGGTTCTGTCCATCGCCGCCGGAACGGTGCCCGCGCCTAGCAACCGGTGCGACTGGTTACAACCAAGACGTCCCGCCACCGCCTGCCGGCGTGGCGGCCGGAGTAACATCGGGCGGCCTCAACAACCCGGCGACAGCGACCGCCCGACGGCCGCGCAACGCCCCAGACATGCAATCGGACGACGACTTCTTCTCGTGGTTGGGCAACGCCTTCGGCGGGCTCATCCGCTTCATCATCGACGTGCTGCGCACCGTGCTCGGCGGCCTGGGCGAAGCCATCGGCGACTTCTCGCGCGGCGTGGCGCAGGCCATCGGCATGAGCCCCAACCTGTTCAACTTCGCGCTGCTGATCCTGGGCCTGCTGTGCCTGTACAGCGGCATCCGCGCCTTCATCGCCCGCTCGCCGATTGCCGGCGTGCTGTGGCTGGTGATCGCGGTCTTCCTGCTCGGCGGCCTGATAGGCTGAGCGCCGCGCGTCAACCCTCGGGATCGAGCGGACCCAGATAGGCGCCGATGTCGACCTCGTCGAGCTGCTCGGGCGCGAGAAAACGCTCGGCATAACGCCGATAGGCCCCCGACGTCAGGAACAGGTCGAACAGATCGCCGTCGATGTGGCCGCGCCGCTTGAACTGCGCCAGCATGCCGACCGCCTCGGACAGACGCTTGGCTTTTTTATACGGCCGGTCCGAGGCCGTCAGCGCCTCGAAGATATCGGCGATCGCCATGATGCGCGCCGGTATCGACAGCGCCGAAGCGTCCAGCCGGCGCGGATAGCCCTTGCCCGACAGCGTCTCGTGATGGGTGCCGGCGTATTCGGGCACCCGGCTCAGCTCGGGCGGCAGCGGCAGCGCTTCGAGCATCAGGATGGTCTGGACGATGTGTTCGTTGATCTTGTAGCGCTCCTCGGGCGTCAGCGTGCCGCGTTCGATGCCCAGGTTGTACAACTCGCCGAAGTGGTAGAGGTTCTCGGGCACCGGCATCCGGAATCCATGGCGTGGATCGTAGCGATGCGCCTCGGTGCGCACGATCACGTGGGCCGGCTTGTCGGCCAGCAGCGTTTCGACGGCGGGCAAGGCGGCCGGCGGCGTCGCGGCCGCGCGGCGCTCTTCTCCGTGGGACAGGCCGAGCCGGTCGTCGAAGTGGCGCAGCCAGCGCATCGCGCCGATGCGCGCCAGCCGCTCGTGTGCGCTGGCCGGCATCTGTTCGCTGCCGATATTGCAGTGGGCCACGAACGCAAAATCGTCGATCAGCGCGGCGCGCCGTTCTTCATAGCGCTGCCGCGCGGCCTGCGCGTCGGCGCCGCCGGCCACCGCCTCGAGCTGCTCGATCCGGGCATCGCGCAGCAGCACCTCGAAGCGGGTGCGGATCTCGTGGATACGGTTGTAGAGCGTCTCGAGCTTGGTCGCCTTGTCGACGATGTGCTCGGGCGTGGTGACCTTGCCGCAATCATGCAGCCAGGTGCCAATGCGGAATTCGGCCCACTCTTCGTCGGTCTCGAAACGAAAGGCCGCCAGCGGCCCCTGCTCGACCCGGCAGGCTTCCTCGGCCAGCATGCGCGCCAGCTCCGGCACCCGCTCGCAGTGGCCACCGGTATGCGCGCTTTTCGCGTCGATCGCGCCGGCGATCAGCCGGATCAGCGCCTCCATCAGTTCGCGCTGCTTGCGTGCCAGCGCGATGGTCTCGAGCGCCGAACTGGACTGCGCCACCAGCGTCTGCAGGTAACGCAGGCCGCCGCGCGCAAAACCGGCCAGGCCGGCGCTGCCGGCGCGCGGCTCGGGTTTCATGTCGACCAGCACCAGCACGCCGGCCACCCTGCCACCGCTGCTCGAGGCCGGCACCGCCATCAGCACGTCCGGCCGCTCGCCCAACAACTGCTGTTGCAGGGATAGATCGAAGCCCGCTTGCTGGCCCTCGAGCAACAGATGGTCACGTTCGAACGCCGCCCATGCGACCGGGTCGGCCGGCACACCAGCCGGCCAGCGCCGCGTTGCCGCAGCGGCTTTGGCGGTGGCGGTGGCAGCCGCCGCAGCCGCCGCCCCGTCTGCGGCTGGCAACTGCACCCTCAGCGTCTGCAGCGCCGGCGGGCTGGCCATGCCCGACCAGGCCGCCAGCCGCAGGCTGCCATCGGGTTCGGCCAGCCAGAACTGGGCCACTTGCGAGCCTGCCAGCAGGCGCGCGCTGTGCGCGGTCTGCTGCAGCACTTCATCCTGGCTGCGGCGCGACACCAGCCGCTCGCCATTCTCGACCAGGCTGCCCAGCCGCGCCATTGCTTCGTCGCGTGCCAGGGTACGTTCGCGGATCGCCAGCTTCATCGTGTGATGCGCCTGTCCGAGCAGATCGATTTCGTAGAAGATCGACCGGACCGGCTCGGTGCCGCTGAAGTCCAGCCGCTGGATGCGTTTGGATTCGATCGTCAGCTCGCCCAGCGTCGCGGCGATACGCCGCGCGATCAGATAGACCAGCGGCATGCAGACCAGCAGCGTCAGGCCGGCGAACAAGATAATGTCGTCGCGCGCCTGCTGGATCCGCCCGGCATACAGGTGCATGGGCGAAAACGCCACCACGTGCAGCGACTGGCTCGGCGTGATCGGCACCGAGCGGGTGGCATAGGCCAGGCTCTCGCCGTTGACCTGCACGATGCGGCTGCCATCGCGCGCGCCGATCAACTGGTGGATCTGCGCGAAAAAAGGATTGTCGATGTCGCCGACCGGCTCGAGGATGTCGATCGGCGTGCCGGCGAAGCGCTCCTCGGCGTGCGAGGCCAGCACCTGCCCGCCCGGCCCGGTGACCAGCAGCCCGCCGTCGAGCCCGGCCAGCGACGCCGCCGCGAAACTGCTCAGCCCGCGCAAGGCCAGGTCGATGCCGAACACGCCGTCGGCCCCTGCCAGCGATTGCGACAATGTCAGGCCCAGGTCCTGCAGCGAGTCATAGAGATACGGATCGCTGACCTGCACACCGGCGTGCGCGCGCGCGGCGGCGTACCATGGCCGCGAGGTCGGCAGGTAGGCACCGCTGTTGGCGCGCGTGGCCAGCTCCGCCTCGTCCTCGTCGAGGAACCGCCAGCTCTCCTGCCTAGGCTGGCCCGGCGCCGCGCGCGCGATATGGCGCACGGCAAAATAGGTCGCTGCCGGCGCCCGCAGCACCGCGGCGATCTCGGGTTCGGCACGCACCGCGATGACCTGCAGGAATTCTTCATCGGCCAGGCCGTAGAAATAGCTGTAGACCTGCGGCGCGGCGCGCAAGGTCGACATCAGCATCGGCACCAGCGCGTCTTGCGCCAGCGCGCCGTCCTCGAGCAGCAGCGCCGGACTGCGGCGGGCTTGCTGCGCCAGCATGCGGCGCGCCGACTGCAGCGTCGAGGCGAGCGGATCGGCGTTGCGCTGGGCCACCTGCGAGAACAGCGTCTGCGCGCTGTCGCGCGCCATCGATTCGAACTTGCCGACCAGGATGCTGACGGTGACGGTGGCCAGCACGACCACGAACACCGCCAGCAGCGCGGTTGGCAGCAGATAGAACCTGATCTTGAACGGCTTGCGGTGTCGCATGGGGCCCTCGCGCGACCAGGGCAGCGTCGAACGTCATCAGTTTTCAGATAATGAGAAATATAGAGTTACATTTACTTTGTCTTCATGACATTTTCCTTAGCCATGGCCCTGCAAGATAGGATTTTCCTATTCCGCGCCCCACCCGCGCATCCGACCAGGTCATCCTCCATGCTCTATCGCCTGCTCGCCGACACGGTGCTCGTCGTTCACGCACTGTTCGTGCTGTTCGTCGCCATGGGCGCGGTGCTGCTGCTGTGGAAACCCAGGCTGGCCTGGCTGCATCTGCCCGCACTGGCGTGGGGGGCCGGCATCATGCTGGTGGGCGGCATCTGCCCACTCACGCCACTCGAGAATTCGCTGCGGCACAGCGCCGGCCAGCAGGGTTACCAGGGTGGCTTCATCGAGCATTACCTGTTGTCGGCCCTCTACCCGCAAGGGGTGACCCGCTCGGTGCAGATCGGCCTGGGCGTCCTGGCGCTGGCCTGGAACATCACGCTGTATGCCATCGTCTGGCGCAGACGCCGACGTGGCGCATAGAATGGCCGCTCTCATATCCGCACCCGGCGCCGACCGCTGCCCGCAAGGCGCGGCCGGCACGGCACAACGCAATACGGAGCCCCACCCGATGACCCCCAGCCAGATCGCCGAAGCCTTTCGTGATGCCCGCCTGAATGCCACCGCCCTGGGCATCTATCCCGATACCGCCGTGCCGGCCGACCTGGATACCGCCTACCAGATCCAGAACGTCGCGATCGACAACTGGCCGGGGCCGGTCGGCGGCTGGAAGGTCGCGGCGATCCAGCCGCAGTGGCGCGAACAGTATCCGGACGAACGCCTGGCCGGCCCGGTGATGGCCGCCAACGTCTGGGTGGCCGAAACCGGCAGCGTGGTGCCGTTGCCGGTCATCGAAGGCGGCTATGCCGCCGTCGAGGTCGAGGTCGCGCTGCGCATCGGCAAGACCTTGCCCGCCGGCCAGCGATTCGAGCGCGCGGACGACCTGCGTGACTACGTCGCCAGCGCGCACGCCGGCATCGAACTGGCCGCCAGCCCGCTCGCCGGCCTGAGCGCGCTGGGCCCGGGCGCGGTGATCAGCGACTTCGGCAACAACGGCGGCATCGTCGTCGGCGCGGCACTGCCGGGCTTTTTCGACCAGCCCGCCGAACACTGGCAGGCAGACATCGAGATCAACGGCCAGCCAGCCGGCGAAGGCCATGCCGGCCGGGTGCCGGGCGGCCCGCTGCAGGCGCTGCTGTTCCTGGTCAATCATCTGACCCAGCGCGGCCTGACGCTGAACGAAGGCGACTGGGTCTCGACTGGCGCCACCACCGGCATCCACCCGGTGGCCATCGGCGATCGCTACGTGGCGCGTTTCGGCGAGCACGCGGCGCTCGAGGGCGAGATCGTCTCGGCGCTGAGCCTGCAGTCGCAGGCACGCTGATCCCGGCGGCCGGCAGGTGCCGGCCCGCCTTGCCGCCTTGCCGCCTCGCCGCCTCGCCGCTTGCCGCTTGCCGGCAGACAGCTGACCTTTCGCTCGACCCGCCAGGCCCGGACTCGGCCGACCGTCGCGCCAGGCTCTACAATCCGCTTTTGCAAACTGCCTGGAGTTGCTGATGCTGTGGGTCAAAACGCTGCACATCGTGTTTATCGCTTCGTGGTTCGCGGGGCTGTTCTACCTGCCCCGCATCTTCGTGAACCTCGCGCAGCAGACCGACCCGGCGGTGCAGTCCTGTCTGCTGGGCATGGCCCGCAGGTTGCTACGTTTCACCACCATCATTTCCGTCCCGGCCGTGCTGTTCGGCCTGTGGCTGTTCGCCGGCTACGGTATCGGCATGGGCTCGGGCAACGGCTGGATGCACGCCAAGCTGGCGCTGGTGGTCGCCGCGATCGGCTACCACCACGGCTGTGCGGTGCTGCTGCGCAAATTCGAACAAGGCCGCAACACCCGCTCGCACGTGTTCTATCGCTGGTTCAATGAAGTGCCGGTGGTGATCCTGCTGGCCATCGTGGCGCTGGTCGTCATCAAGCCCTTCTGATTTTTCCGGATTTCCTCGATGTCCTCGCAAGATGCGGATCCTCCGCGCAAGACCCTCAGCCTCAAGCCTCGCGCCGCTGCCAGCGGCGCGGACAAGCCCGAGGCTGGCGAGCGCAAGCGCTCGGGCGCGCGTGCCCGCCAGGTGGCCCAGCAAGAGCGCCTGACGCAGCAACGCCAGCCGGCCGAGCCGGCGTCGCCCCCGCCCGCCGAGCGCTCGCGCGA
>JAEZBO010000098.1 GCA_023427085.1 Pseudomonadota bacterium
CCGCTTCAGCGGCGCGCCAGCGCCTCGGCCGTCTCGCGGGCCAGGTGCTCGACCAGCTCGGCGGCCGGCAGGCGCCGCGCCAGGCTGGCGCCCTGGCCGGCCCATAGCGACAGCACGTCGGTGCGGCCCTGCTTGCCGCCGGCCGTGCGCATCGGCCGGGTCAGCGCATTCTGCAAGGGGTAGGGCAGCAGCTGGTCGCCCAGCGCGTCGCCGTCGGCCATGAAGCTGTTGACGATGCCGCGCGCCGGCCGGCCCGAGAAGGCTCGCGTGACGCGGGTCTGTTCGGCCTGGGCGTTGCCCAGCAGCGCCTTGTAGGCGTCGGGCACGCCGGCTTCGTGGCAGGCCAGGAACGCCGTGCCCATCTGCGCGGCCTGCGCGCCCAGCACCAGTGCGGCGGCGATGCCGCGGCCGTCCATGATGCCGCCGGCGGCGATCACCGGGATCGACACGGCGCTGGCCACTTGCGGCACCAGCGCCAGCGTGCCGACCTGGGCGTCCTCGAAGGGCACCAGGAAGGTGCCGCGATGGCCGCCGGCCTCCATGCCTTGCGCGATCACCGCATCGACGCCATCGGCCTCGAGCATGCGGGCTTCCTCGACGGTGGTCGCGGTGCCGGCCGTCAGGATGCCGGCCGCGCGGCAGCGCGCCAGGATCTCGCGCGAGACCTGGCCGAAGGTGAAGCTGAAGAGCGCCGGCTTGAGGTCGATCACGGCTTCGATCTGGCGCGAGAACGGGTCTTCCTGCGGCTGCGGCACCGCCGGCGCGTCGATACCCAGGTCGCGGCTGTAGCTGGCGATCAGTTCGACGGCGGCGCTGGTGTCGGCCGGCAGCTCGGGCACCGGCTGCGGCGCGAACAGGTTGATGCCGAAGGGCCGGTCGGTGGCGGCGCGGATGGTCTGCACCGCCGCGCGGATCTGCGCATCGTCCAGGTAGGCCGCGCCCAGCGAGCCGAGTGCGCCCGCGTGGCTGGCGGCGATGACCAGCTCGGGACTGCTGCCGCCGCCTGCCATGGGCCCCTGGACGATGGGATGTTCGATGCCGAGCTGCTGGGTCAGTGCATTGGAGCGCATGGGGTTCCTTGTGGGCCCGTTACGGCGGCTGCCGCGGGGGGACGAAGGCGGCCTCGCGCCGCGGCTCGTCCAGGCTGGGATATGCCGCTGCCATCGTAGCAGCCCGCCGCTCAGCCGCGCAGGCGCGCCAGCATCCAGTCGGCGGCGGCCAGTGTGCGCGCGTCGGCGTGCTGCGCGCCGATGGCCTGCAGGCCGACCGGCATGCCGCCGGGACCCTGCGCGAACGGCAGGTTCACGCAAGGCACGCCCAGCAAGGTCCAGACGCGGCAATGGCCCGGGTCGCCGGTGCCTTCCTCGTGCCGCGGCGCGATGCCGCTGGCGCTGGGCGCCAGCAGCACGTCGTATTGCGAGTACAGCGCGGCCAGGCTGGCCTGGGCCTCGGCGGCGCGCTGGCGCAGCAGCGCGTAATCGGCCCGGCTCAACGCCAGGCCCTGTTCGATCACGGCGCGCAGCTTCTCGCTGAGTTGTTCGCCGTGGCGCAGGCGCTCGTCGGCCAGCGCGACCGCGGTCTCGTAGGCCATGATCTGCGTGTGCACCGCGGCCAGCTCGTCGAAGCCGGCCGGCAGCGTCGCGGCCTGGACGGTGGCGCCCTGGCGCGACAGCGTCGCCGCGGCCTGCTCGAGCGCGGCGTGTGTCTCGGCGGCGATCGGCGCCCACGCCGGGTTGCTGTACAGGCCGATGCGCGGCGGGCCGTCCAGCCGCGGCGCCAGCAGGCGCTGGTCGCCGCTGAGCGTGGCGGCCAGCAGTGCGACGTCCTCGACCTCGCGGCCGATCGCGCCGATGGTGTCCAGGCTTTCGCCCAGCGCCTTGACGCCGGCACGCGACAGCAGGCCGAAGCTGGGCTTGTAGCCGACCACGCCGCAGAACGACGAGGGGCGCACGATCGACGCGGCGGTCTGGGTGCCGAAGGCCAGCGGCACCATGCCGGCGGCCACCGCGGCGCACGAGCCGCTCGACGAGCCGCCCGGCGTGCGCGACGGATCGTGCGGGTTGCGGGTCGGGCCAGGCTGGAAGGTGGCGAACTCGGTCGTGACGGTCTTGCCGACCACGATCGCGCCGGCGGCACGGCTCAGCGCGACCACCGCCGCGTCGGCGGGCGGGCGGTTGTCGGCGTAGATCGGCGAGCCGTGGCGGGTCGGCATGTCGTGGGTATCGAAGATGTCCTTGACCCCCAGCGGCAGGCCGTGCAGCGGCCCCTGGATCGCGCCGGCGTCGAGCGCCCGGGCGCGCGCCAGCGCGGCCTCGCCATCACGATGCGCCCAGGCCTGCACCTGCGGCTCGCGTTGGTCGATACGTTCCAGGCAGGCCCGCAACAGGTCGGTGGCAAGGATGTCGCGGCGCTGCAGGCCGCGCGCCAGCGCGGCGGCGCCCCGCTCGAGCAGGTTCTTTGAGGTCATGAGCTTCCCGATGATGTTTTTTAATAGTCGAGCCGCCGCGGCCGGCGTGGCTGCGGCGGGTCCCTCATGTTAGGCGCAATCATCCCGGGCGCGGGGGCCGGCCCCGCGC
>JAEZBO010000116.1 GCA_023427085.1 Pseudomonadota bacterium
CCCCCCCCCCCCGCCGGGCCCCCGGGCCCCTTCAACAACTCAGTTCGGTTCGATGCCCGCCGCGCGGATGCCCGCTGCCCGGCGTCGCGCCACGGTCTGGCTCCTCTCAGGCACAGGGCTGTGCGCCGGCTGCCGCATGCCGCAGGCGGCCGAGAAATTCCGCGTGGGCCCGGCCCAGCGTGCTGCCTTGCGCGGCGGCGCGGCGCATCCAGTCGGTCGCCTCGCAGCGGTCGTGCGGCACGTCGCGGGCATACAGCGCCGGCCCGGCCAGCAGGGCCATGCCCAGCATTTCCTGGGCTGGCAGGTAGTCGGCCTGGCCCGCCTTGCGCAGCATCGCCAGCATGCGGCCGTAGTCGCCGGTGCTCTGGGCCTCCAGCGCCATCTGGTATTGCTGAGCCGGCGAGGCAAACTCCTCGGCCAGCGCCGGCAGGCTGGCGGCCGCCAGCACCACGGCGGCGAGTCGGGCAGCCGGGGTCAGGGCGGGCTTGCTGGGGCTATCGGGCGTCATGTCTGCCTCCGCGTACGGAACGAATTCAGGGCAGATGGTGGCCGCGCCGGCAGGCCCTGAAAAGCGGGAATTTCCGTAGCGCGGGTATGGCCTTGCCTGAGCACGCCAAAAAAACCACGCTCGACGCGGCGCCGCGCCGGCCGGTGCGCGGCTATCCCGAAACGGTAGCAAAACTCGCTTATATTCCAGCGATTTCGTCCCAGCCTGCTTCGATGTCCAAGTCCCCGATGCCAACGGCGCGAGCGCGCGCATGATCCTGATCGCAGAACTGCTGGCCGGGCTCGGCCTGCTATTCATCGGCATGCGCCTGATTGGCCATCACCTGCGGCTGGCCGCGGGCCGGCGGGTGCGCATGGCGCTGGTGCGCGCCACGGTCTCGCGCTGGAGCGGCCTGCTGTCGGGCGCGCTGGCCGGCGCGGTGACGCAGTCGAGCAATGCGGTCACGCTGATCACCGCCAACCTGATGGCCAGCCGCGCCTTGTCGATCCGGCAGGCGATCCCGGTGGCGGCCGGCGCCAACGTCGGCTCGGCGTTGATCGTGCTGATCGCCACCGTCGACATCCGGCTGGTGGTGTTCTACATGCTGGCGCTCGGCGGCTTCTCGATCCTGTTCAAGCTTGACCAGCGCGTCGCGCTGCGCGATTGGATCTGGGCCGGGCTCGGGCTGGCCCTGCTGTTTCTGGGGCTGGGCTACATCAAGCACGCGCCGACCGGCCTGGACGCGGCGGCCTGGGATGCGATCTTCTCGGGCCTCTCGCCGTGGCTGGCGGTGTTGATCGGCCTGGCCTTCGCGATGCTGACGCAGTCGGCGCTGTCGATCGTCATCCTGGCGGTCACCGCGGTGCACAGCGGCCTGCTCGACCTGGACGCGACGTTCTGGATCATGACCGGCGCCAACCTGGGCAGCGGGCTCGGACTGCTGGTCTCCGGCAGCGGGCTCAAGGGCAGCGGCAAGCGGCTGTGCCTGGCCTATATCGCCGTCAAGGCGATCGGCACCCTGATCGTCGCGCTGGGCTGGATCGCCTACCTGGTTTGGGGCACCGCCGACGGCCGATCCGGTATCGAGCTGGCCGACGCGGCGCGGGTGCTGGCGCTGCTGTTCCTGGCGCAACAGGCGGCCGGCGCGCTGTCGGTGGTGATCCTGCGTGATCCGGTGCTCCGGCTGACCGCCCGCCTGACGCCAGTCGACCCGGTCGAGCAGGCCAGCCAGCCGCATTTCATCTACGACCGTGCCATCGACGATCCGCAGAACGCCGTCAGGCTGGCCGAACTGGAGCGCGACCGGCTGATCGCTGCCCTGCCTGGCCTGCTGCCGGACCTGGACCAGCGCGATCGTGACGATCCGGCCGTTCGCAAGCATCTGTGGGCCGGCCACCAGAGCGTGGTCGGGCAGACCAGCGGCTTTCTGGTCGCGCTGATCGGCACCGGCGAGCTGGGCGAAGAGCTCGTGCCAGTGCTCAACGAGCAGTTGCGGCTCGAATACCTCGGCAAGCTGCAGGACACGTTGCACGAGTTCGGCCAGTTGGTCGACGGCCACGAGCAGGTGCCGTCGCTGCTGTTCAATCTGTCGGAATCGCTGCGCACGCTGGTCGGCCTGCTGGCCGACACCGCCGAGCAGGCCGGCGCGATGCAGGCCGACCTGCACGACGTGTCGACGCTGGTGGCGCTGACCGCCGATCGCGGCGAGATGCTCGATCGCCTGCGACGTGGCCTGACGCCGGCACTGACCGCGCCGCTGGGGCCGGGCGGACGCACGCAGCAACTGCTGGCGGCCACCATGCTGTTCGAGCGCGCCGTCTGGCTGGTGCGCCGGCTGGCGATCGCGCGGCTGGCGGCGATGCAGGCGGCCAGCGGCGTCCCGGTGACCGCCGAGCCGCAGTGAGGCGATGGCCTGCGGCGGTCGCTAGCGCTGGCTGCTAACGGCGTCGCCGGCGGCCGCGACGCCCGCCTCCACCACGCCCTGAGCTGTTGCGTCTTGTCGCGTTTGCCGTGTTTCGCTGGACTACAGAAGCCGGACACCCCGGGCGGGCTGCCGTTTAATACGCTGACCGCAGCAACCCACATGGAGTGATCGTCATGAACAAGAGCTGGCTTGTAACCTTGGGCGTCCTGGGATGCCTGGCGCTGGGCACCGCGCAGGCCCGCGTCGACGTCAACATCGGCGTCGGCGTGCCCGGCTGGGGATATCCCCCCGCGGTGATCTATCAGCCGCCGCCCGTCTATGTGGTGCCGCGCCCCTACGTGGTCCGGCCGCCGGTGGTGGTCTATCCCCCCGGTGCCTATTACACCGGCAGGCCGCCGCGTCACTATGGCAAGCCGCATCATCATGGCCGCCCGCATTGGCACCGTGGCCACGGCGGACGCCACGAGCATCGCGGACACCGCGGCCGCCGCGACTGAGCCGGCCGTCTTGCAAGGCTGGCCTGTCGCGTGATGAGCGGATGCATCGCCAGGCGTCAACCCAGCCGGCGCTGGCCCACGCGCCACGCCCCCCATTGCAATTCGCCGTTGCACAACGCAACGCCTGCTATCGAGCCCCGGTGCCATAGTGGCGATCGCAAATTCCAAGCATTGGGGAGATAACGATGATCCGTCATTATTCGTACCGGCTCGAACAGCCGATCCAGTTGAATTCCGGCGTCTGGCAATGCCAATACGTCATTCTCGACAGCAGCGGCTCGCAGCTGTGGGGCGCCGAGGGTGTCTCGCTCAGCCGCAAGTCGCCCGACGAGGCACGCAGCATGGCCGATGCGGCGGCACGCCAGCAGGTCGCCGCCCTGGCGGCGCGGGCCGGCACGCCGCCGAGCGCCACCATGCAGGCGGGCCCGGCCACGATGTCGTTCAATGCGATGAAGGGCATGGCGGCCTGAACGTGTCTCCAGCCTGTCGGCCGCCAGCCCCCGGCCGTTGGACTAGAGCAGCGACATCACGATCGCGACCGCGGCCGCCACGCTCAACAGCAGCGCCAAGGCCGTCAGGATTCCATCGCGGGTTGTCAGCGCCAGGCCGAACAAGGCCAGCGCACCGCCATTGGCCGTGTTGGCCAGCGGCACCAGTTCGAGCGGCGGCATGGCGATGCAGATCACCAGGCACAGCGCCGCGATGGCCTTGGCGCCGATGGTGCCGGTCATCCAGCGCATGCGCGAGCGGCAGCAGACTTCGCTGGCACGCGCCAACGGCCGCATGAAGCGGATGGCACGGGTGATGAAGCTGCCCTTGACGCTGCGGCGCAACAGCCACTCCGGCAGCCAGAAACGGCAACGACCCATCAGGATTTGCACCGCGGCGATGCCCACCAGCAGCGCCACCGCCGTCGGTACGCCCGGCATGCCACCCACCGGCGAGAGCACGATCAGCCCGGGCACCAGCAGCAGCGGCGCAAAACTCGAGCGGCCGATGGCATTGAGCATCTGCTGCACCGACACGCGCTCGGTGCGCCGCGCCAGGCACTCGAGCCGGTCGAGCATGGCCCGCAGGCTGGGCGCGGCGCGCCAGCCGCGGCCCTTGAAGCGGGCGCCGTGGCGGTCGCCCGCGTCGACGTGCGCGGTCACGAGGCGCGGCGAGATCGTGCGGTCGGTGTCGTCTATGCTGGAACTCCTCTCGAGGGGAGGGGGCAGCAGGCCCGCTCCGTTCTCGACAGGCTAATCGGCCGTGCGGTTCACAGTGGCTTCCAAACCTCGGCAGATGCAAGCAAGTTTGCGACCATTTGGCCTGCGGGGCGTGGCGGGGTCCACTGCGGAAAAATTTTATTTCGAATCAATGGCTTCGCGGTTGCCGCCGGGTTTTCGGCGACGTCATCGATATTGGCGGGCGCATCAGCGATTGGCGTTACGTGAACAGACTGCTGCCAGCGCGCGTCGAGCTTCAATAAGTCATCAGAATCCGTCGGTCGCGCAGGTCGGCGGTCGACCGCCGGTTGCCGATCCCGGTTTGCATGCGTCGATCAGTCCGCCACGCGGCGACCGTTTTTGTCGACCACCGGCTGGCCGTCTTCCTTGTCGAACGCCCCTTGCTGCGCCGCCGGAAGGATATCGAGTACCAGCTCGGAGGGGCGGCACAGGCGGGTGCCCAAGGGGGTGACGACGATCGGACGATTGATCAGCACCGGATGCGACAGCATGAAGTCGATCAGTTGCTGCTCGCTCAGAGCCGGGTCGGCCAAGCCCAGCGTGGCGTAATCGGCTTCCTTTTCGCGCAGGACCTGCCTGGCGGTCAGACCTGAAGCCGCGATCAATGCGGTCAGCGTCGCGCGGTCGGGCGGCGTCTTCAGGTATTCGATGATCTCGGGTTCGGCGCCGCTGTTGCGGATCATCGCCAGGACGTTGCGCGAGGTGCCGCAGGCGGGATTGTGATAGATGGTGATGTCGGCCATCGACGTCTCCGAAAGGGGTGGCGCAGCGTGGTGCCGCATGAGTGGTTATAAACTTTGCGGGTGGCAGCTTAGCAGCCCCCTTGGCCAGCGCCGGGAAGGTACTAGGATCTGCTGGCGATCACGTCATCGGCACTGGCGGCTGTCCGGACTCAGCCAACGCAAGCCGCTCGTCTCGTGCCGCAACGTCAATTCATCATTCAATTCGGGAAGGGTGCATGACCAAGCAATCCGATCTGCTCGATCTGTTCGGCAAACGTTACGACGACCCCACCGTCACGCAAGCGCTGGCGTCCATGCCGGAACACAAGGCGGACAAGCCCAGCGACGGTGCGCAATACATCCTCTCGAAGAAAGGCGGCTTCGAAATGCTGTTCGAGGACCCGGTCAATCGAGGCGCCGGCAACCGCCAGAACCGCACGCTCAAGGCGATCTTTTTCTACAACGAGGGCGTGCAGGGTTACGCGCGCTTTCGTGGTGAGGTGCCGTTCGGGTTCTCGCTCGATGCGCAGCGCCCGGGGCTGATCGGTCGACAACTGCCCGACAGAACGTGGGTGATCGGCGAGGGCCGGGTGCCGGTCGACCATCCGGCGCCCGATCACGATCAATGGGCGTTCGACGGCCTGACGATCAGCGCGCACTACGACGATGACGGCACGACGGTTCGCTATTTCCTGGTCCAGCCCGCCAGCGACGAGCCGGAATGGCAGCCGGACCCCGAGGACACGGAAACCTGGCAAAAGCTGGCGCTGATTCCCGAGCGCAAGCTGGATGCGATCAAGCTGTACCGGCAGGAGCACGGCGGCGGCATGGCCGAAGCCAAGGCCGCGGTCGAAAGTCTGGCGTCGGCGGGCTAGTCCCGCCGCTCGGCGGCCGCCGATATGCCTCTTACCTGGCCCGCGCGTGCGAGCGCGTCGAAACCTGACTGGATCAGCCAATCCAGCGAGTAATACAGAAACGTCGCGCCGCGCTGTTGGAATGCTGCCATGTCGGTGATCGGCGCCGGCATCCCGAAGCGTTTTCCTTGCGAGGTCAGGCGCCTGCATACGTCATCGATGGCAGCGGTCACCATTTCGTTCCTTGCTCCGCGCTCGCCACACATGTCATAAGCCAGATCGTTGGGCCCGATCAAGAAAGCATCAACACCCGGGACAGCGGCAATGGCATCCAGGTTACGAATCGCCTCTGCGGTCTCGATCTGCACCAGCAGCAGCTTGTCGGCGGCTGCCTTGCCGCAGGCATAACGAATGATCTCGGCGGCGGCGGCGGCTTGCGCCGCTGTGTTCACGTGCGGGATGACCAAACCATCTGCACCGCGATCCAGAAAGCGCACCAACTCTGCCTGCTCGGCGGTATGGGGCCGCACGATTGCCGGCAACTGCGATGCCTTGGCGGCAAACAACAGGTCGGCAGCGCTATCCAGGCCGATGCCGGTGCGTTCGCAATCGATGAACAGCAAGTCGGCGCCGGCGCGGGCCAGGGTTGTCACCACGTCCGGGTTTCTTCCTGCCGGGTTGACCGATACCACGACCTCTCCGGCCGCGAGCTTTTTCTTGAGGGACGAGGTCTGCATGTCAGCTCAGTCGGATGTTGGCGCGCGCCGCCAGTTCGGTAAAGTCGGCGACTTCGCGCGCCATGCGCTCCTGCAACGCGCTGCTGGACAGCCCCGACGCGACGACGTGGTTGTTCTGCATCCATGCGCGTGCGTCAGCGGTTTGCATGGCCTGTTCGCATGCTTGATTCAGGGCATCCGCCGTTCTGGTATCGGTGCTGCCCTGGGCCAGGATGCCGATGTTGACGTTCAACTCGTAGTCGGTGACACCCAGCTGATGCAGCGTCTTCAAATCGGGCAGGGCGGCAATGCCTTGCTTGCTGGTCGCGGCCAGGGCCCGCAGCCGCCCGTCCTGGAAGTAAGGCAGGCCCAGAGAGGTTGCCAGGAACATGGCATCGATCTGGCCACCGAGCAGATCGGTCAGTGCAGTGGCGCCGCCGCGATAAGGGATGGGGGTGACATCGATGCCCTCAGCCATGGCCCACCGCACCATGGCCAGATGGAATGCCGTTCCGGTACCCTGGATTCCGAAGCTGACCTTGCCCGGGTTCTTTTTGGCGAAGCTGATCAGATCGCCGTAGGATTGGTAGGCCGTCTTGCTGTTGACCGCCAGAATGCAGGCGCTGACGACCGGCACCGCGATCGGCTTGAGATCCCGCAGCACGTCGAAACCCATCGGCACTTGCAGCGCCTGGGCGACGGAGAGCGCTTCGGGAATCATGCATAGCAATGTCGAACCGTCGGCCGCGCCTTTGGCGACCTGCGCGGCGGCGATCATGCCGGAGGCGCCCGTCTTGTTTTCGACGGGAAGCGGGATGTTCCAGATCTCGGACAGGCCCTTGGCGACGATGCGCGCAGTGCCGTCACCTAGCGCGCCGGAGGGGTAGGCGCAGATCATGTTGGCCGGGTTGGCTGGGACGAAAGGTTTGGCGTTGGCGATGCCGGGCCACGCACCCGCTGCCGTGGCAGCCGCGCTGGCTAGCAGGAACGACCGTCTCGATATGGTTTGCATGCTTGTCTCCGTGTCATTTTTTTCTGTGGATATGCTGCGGACCGAGATCGCTGACGGCATTGCAGCCGAGATACGCCATCACACGATCGAATTCACTGGTAAGCATGTCGATGGCCATTGCCGCGCCGGCCTTTCCCGCCGCGCCGATGCCCCATAATGCTGCGCGGCCCACCAGCGCCGCGTCGGCGCCCAGCGCGATGGCCTTGGCGACGTCGCTGCCGCGCGTCACGCCACTGTCCAGCAGCACCGAGATCTGGCCGCGCAGCGCTTCGACGATGGCGGGCAAGGCCTCTATGGAAGCAATGCTGCCGTCCAGCGTGCGGCCGCCGTGATTCGACACGATGACGCCATCGGCACCGCAGTCCATGGCAGCCAGGGCGGCTTGCGGCGACAGGATGCCCTTGACCACCAGCGGTCCTTGCCACATCTGCCGCAGCCTGCGGATGTCGTCCCAGGAGTTGGCCTCGTGTTTGGGAACCTTGACGCCATCGCGGTTGCCGATCTTGCCGCGCAAATTGGTCTTCAGCGCCGCGGGGTAGTTGGCGAACTCCGGCAGTCCGGGTCCGAGCACATAGCGACCCATCACGCCCAGCGTCCAGCGCGGGTGCAATGCGCCATCGAGGACGTTGCGCGGCGTCAGCCGCATCGGCACCGTGAAGCCGTTGCGCCGATTGTGTTCGCGGTTGGAGTCGACCACGCTGTCTATGGTGACGATCAGCACTTTGTAGCCAGCGGTCTTGGCGCGCTCGACCAGTTCCCAGGACATCTCGGGATCCTTCCACATATTCAACTGGAACCACGGGTGCCCGCCGGAATGGATCACCACGTTTTCCAGCGGGGCGATCGACGCGGTGGACAGTGCAAACGGCACACCCGCCTCGGCGGCCGCTTGCGCCAATTGCACCTCGCCTTCGTACCAAAGCATTCCCGCCAGGCCGGTCGGGCCGATACAGATCGGCGAACTGTAGCGATGTCCAAACAGCTCGATGGCCGTCGAGCGGCGCGAAATATCGACCAGGGGTTGGGGCAGCAGGCGGATCTCGTCGAATGCCTGTCGATTGCCACGCAGCGTGACCTCTTCTTCGGTGCCGCGGTCGACGTATTCGAACAAGCCTTTGGGCAGGCGGCGACGCGCAGCCAGACGCAGATCGGCGATGTTGTGAACGTTCAGCGTCTTTTTCATGGTCGATGGCGTGTCGCAAAAAGAGATAGTTAATTTATTCGAATGTTCGAACAAATGCATTGTCGAGTTCCAACGCCTAACTGTCAATGGCCGGGCTGGGTAGAATGCGCTCCATGACAAAGGCGACCGATGACACGGATGCAGGGGGGGCCAACGGCTGGGCAACACGCACCCGTGTGACGCCCACCGTGCTCGCGCAAATACTCGAGCGCGACATCCGCAGCGGTCGCTATCGAGTGGGCGATCGGCTGCCGACCGAGTTGGAGCTTCAGGATCGATACGGTGCCAGCCGTTATTGCGTGCGTGAGGCGCTGCAGCAACTCAAGCGCACCGGAATGGTCTCGGCGCGCGCCGGCATTGGACACGCTGTGACGGCATCGCAGCCGCACGAGACAGATCGGTTCATGCGCAGCGCCATCACGCTGCCTGAACTGGTGCAGTCCTCCAACACCCGATTGCGCCTGCTCGCTGTCGAAACCTTGCGGGTGGATCGCGAACTGGCCGTACGGGCAGGCTTCGCGCAGGGCAGCGAAGTCGTGCACGTGCGCGCCTTGCGCATGAAAACCACGCCAGCCCTGCCTACCGCGTTGTTATCGATTTATTTGCCGCCAGCGCATGCCGGCGTCGTCGATAGCATCGACGAACAGACCGAAGCGTTTCACGTCATGATCGAACGGCTGTGTCGCGTCACCATTCAAGAGGTACGGCAGAGGATCGTGGCGACCACGGCCGATGCTGCCTCGGCTGGGCCGCTGCAGGCCCGGCTCGGCGAGCCGTGCCTGGAAATCGACCGGCAGTTCCTGGACAGCAAGGGCCAGATCATCTTTGCATCACTGGGCCTGTACCCAAGCGACAGATTCAGCCACGACACGGCCTTCCAGGTGATGCGTTAACGCTGCCGGCTCGGGGTTTGGGCTCATTGCTGATCCGATGCCGCAAATGTGGGACAAGACCGGTACCGGTCTCAAGAGGGCGGGCAGCGCGCCAATCCTGGCGCCAGTTCATCCAGCAGCGCCTGGCGCTTGCCGGGACGCGCATCCTTCACCCGACGGATCAAAGGCAGATGGCGCTGAAAGCTTGCGCTGTCGCAGACGGCGCGCTGTTGAATCCCGATCCATGTCTGGAGCATGGGCAGGATGATCGCGTCGTGGCGGCCATCTGCGATGCGAGCCGCAATATAAGGCTCCGCTTCCGGGGGCAGCACATGCCAGGCAATGGCGTTGGCGGCTGTCTCCTGAACCGCTTGAGGCGGTCCGTCGAGATAGCGCAATAGCGTCTCCAGATGGGCGGAATTTCCGGTCAGATCGTAGAGGACCTCGCACCGGCCGATGTCATAGTGACAACCGAACCGATCGGCGGCATGGTCGAAAGCGGCCAGAGCGGAAATGGTCTCGGCGTTGCCGATATGGCGCAGGCCACTCAGGTCTGTGGTGTCACCGGCAAGCGCGCGTTCAAGCAGCAGCGTGCGCGCCTCGGCCTGTTCGAGGTCCGACATGCCTGCGAAATGGTCGGCCGAGTAACCATCGGCTTTCGCTCGGCCCTGTGCCTCATATTGCTGTCTGAAGCGATCCCAACTCACGAATGAGCTCCTTCGCCATAGGTCTGCCGTGCAGCTGGATGCAGCCGATACCTGCCGCTGCAAAGCGATGTCCCTGCGATCGAGTGAATCCCGATGCCGCCCATCAGCGTGGAAAAAGCCGCTGCGGATCGCGCAGCGCGCGCCTCATCGATGGTTGGTCGAAGAACACGGCAAAGCCGACCGAGGCAACCCCCGCCCAGACGTCGGCGATCAGCTCATTGAGCGTGCCTTGCTCCAACTCGGCGAGCTCGACATTCTCACTCGTTCCGTCGAAGTGGAAATCTATGCGCAGATGCCGTTCGCTTTCGTCAAAGCAAACTGTGACTGCTTGAAGGCCGGGCAAGCCATGGGGTTCGAATCGACCGCGCATTGCCGTGAACAGGTGATCCGGGATCATGACGAGAATTTAGGTGATATTTTGGGATTTCGCTACTGAACCGAATCCTCAGATCACAAAGGCGTCGACCGCTTCACGGCTGTTCTGTCAGATGCGTACAGGAAAGGCACAGGAGGTGCAGGCCGACTTACTGCGAGGCTACGAATTCATTGCAAACGGCGTAGCCGCATACCTGTGTTGGGTTCAAAAGGAACCGTATGCTGAAGTGTCAGGCGCAGCGGATTGGGCATCGTCGAAACCGCGCGCCGATAGGTCGAAGGCGTCCAACCCGTATTGGCGCGCAGGAACCGGGTGAAGTGGGCGGGGGCGCTGAAGCCCAGTTCGTACGAGATGTCGGCGACGCTATGCGATGTGTCCAGCAGGAGCGCGAAGGCAATTTCCAGGCGCCGCATGTTGTAGAAGTAGCGGGGCGGCAATCCCGTTGCACGTCGGAACACGGCGAAGAATTGCCGCTCGGAGACGTCCAACGTTTCGGCAGCCGCCCGGGCCGGCCTGAATGCGGCGATCTCGTCGAACACCAGTGCATCCGCCGAAAGCCTGATACGCCTTTCGATGCCGCCGTCCTCGACGTCGGAATACGTGCTGGCTGCTGCGGGTTGGCCCACATCAAGAATTGAATCGCACAAGTGGTTCAACTCGCTCTCGATGGAGGCAGAGTCCGGATAATGGCGCATCATGTCCGCCAGGAGCCCCGCGAGTCTATCGCGCCCTTGCGCACCCAGCGGCATCGACGCATTGCGCCGCGCAAACGTTGCGGGCCGGTCGGACTGCATCTTGATCAGCATCGAACTCGGGGCGCCTTGGGCGCGTGCGCCGACGTGGTCCTGGCCTGGAATGGCGTAGATCTGCCTAGGGTAGATGACGGTCGCATGGTGCTGCGCAATGCATAACGAACGCCCGTCGATGTGGACGATCAGGGGCAGGGCCTCCAGGTTTATCAGGACCTGCATGCAGTCGCGTGCATGGGGAGCGAAGGTCACTCCCGACGCAAACAGGGAGACTCGGCCAAATGGGCCGCCCAAATACCTCATGTGAGGGGACGAAGGATCTGGCGTGTGCATAAGGCTCGACAAGAAGGGACATCCTGCTGAGCAGCATGCACTGCAAGGCACCGATACCGATAGACGCATTCGCTGTTTGCATATGCGAAACAAGTTTGTTGATTGCTGGCAGCGTTGCAGTCTGGGGTAAGGCGTCTGGGCTGGCAGTGCCCGAGAATCCCACGCTTTGATGCTGAGGCGTTGGCGAGGTGTTTTGTTTATGAAAAAGATCTTCACGGCGGTTGCCGCCATTGCGTTGGTGGCGCTCGGGGCCGCGTCGCATGCCCAGGAGTACCCAGCAAGGCAGGTCCGGGTGCTGCTGCCCTGGCTGGACGGTTTTCCTGCCAATTCCGCACGACTCTATACAGAGGAGCTGTCCAAGCGCTACCAGCGCACCTTCGTGGGAGAGGTGAAATCGGGGGCTGGCGGAGAGGTCGCCGGTCGCCAGGCGGCGCAGTCCGTCGCTGACGGCTACACCCTGCTTGCCACGGGATCCTCGATCACGACACGTGCCGCCATCGACGAGAAAAACGTCGATGGCGAGCGGGACTTGCAGCCGATCGCGCAATTGACCACCACCCCTTATGTGCTGGTGGCCAACGTGGGCAGCTTCGGAAGCTTCGAGAACTTCCTTGCCAAGGCGCGCGCCGAGCCAGGCAAAATCAACTTCGCCTCCGCCGGCGTCGGTACGGGCATGCACTTCCTGGGCGAATTGTTGAACGCGAATGCCGGTATCGACATCACCCACATTCCCTACCCGACGGGCTCGCGACAGTTGCAGGCCGTATTCGCGGGCGACGTCGACATCGCCATCATTTCGCTGGTGACGGCGCTGCCGCATATTCGCGCCGGCAAGCTCGAAGCCTTGGTGCTCAGCACCAGCGAGCGCAGCAAGGTCGCGCCGCAGATTCCCACGTTATGGGAGTTCGGTTTCAAGAGCATTCCTTCGATGAGTGCCTGGATTGCCCTGTTCGGACCGAAGAACCTGGACCCTGCAGCCCTGGCCAGTCTGTCGGAAAAGATCAGCGAGATCGCGAACGACCCGGCTGTCATCCAAACGGTGCAGTCCTGGGGCGCGGAGCTACCGGACACCAGAACGGAAGCCCTCAGAGCGCTGGTGCGCAGCGAGAAGGCGGCATGGGTGGCGCTCATCAAGGAGCGCGGCTTGAACGTGTCCACAGGGCAGTGAAGGGGCCTGGGATGAGTCATTTGCTTTCCTCGTTGGGGCGCGACGTGGTGCAGGCCGACGAACTGCTGCGCCACCCGAAACAAAATCGCCTTTTCATTGATGTGCGGCTCGGGGACCCTGATGAGGAGTTCCGCAGTTTTCGCGACTGCCACATCCATGGCGCGGTGCATGCCCAGATACGAGACGTGTTCGCTGCAACGCCGACGGCCGATAGCGGCAATCTTCCCTTGCCGGACATCGCCAGCCTGGCGGAACGGTTGCAGGCGTGGCGGATCGATCGTGACACCGAGCTGATTCTTTATGGGCCTTCGCTCGCGCTAGCCGCGCGTGGGTGGTGGGTGCTTCGCTGGGCCGGGCTGGACAACGTGTGTGTGTTGGACGGCGGATTGAAGGCCTGGATCGCCGAGGGCGGCGCGGTGGCGCAAGGCGACGGCGAGCGCTCGCGGCACTTGCCTGCGTCGTCGCTGGCATTGCGGGCTGATGGCTTGCCATCGATTTCGCTGTCGGAAGTGGAGGCGTTGCCAGAGCAGACCACGCTGATTGACGCACGGGACGAAGCGTCCTATCTGGCGGGGCACATCCCGCGGGCGCGCCATCTGGCGGCGTCGCAGTTGTGGACCCCTTCGGGCCGGTTCCGAACGGTGGCTGAACTGCGCCGGCTGTACCAGGACATGGGCATGGCGCCCGGCGGCGTGGCCGTTGCTTACTGCGGGGGCGGAGTGCTATCGGCGGCCACGGTGCTGGTCCTGACCGCGCTGGGCTGGCATCCGCGCTTGTATGTCGGCTCCTGGTCGGAATGGAGCCGGGACGGGCGTCGCATGGCCCGCAGCGCGACCGCGGGGGCTGCAGCGTGATGCCGGAGCACACCGTATCCCATATGGAAAATGTCGATGTCATTATCAGTGGCGGTGGGCCGACGGGCCTGGCGCTGGCATATCTGCTGGGCCGCGCGGGGATATCGACCGCGTTGTTCGAGCGTAGCCCCAGCACGACTACGCTGCCTAAAGGGCAGTCAGTGCAGGCGTCCACGGCGGAACTGTTCCGGCAGTGGGGGATATGGCAATCGCTGGAACAGGCCGGCTGGGACATCGAGAAGTCGGATGGCCAGGGTTTTTATGTGAATGTGGCCGGTGGTCCAGTGGCGCAGGTTCGGGTGATGGACGGCAGCCACGACGACTACCTCAAGAAGTGGTCGGCCTACATTCCTGCCATTCCCCGCAAGATTCCGGCGTCGGATTACACGGCCGCGCTGCGCCGGCAAGCCGAACGCTGGCCCGGCGTGGCCATGCATTTCGGTACAAGCCTGGTGGATGCAAGCCAGTCGTCGGACGGCGTGGCCGTCGCGGTCTGGAACGAGAGCACACAGACCCGCCAAATTGCCCGGTGCCGCTTCCTGGTGGCGTGCGATGGCGCGCACAGTTTGGTGCGCGCTCGCATCGGCCAAGGGCAGGACCATGGGCCGACGTTCGGCAACCAGGTATTGGTGGAATTTCGCGCGGCGCTGGACGGTACGCTCGGACGCGATGGCTATTTCCATTCATTCATCCTCGATCCGCGCTATGCCGGCTGGTTCGGCAGCCAGCATCCGGGCACGGGCCTGTGGCGTTACAGCTTCCGGCACGACGAGGATATCCTGCCCGAGCCGGACGTGTTGCTGGCAAGGCTGCGTGGCGCACTGGGCATGCCCGGTCTGCCGATCGAGATCGTGCGCACGCATCGCTTCGACTACACGACCGGCCTATTGCGCGAGTGGCGGCAAGGCAATGTCCTGTTCGCGGGCGATGCGGCGCATTGGCATTCGCCATGGGGCGGCTTCGGCATGAACAGCGGAATCCAGGACGCCAACAACCTGGCGTGGAAGCTGGCATTGGTCGTCAAGGGGCAGGCCTCGGACGCGCTGCTCGACACGTACCAGGTGGAGCGCAAGGCCAAGGCGCTGGTCACCGTCAAGATGGCGACTTACAACTCCCTGCATTACCAGGCCATTGTTGAATCGCTGCGCGTGGGCGAGGGCGCCCAATTGGCTCGCGGCGAGTTATCGCGCGAAGCTGTGGTGTTCCTCCAGCAGCGGGTACTGCCGCACGGAGAGAACAGTATCCTGCATACAGGTTACCAATTGGGCACCGTGTACGAGTCCGACGCGGTCATCCCCAGTGGTGAGCCGGTTCCGGCGCATGACCTGATCGATTATGTGGAGACCACCGTGCCAGGCGTTCGCGCCCCCCATGCGTGGCTGCTCGACGCACGCGGCGCCAAGGTTTCCACAATCGACCTCTGGGGTGAGAGCTTCTGCCTGGTGGGCTACCAAGTGCCAGACTTCTGGCTTGAGGTCGTGGCGGACCTGCCGCAGACGGGTGTGCCGCTGCGGTTCGTGGCCGTATCCGAAAGCACGGTGCCGGACAGCGCGACCTATCGGCCATTCGACGGAAAGTTCGTCGCGCTGTACGGGACTCGGCCGGGTGAACTCACCCTCGTGCGGCCTGATGGCTTCGTTGCCGCGAAGCTTGGCGCGCGCGCGGCGCCACAGGCGCGTGCCGAAATCGCACGGGTGCTCTCCAGACTGACACGGACTGGGAGCGAGCAGGGGGACGCCTGAGAACGTAAAAAAACCCGCAGAGCCTTACGCTGTGCGGGTTTCGGGACTTCTGTGAACCTTGGCGAACCGCCATGATTCGATAGCTGGCGGAGAGGGTGGGATTCGAACCCACGGTACGGGGATACCGTACGCCTGATTTCGAGTCAGGTACATTCGACCACTCTGCCACCTCTCCGGTGTCCGTTTTCCTGGTCCGGCTAGCTGCCGCCGGATGGGGAGACCGCGTGCAGCGCCAGGCGCCGTGGTCGGTTGCAGTCTCCGGACCTTCGCTTGGTAAAAAGCGAAGACCGAGACTATATCAGAAAACCACCGCCGGGTGACAAGCGTCGGTTTTACGCCGCATCCGCCGCGACGATGGGCCAGGACAGACGGACGGGCAAACGGCTGGCGGCTGTCAGCGGACCGGCGACGCGGCCACCGGGGTGTTCAACAGCTGCTGCTCCCACAGGTAGGCGATGCCGCTGGCACCGGCGTGCTGCTTCACGACCTCGATCAGTTCGACGAGGTGCTCGGTGCGAGCCCAGTCGCGTTGCCATTCGGACGCCACGGCGAGCCAGGTCATCACATTGGCGCCGGCGGCGATCATGCGCTGGATCGCGACTTCGTGGGCCTCGACCGACACCGCGCCCGATGCGTCGGTGACCACCGTGACATCCCAGCCTTCGCCCAGCGCCTGGATCACCGGCATCGCGACGCAGATCTCGGTCCACAGGCCGGCGATGAGCAGCTGCTTGCGGCCGGTCGCCTTGACTGCGTCAACCACCTCGGGATCTTCCCAGGTGTTGATGAACGTGCGGTCGATCACGGGCTGGCCGGGAAACACGTCGGTGATCTGCGGGAAGATCTTGCCGCCCTGCGCCTCGATCACGCTGGTCAGGATGGTCGGCACACCAAAGGCCTTGGCCGCCTTGGCCAGCCCCGCGGAGTTGTTGATCACCATGTGCGGATCGTGGCTGTTCAGGTTCGCCAGCTGATAAGGCTGGTGGTCGATCAGGACGAGCACCGAATCTTCGGGACGCAGGAGCGAAGCGAGGCCATTACGGAAGGTCATTGATACATCCTCTGCAGTATGGGTTGGTGTGCCGACTGCGCCCCAAGCCTTGTTGCGACGCCGCACGTTTCGATTCTGGCATTCCGATTTATGATGCGGTACCGACCATTCTGGCTATGCTGTGTCGCGAAAACTGGAACACCAAATGGATATCGAAGATCTGTCGACCTTTGTGACCGTGGCCGATGCCGGCGGCGTCTCGCCGGCCGCCCGTCGGCTCGGCGTGTCCAAGTCGATCGTCAGCCGGCGGCTGGCGCGGCTGGAGGCCGACCTGGGCATCCAGCTGCTGGCGCGCACTACGCGCGGCGCGGCGCTGACCGAGGCTGGCGCGGTGTTTCGCGATCACGCGGCGCGGGCCTGCGCCGAGATCGACGCGGCCCGGGAGACCATCCTGCCCGACGGCGAACTGTGCGGCCGGCTGCGGCTATCGGTGCCGATGTCGCTGGGCCCCAGCCATTTCGCGCCGGTGCTGGCCGAACTGGCGCATCGCCATCCGCAGTTGCACATCCACACGGTCTACACCGACCGTTATGTCGACCTGATCGGCGAGGGTTTCGATTGTGCGATCCGGGTCGGCTACCTGGCCGATTCGAACCTGATCGCGCGCCGCGTCGCGCCGCTGACCGGCAAGCTGGTGGCCAGCCCCGACTACCTGAGCCGGCGCGGCATGCCTGCGACGCCCGAGCAATTGATCGACCACGACGCGCTGATGCAAGGCACCGAAGCCTGGCAACTGATGGACGGCGACAAGCTCGTCACCGTGCATCCGCAAGGGCGTTTCAAGGCCGATAACGGCGTGGCGCTGGTGGCCGCGGCGGTGGCGGGACTGGGCATCGCCTGGGTGCCCGACCTGGTCACGCAGGCACATATCGCGTCGGGTGCGCTGGTGCCGGTGATGACGCGGTTTCCGCCGCCGCCGGCCGGCATCTACGTCATCCGTCCGCCGGGGCCGCATCCCAGCCGCAAGGTGCGGGTACTGTCCGAGCTGCTGATCGAGCATCTGGCGCAAGTCCCGGAAGTCCGGCAAGCCCCGTAAGCTCGGCAAGCCCCGTAAGCTCGCAAGTCCGGCAAGCGCCACAAGTCCAAAAGCCCGGCAAGTCCGGCAAGCGCGACCGGCAACCGTTGATACTTCAGCCCGCCGCTCCGGCGTCAGAACACCGTGGCGAAGTCCGGCGCGTTCACGACAGCAATAAAAAAACGGCAGCGCCCATGCAAGGTGGGCGCTGCCGTGTCGGCGGGATGCGGGGAACGCGCGGACGTCCTAGCCGGCGTCGTCGCCCTGCGTGCGCGTCCGACGGCCTCGGCTGGCGCTCTTGCGCGCTGCCGGCTTGGACGCAGCGGTTTCACCGGTTTCGACGTCGCGGCCCGGGGCCTGCGCCGGCGTGTCGGCGACGCGCGCCGAGCCGTCCTGGCCGCTGTCGGCCGCAGCGTTCTGGTTGCTGCGCTTGCGCGCGCGTTTGGCCGGCGCCTTGCCCGCTGCCGGCTCGCCCGCGTCGGCCGGGGCGGCCTGGGAGGCCGGGGCGGATGCCTCGGCGCTCTGGTCTGCCTTGGCGGCCGGGCGGCGCGAACGCGTGGCAGGCCGCTGCTCCGATGTGGCCGGCGCGGCCGGCGACGCGCTGGCGCCCGAGCCGGATCCATCGGCCTCGGCCGCCGCCGGGACCGCGATCATCGGCTGGGCCGGCGGCGGTGCGCCGGGTTCCGGCGACTGCGGCGGTACCGTGTCGTCGAAGCCGGCTTCGGCGGCCGGTTTTTTCCTGCCGCGCCCGCCACGCCGCGATTTGCCTGGGCTGCCGGACGCCGCGGCGACCGATTCGGTCGTCACCGCGGCCGCTGCCATTGGCTCGCGCGCGATCGGCATCGCCACGTCGGCCAGGGCCGCCGCCGGCGTGCCGGACTCTTTGTAGACGAAGGTGCCGGATTTTTCGTCGCGGCCTACCGACAGCAGGCCACGCGCCTGCGCCTCGTCGAGCAGGTTGCCGAACGCACGAAAGCCGTAGTACGACTCGTTGAAGTCCGGCTTGCGGCGCTTGATCGCTTCCTTGAGCACCGAGGCCCATATCTTGCCGGTGTCGCCGCGCTCGGAGGCCAGCGCATCGAAGGTGCCGACGGCGATCTCGATGGCCTGGCTGCGGCGCGCGTCGACGTCCTCCTTGCGGCGCCGCTCGTCGTCGCGCTTGCCGCCCGCCGGTGCACCCTGGCCGCCGCCGTTGCTGCTGCCCTGGCTTTGGGCGCTTTGCTGCGCCTGCCGCTTGGCGGCCTGGCGCATCTGTTCGCGCGCCAGGTCGTCATAGAAGATGAATTCGTCGCAATTGCCGATCAGCAGGTCGGACGTCGACTGTTTGACCCCCACGCCGATCACCTGCTTGGCGTTCTCGCGCAGCTTGGAGACCAGCGGCGAAAAATCCGAGTCGCCGCTGACGATTACGAACGCGTCGACGTGCGACTTGGTATAGCAAAGGTCCAGCGCGTCGACCACCAGCCGGATGTCGGCCGAGTTCTTGCCAGACTGGCGCGCGTGCGGGATTTCGATCAGCTCGAAGTTGGCCTCGTGCATGGCCGTCTTGAAACCCTTGTAGCGCTCCCAGTCGCAATAGGCCTTCTTGACCACGATGCTGCCCTTGAGCAGCAGGCGCTCGAGGACCAGCTGCATGTCGAACTTCTCGTACTTGGCGTCGCGCACGCCCAGCGCGACGTTCTCGAAGTCGCAGAAGACCGCCATGTTGAGGTTGCCGGATGAAGAGGCCATGATGATCTCGTTGGAAAAAGAACCATCATAAGCGTTAGGCGCGGGTAGCTGGCCGCGCGGCAGGCTTGAGCCGGGCCGGCCTTATCGGCGATGATGGAAAATCTTACTGTCCGAACAACCCTTTTCGCTGACCCCCGGAGCGCCATGAACAAGCTCACCATCGATTTTGTCTCCGACGTCGCCTGCCCGTGGTGTGCGGTGGGATTGGGCAACCTGCTGGCCGCCATCGACCGCGTCAAGGACGTGGCCCAGGTCGAGGTGCGCATGCAGCCCTTCGAGCTCAATCCCGACATGCCGGCCGGCGGGCAGAACACCGTCGAGCGCCTGATGGAAAAATACGGCCACGACCGCGAGCGCATCCTCGCCACGCGCCAGGCCATCCGCGAGCGCGCCGCGGCGGTCGACATGCCGCTGCGCATGGGCGAGGACGACCGTTCGTACAACACCTTCGACGCGCATCGCCTGCTGCACTGGGCCGGCCAGCAAGGCGCGGCGCAGCAGCTGGCGCTCAAGAAGCAGTTGCTCAAGACCTATCACTACGACAACCTCGACACCGCCGATACCGAGGTGCTGGTGCAGGCCGCCGCGGCAGCCGGCCTGCCGGCCGAGCAGGCCCGCGCGGTGCTGCAGGACGGCCAGTACGTCGACGAGGTGCGCAGCGAAGAGCAGAAGTGGCTAGAGCTGGGCATTTCGTCGGTGCCGTCGATCATCATCAACGACGAGTACCTGATCTCGGGCGGCCAGCCTGTCGAGGTGTTCGAGCAGTCGCTGCGCCAGGCCGCGACCGAGTCGCCTGCCTGAGCTGCCCGGCTCGTCGGCTGTGCCGGCCCGCCCGGACGCGGCGCGGCGTCAGCTTTGCAGCGTCCGGCCAGCAACCGCTGCCGGGGCTGAAACCGGTTTGTCGCCGCCACCAGAATCCTGTCAGGCCGGCACGCTAGAATCGAAGCGCTACTTTCGATGAGGTGTTCCATGCTTAAAGGTAAGGTTGCAGTGGTTACCGGTTCCACCAGCGGAATCGGCCTGGCGATGGCCAAGGGCTTCGCGGCGCAAGGCGCCGACGTGGTGCTCAACGGCCTGGGCGATGCGGCGCAGATCGAGCAGGTGCGCGCCGGGATCGAAAAGGAATTCGGCGTGCGCGCGCTGTTCGACGGCGCCGATCTGAGCTCGGGCGAGGCCGTGCGTCACCTGGTGGGCCAGGCCGTCGACAAGTTCGGCCGCATCGACATCCTGGTCAACAACGCCGGCATCCAGCACACCGCGCTGATCGAGGACTTCCCGATTGACAAGTGGGACGCCATCATCGCGCTGAACCTGTCGGCGGTGTTCCATGGCAGCGCCGCCGCGCTGCCGCACATGAAAAAGCAGAAGTGGGGGCGCATCATCAACATCGCGTCGGCCCACGGTCTGGTGGCCTCGGCCAACAAGTCGGCCTACGTCGCCGCCAAGCACGGCGTGATCGGCCTGACCAAGACCACCGCGCTCGAGACCGCCGGCAGCGGCGTCACCGCCAACGCGATCTGCCCGGGCTGGGTCCGCACGCCGCTGGTCGAAAAGCAGATCACCGCGATCGCCGAATCCAAAAAAATCAGCCAGGACGAGGCCGCGCGCGAGCTGCTGTCCGAGAAGCAGCCGTCGCTGCAGTTCGTCACGCCCGAACAGCTGGCCGGCACCGCGGTGTTCCTGGCTTCGGACGCGGCCGCGCAGATCACCGGCGCCAGCCTGTCGGTCGATGGCGGCTGGACGGCGCGCTGAGGCCGGCAGTCAGGGATAATCCACTCTTCGCGGCGCCGGCCTCGTGCCGGCGCCGTTGTGTTTTCTGATACCCCGGAGCTTCCATCCATGCTGTTTCTGCTCTCGCCGGCCAAGAAGCTGGACTACGACACGCCCGTGCGGCACACCGAGCATACCCAGCCGCTGTTCGTCGACCAGGCCAAGCGGCTGATCAAGACGCTCAAGACCCAGTCGGCGCAGGACATCGCCGAGCTGATGGACCTGAGCGAGGCGCTGGCCACGCTCAACGTCGAGCGTTATGCGCAATGGAAGCCCAGCTTCACGGCGGCCGACTCGCGCCAGGCCATCCTGGCCTTCAATGGCGACGTCTACGAAGGCCTGGACGCGCCCAACCTGACGGCCGCGCAGCTGAACTGGGCGCAAGAGCACGTGGCCATCCTCAGCGGCCTGTACGGCGTGCTGCGGCCGCTGGACCTGATGCGGCCCTATCGCCTCGAGATGGGCACGCGGCTGCAGACCGATGCCGGCAAGAACCTCTATGAATTCTGGGGCGAGGACATCGCCGCCTACCTGAACGAACGACTCGAGGGCAAGCGCGCGCCGGTCATCGTCAATCTGGCGTCCGAGGAGTATTTCAAGGCGGTCTCGCGCAAGACGCTGCAGGCGCGGGTGGTGCAGTGTGTGTTCCAGGACTGGAAGAACGGCGCCTGGAAGGTCATCAGCTTTCACGCCAAGCGCGCGCGCGGCCTGATGGCGCGCTACGCGATCACGCACAAGGCCGGCACGCCCGAGAAGCTGCAGGGCTTCGACAGCGAAGGCTACGCCTACGACGCATCGGCGTCGACGCCGGACAAGCTGGTGTTTCGCCGCAAGGCGGACTGATCAGCGGCGCGCGCCGTCCGGCGTCGCCGACCGCGCCCGGCGCTCGCGCTTGACCTCGTACATCCGCGCGTCGGCCAGCTTGACCGCCGCGTCGGGGTCGAGCCCGTGCGGGCGCAGCGCTAGCGCGCCGACACTGGCGCCGGGATAGTCCAGCACCGTGCTGCCCAGGTCGTACTGGCCGACGGTCTGCTGCAGTGCGCGCTGCTGCAGCAGCAACGCCGCGGCAGGGCCGTCGCCATCGGTCAGCACAGGGTCGGTGCCGAAGACCGTGCTGCGGGCCTCGATGCGCGGCCCCAGGCCCACGACCAGGAATTCGTCGCCACCGAGGCGGCCGACCCGGTCGGCGTCGCGCACGCCCTGCTGCAGGCGCTGGCCGACCAACTGCAGGAAACGGTCGCCGGCCAGGTGACCGTGCGTGTCGTTGACGGCCTTGAAGCCATCCAGGTCGATCAGCGCCACCAGGATGCAATGGCCGTCGCGCACGGCCTGATAGGTGATCTCCTGCAGCGACTCGTACAGCGCGCGCCGGTTCGGCAGGCCGGTCAGCACGTCGGTCATCGCATAGGCGGCCAACTGGGTGTTGGCGGTCTGCAGCCGCTCGAGCAGGCGTTCGCGCTGCACGTAGTTGGCGACCAGGTTCGAGAACAGCTGCAGGATCGATTCAGCCTCGGGGTTGAGCGGGCGGCGGGCCGAGCTGGCGCCACACAGGGTGCCCATCAACTCGCCGTCCTCGGCCCGCACGGGAGCGCTGACGTAGGTCTGGATCTTGAGCTGGCGGGCGGCTTCCGAATCGCCCCAGCGTTCCGGCACCTCGGTGGTGATCCAGCAGTTTTCCTCGATGGCACGGCGGCATAGCGTGTCCGACCACGGCACGCTCAGGCCTTCCGGGATCGTCATGTCACCGGTGTTCAGCGCGTAGCGCACCTGCTGGTGCTCGCGGTCCGGATCGATGGAGGTCAGATAGGTCGATTCCAGGCCGGTGACGGCGCCCAGCATCTTGAGCAGAGGGCGAGTCAGTTCTTCGACCGAGGCCGCCTTGGGCACGGTGTTCGAGAGTTGCGCGAGTATCGGGTCCATGAGGAATCCTTCCAGTCGTCTCAACGCTCAATGATAGCCACAGACGTGCGCCGCTTGCTGAAATCGTCTCAAATTCCGCTGTACAAAACGCCGCCCGCCAGCGCGCCTGCCGACGGAATCCGCGCCGACACACAGCCGGTTAGCCGCACAGCCGCCTGGCCGAGCAGCCGCCTCTGCCGTCAGGCCGCCCGCGCCACGCGCGGGCGCACCGGTCCGTCGGCCACTTCCAGCGCGCCCAGCTCGTTGGAGATCAGCTGCGCGGCCTTGAGCATCTGCTTGACCGGATAGGCCAGCGCCGCGAGGTCGCCGTCGGTCTCGATGCTGACCGGCTCCAGCGTGTCCGGCGTGGCGCTGCCATCGAGCAGGCTCTGCACCTGCGCCAGCGCATAGGCGATGCCCGGCGGCGTCGACGGCAGGTCGGCCAGCAGCGGCACGGTGGCGGCGATCTGCGAAGCCAGGATGTGGCTCTGGATCAGCAGGTTGTTGACTTCGGGCACGTGCCGCTGGCGCGATTGCGGTTCGTTCATCATGCGGTAGAAGGCCTCGGCCATGTTGCCGAAGGCCACGTGCACGTTCTTGCGGGCCAGCTGGAAGGCGAAGTCGGCCTCTTGCAGGTCGATGGCGCCGCCGTTCTTGCCGGCCGGGCCGGACTCGGCCGGCGCGGCGCTGACGCTGGCCTGCGTGCCGGCCTGGCGTGCCTGCATCGCCGCGACGTAGCGCAGCCCGTTGCGCAGGTAGGTCCGGTTGGCCGATTGCGCGGCGCGCGCCAGCGGTCCCATGTAGCGGTATTCCCACCAGGGCAGCACGTAGCTGCACGCCAGCGCGATGGCGCAACCCACCACGGTGTCGACGGCGCGCTCGCCGACCACCATCAGCGTGCCCGGCGAGATGAAATGAAAGGCCAGCAGCACGAACAGCGTGTTGAAGGTCGAGCTGAGCATGTAGTTGACCAGCAGCAGGCTGTTGCCCAGGATGCAGGCGATCAGCATCAGCGCGAACAGCGCGCCGGGCTGTGATGTCGTGTGGAAAGCCGCCAGCGCCATGCCGCAGCCCAGCAGCGTGCCAAGCAGGCGCCAGCCGTTGCGCTGGCGGGTCAGCGCGAAGCCCGGCTTCATGATGATCAGGATGGTCAGCACGATCCAGTAGCCATGCGGCTGCAAGGTCGGCACGAAGGCGGTCAGCGTCATCGCCGCCGCCGCGGCCAGCGCCACGCGCAGCGCGAAGCGGCAGTGCGGCGAGTCGAGCCGCAGGTTGCTGGTGATCATGCCCAGCCGGAACTCCTGGCGCGACAAGAACTGGCTCAGCGACTTGTCCAGCTTCAGGCTGCCCAACGGTTGCGCGTCGGCCGAGCCGCGGGTGTGCTCGTAGAGCCGGTCGACCACCCGCGCGGCGTTGCGCAGGCGCCGCTGCACCTGGACCAGCAGCGCGTAGATCTCGGGTTCGCGTTCGGGCCAGCCCTGCTTGCGCAGTTGCTCGAGCTCGAATTCGATCGCGCGCAGTTCGGCCTTGACGCTGGTGCGGTGCACGGCGTTGCGGTTGCGCGAGACCGCCATCGCGATATGTTCCAGATCGAGCGAGATCTTGCGCAGCGCATCGCGCGCGAACAGCAGCACGTCGGCCTGGCCCAGCGCGCGGCGCAGCGCGGTGTAGTCGGTATGGGTGGCGATCAGCGTGTCGAGCATCGCGATCATGTCGATGAACAGGTTCCACAGCATGATGCGGCGCCGGTCTCCCGAGGCCGCGCCGCCACGCGGCAGCGCACGCAGCACCATGTCGCGGGCCGACTGGTGCTTCTCGGTCATCACGGCCTGGCGCTGGATCATCGTGCGATAACAATCTTCCAGATCATTGTCGACGTCGTAGAAAGCCGAGCGCGCCGAGACGTATTCGGCGGTCGCGAACAGCGCCACCGACAGCGCCTGCTGCTCTTCGCGCAGGTTGGCCAGCCGGCTGACCACGGTGCTGAAGCACAGGTAGAACAGGCCGCCGAACAGCGTCGCGGCCGCGTGCACCAGCACTTCGTCGAGCGCCAGCGGCGCGTGCATCGTCAGCGTCATCAGCAGCAGGCAGGCGAAACCGATCTGCCCGCCCTTGCGGCCGAATACCGAAAACATCGAGTACGCGAAGCACTGCGCGATCACCGCCAGCCAGATCAGCACCGGCTCGGACGAGGCCAGCCCGGTGATGGTCACCGTGGCGGTGCCCAGCAGGCAGCCGCCCAGCATCTCGTTGCTGCGGTGCCAGTGCGGACCGGGCTGGTCGATGATGGCCACGCACAGCGCGCCGAAGGTGGCCGCCAGCCCCACCACATACATGTTGAACAGGCCGCCCAGCACCAGGATCGGGATCAGCATGCCCACCGCCTGCCGCACGCCACTGAAGAAAAAGTGGCTGTAGACGAAGCGGTGCAGGTGGTTCAGGCGCAGATCCATGGGCCGGCTGGCGTGGTAAGGATGCCGCACAGTATAGGGAATCGGCGTGGCCAATTTGCTCAAGTCAGCGCGACCCTGTAAATTCTCCCCTTCACGTCCCCTTACATATCCGAGGGGATGCTGTGACAAGCTGCCTGCCCGGGCCATCATCCGGGCAGACGCGCCAGTCTCTTTTTAGCCTTGCCCACGCCACAAGCGTCGGTGCCGAGGCTTCCGTTTCGATCCAGAGCATTCTTTTTGCCCCCAGGGCGCTGAATGCGTGCAATGCGTTTTCGACGAACGCGGGCCGGATCGGCAGGGTATTCGGGTGGATCGGTTCCGTGAACCGAAAAGCGCCGAAGTATTCCGCCGTCGCCGGGTCGGTTCATGGTGCCGCCGCCATCCGGGCAGGCACCGGTCGACGAAGCAGAGCCTGTTATGAAAGGAATTTCATGGAACTCAATGGCGCAGACATCGTCGTGCGCTGCCTGGCCGAAGAAGGCGTGGACCACGTTTTCGGCTATCCCGGCGGCGCCGTGCTGTACATCTACGACGCAATCTTCAAACAAGACAATTTCAAGCACGTGCTGGTCAGGCACGAGCAGGCTGCCGTGCATGCCGCCGACGCGTACTCGCGCTCGTCGGACAAGGTCGGCGTCTGCCTGGTGACCAGCGGCCCGGGCGTGACCAATGCCGTGACCGGCATCGCCACCGCCTACATGGACTCGATCCCGATGGTGATCATCTCCGGTCAGGTGCCCACGCACGCGATCGGCGAGGACGCCTTCCAGGAGTGCGACACGGTCGGCATCACGCGGCCCTGCGTCAAGCACAACTTCCTGGTGCGCGACGTCAAGGACCTGGCCGAGACCATGCGGCGTGCCTTCCACATCGCCCGCACCGGCCGTCCCGGTCCGGTGCTGGTCGACATCCCCAAGGACGTCACGGTCGCGCATTGCAAGTTCTCGCCCAAGCGCGGCGACATCGTGATGCGTTCGTATGCGCCGGTGGTCAAGGGTCATCAGGGCCAGATCAAGAAAGCGGTGCAGATGCTGCTGTCGGCCGAACGGCCGATGATCTATAGCGGCGGCGGCGTGGTGCTGTCCGACGCGTCGGCCGAACTGGCGCGCGTGGTCGACCTGCTGGGCGCCCCGTGCACCAACACGCTGATGGGCCTGGGCGCCTTGCCGGCCAGCCACCCCAACTACCTGGGCATGCCGGGCATGCACGGCACCTACGAAGCCAACATGGCGATGCAGCACTGCGACGTGCTGCTGGCCATCGGTGCGCGCTTCGACGACCGGGTGATCGGCAATCCCAAGCACTTCGCGCAGAACCCGCGCAAAATCATCCACATCGACATCGACCCCTCGTCGATCTCCAAGCGCGTGCGCGTCGACGTGCCGATCGTCGGCAACGTCAAGGACGTGCTCAACGAGCTGGTGGCGCAATACGAGGCGGCGCCGGCCGATGCGCGGCCGACCAAGCCGACGCTGGCGCGCTGGTGGCAGCAGGTCGAGTCCTGGCGCGGCAAGCGGTGCCTGGTCTATCAGAACTCCGACGAGCTGATCAAGCCGCAGTACGTGGTCGAAAAGCTCTGGGAAGTCACCGGCGGCGACGCCTTCGTGACCTCCGACGTCGGCCAGCACCAGATGTGGGCGGCGCAGTACTACCGCTTCAACAAGCCGCGCCGCTGGATCAACTCGGGCGGCCTGGGCACCATGGGCGTGGGCTTGCCGTACGCGATGGGCGTGCAGATGGCCAACCCGGGCGAGCAGGTCGCCTGCATCACCGGCGAGGCTTCGATCCAGATGAACATCCAGGAGCTCTCGACCTGCCAGCAGTATCACCTGAGCCCCAAGATCATCTGCCTGAACAACCGCTATCTGGGCATGGTGCGCCAGTGGCAGCAGATCGACTACGGTTCGCGCTATTCCGAGTCGTACATGGATTCGCTGCCGGACTTCGTCAAGCTGGCCGAGGCCTACGGCCACATGGGCATCCGGGTCGACAAGCCCGCCGACGTCGAGCCGGCGCTGCGCGAGGCCTTCAAGCACAAGGACCGGCTGGTGTTCCTCGACTTCATTACCGATCGCACCGAGAACGTCTGGCCGATGGTCAAGGCGGGCCGTGGTTTGACCGAGATGCTGCTCGGTTCGGAAGATCTGTAAGGGGCGAGACATGAAACACGTGATTTCCGTGCTGATGGAAAACGAACCCGGCGCGCTGTCGCGCGTGGTCGGCCTGTTCTCGGCACGCGGCTACAACATCGAGACGCTGACCGTGGCGCCGACCGAGGATCCGACGCTGTCGCGCCTGACCGTGGTCACGGTCGGTTCGGACGAGGTGATCGAGCAGATCACCAAGCACCTGAACCGGCTGGTCGACGTGGTCAAGGTGGTCGACCTGACCGAAGGGCCGCACATCGAGCGCGAGCTGATGCTGATTAAGGTCAGGGCAGTGGGCAAGGAACGCGAGGAGATGAAGCGCATGGCCGACATCTTCCGCGGCCGCATCATCGACGTGACGGACAAGTCCTACACCATCGAACTGACCGGCGTGCAGGAAAAGATCCAGGCGTTCATCGACGCGCTGGATCGCAGCGCGATCCTCGAAACGGTCCGTACCGGCGTGTCCGGTATCGGCCGCGGCGAGCGGGTGCTCAAGCTTTAAGGCCGGCGGCTGCCGGCAAATACCAACAACATCGACATCGAATATTTGAATCAGGAGAGTTTTTCATGAAGGTTTTCTACGACAAGGATTGCGATCTGTCCCTGGTGAAGGGCAAGACGGTTGCCATCATCGGCTACGGTTCGCAAGGCCACGCGCACGCGCTGAATCTGCACGAGTCGGGCGTGAAAGTGGTGGTCGGCCTGCGCAAGGGCGGCGCCTCGTGGAACAAGGCCGCCAACGCCGGCCTGAAGGTCGAGGAAGTCGGCAACGCGGTCAAGAGCGCCGACGTCGTCATGATGCTGCTGCCCGACGAGAACATCGCCCAGGTCTACAAGTCGGAAGTGGCCCCCAACATCAAGGCCGGCGCCGCGCTGGCCTTCGCCCACGGCTTCAACGTGCACTACGGCCAGGTCGTGCCGCGTGACGACATCGACGTCATCATGATCGCCCCCAAGGCCCCCGGCCACACCGTGCGAGGCACCTACAGCCAGGGTGGCGGCGTGCCGCACCTGATCGCCGTCTACCAGGACAAGTCGGGCGCCGCGCGCGACATCGCGCTGTCGTACGCCAGCGCCAACGGCGGCGGCCGTGCCGGCATCATCGAGACCAACTTCCGCGAAGAGACCGAGACCGACCTGTTCGGTGAACAGGCCGTGCTGTGCGGCGGCACCGTCGAGCTGATCAAGGCAGGTTTCGACACGCTGGTCGAAGCCGGCTACGCGCCCGAAATGGCGTACTTCGAGTGCCTGCACGAGCTCAAGCTGATCGTCGACCTGATCTACGAAGGCGGCATCGCCAACATGAACTACTCGATCTCGAACAACGCCGAATTCGGTGAATACGAGACCGGTCCGAAGATGATCACCGCCGAGACCCGCGCCGCGATGCGTGAAGTGCTCAAGAACATCCAGGACGGCGAGTACGCCAAGAAGTTCATCCTCGAAAACGCCGCGGGTGCGCCGACGCTGACCTCGCGCCGCCGCATCAACGCCGAGTCGCAGATCGAACAGGTCGGCGGCAAGCTGCGCGCGATGATGCCCTGGATCGCCGCCAACAAGCTGGTCGACCAGACCAAGAACTGATCCTCGCGATCAGGCCGGCGCCGCCAGGCGCCGGTCGCAGTGACCGACGGCATGCCGCACCCGATTGCGGCATGCCGTTTTCTTTTGTCGACGTCGTCCAAGCCGGGTGCGATAACGTGGCCGAATCGCTCTAGCGCTGGAATCGTCTTTCGTCAATGGTCTCGGGCCGACTTTAAAAATTTTTTATCGAAGCCGATTGGCATAGGGAATTTATCCCTTTCGGCATCCATTGAAACTGGCATCCATTCTCGTTTCCGCATTGGTATGGGCGCTTCAGCTGGGTTGGCGAGGTGGGACGAGTCTGACCTCCAGCCAGCGGTAATTGCTGCAAAAACAACACTCGAATCGGCACGTCCTCTCTGAGGCGGCATGCCTTGCACGTCCTTTACTTGCCAAGTCGGACAGGTCCGATTGAAGCGCGTAGGTCGGCTGCGCATCATGCGTTCCCGGCAAGTCCTTCGGCGACGTTCAGTCTTTCGAACGTACCGAGAACCTGTCGGTTTCCAAGCCCGTCAGCCTTCATTTTTCCTACGTTCAAAGGACCCGCAATGAAACACTCCACCGTCGCCAAACTCGCTGCCATGGCAGCTCTTGGTGCCCTGTCGCAAGGCGCCTTCGCCGCCGACGGTACGATCAATTTCACTGGCGAGATCGTCGATGCGCCTTGCTCGATCGCTCCGGCCAGCCAGAACCTGATCGTGCCGATGGGCCGGGTCTCGCGTCCCGCGCTCGACGGCGCCGCCGGCAAGCGGGCCACGCCCGCCAGGTTCTCGATCGCGCTGCGCGATTGTGGCGCGACCGCCAAGGGCGCCACGGTCAGCTTCACCGGCGCCACCGACGCCACCGTCAAGGACCTGCTGCGCATCGCCAACTCGGGGCAGGTCGGCGCCGGTTCGGCCACCGGTGTCGCGATCGAGCTGGGCGATTCGGCCGGCACCAAGATCCCGGTTGGCGCGCAATCGGCCGTCTACACGCTGGGCCAGGGCTCGAACGACCTGGACTTCCAGGCCGCCTACGTGTCGACCGGCGAAGCCGTGACCGTCGGTCCGGCCAACGCCACCGCGCAGTTCACGGTGACCTACCGCTAAGCCGTCCGGCCGTCCGGTGGCCCGTGCGGCCCCGGACGATCATCGTTCCTGACAGGGTCGCGGACGCGCCCGCCGCGGCGTCCCGTCGATCCTGTTTCATTCCACGCATCGCCATGCCACGCCGGCGCCGACACCGCGCAGGGCGTCGGCCGTATGCCGGAGACACTACATGCTGCAGAACAATGCCTGGCGGCTGATCGGCGCGCCACTGGCGGCCATGATCGCGTGGGGCGCGATGCCCGCGCACGCGAACGTGACGCTGGGCGGCACGCGGGTCATCCTGGCCGAGCGAGACCGCGAAGCCTCGATCCCGGTCAAGAACAACGGCCTGGCCAGCTACGTGATCCAGGCCTGGATGGACGCCGGCGAAGGTCAGAACAAGACACCCTTCACCGTGACGCCGCCGCTGTCGCGGCTCGATCCCGGCAAAGAGAACATTCTTCGGATCCTGCGCGTATCGGCCGAGCTGCCCGGCGACCGCGAGTCGGTGTTCTGGCTCAACGTCAAAGAGATCCCCGAAAAGTCGAACCAGGAAAACGTGCTGCAGATCGCGATCCGCACACGCATCAAGCTGTTCTACCGTCCAAGCGCCTTGCCGGGCAGCCCGGCCGAATCGCGCACCCGACTGCGCTGGGCGGTGATCGACAATCCGCACGGTCCCGGCGCGGCGCTAAAGATCGTCAATCCGACGCCGTATCACGTGACCTTCACGGCACTGAGCATCAATCGCGGCCAGCAGGAAATCAACGCCGACATGGCGCCGCCGCTGGGCGAGTCGATCTATCCGCTGAGCACGATCGCCACGCCGCAGGACATCGACGTGTCGTTCACCACGATCAACGACTACGGCGGCGAGACGCCCGAAGAGATGCTGCGGGTGCCCGCATCCACCGAGCCGGTGGCGGTCACGCCGCAATCGGTCGCCGTGCCGCGCTGAGAGTCGACACTATGAAACTGCTTCACGCCTGCCGCGCCCACACGCCCGGTGCGCCGGTGCCGCGCGTGTCGTGCCGGGCCCAGGCCTGGCCGATGCTGTGCGCCGCGCTGCTGGCCGCCGCGCCGCTGGCCCACGGCCAGCAGGTGGCGCATGTCGAGTTCAACGAGGCCTTCCTGTCCATCGGCGGCGATCAGCAGAGCGCCGACCTGTCGCTGTTCGCGATGGGCAATCACGTGATGCCGGGCACCTATGCCGTCGACGTGATGCTCAACGAAAGCCGCGTGGGGCAGTACGAGATCGCCTTCGCTGCCGTCGACGGCAGGGCCCAGGCCGCGCCCTGCGTCACGCGCCCCATGCTCGACAGCTGGGGCGTGAACGTCTCGGTGTTCGTTGGCCTGGCGGCGTCGGCCCCCGCGGCATGCGTCGACGTGGCCGCCATCATTCCGGATGCGGCGCTGCGCTACGACGATGCCGGCCAGCGGCTGTATGTCAGCATGCCGCAGGCCGCGCTCAAGCGGACGGCCCGCGGCGCCGTCAGTCCCGAGCGCTGGGATCGCGGCATCGACGCCGCGATGCTGGATTACCAGCTCAGCCTGTCGCGCTACGACGGCAGCAAATTCCGCCAACCCGGGCCCGACCTGACGTCGACGGACATCTTCGCCAGCAGCGAGGCGGCGCCCAACCGGCTCGAACGCAACACCGTGTTCGGGGGCCTGCGCGGCGGCTTCAATCTGGGCGATTGGCGCTTCCGGCACTTCTCGACCTACAACCGCGGCATGGACGGCCAGGGCCGCTGGCAGGCCATCAACACCAGCTTGCAGCGCGACCTGATCGGCCTGCGCAGCCAATTGCTGCTGGGCGACGGCAGCACGCCGGGCAATCTGTTCGACAGCGTCCAGTTTCGCGGCGCGCAGATTCAGTCCGATGACGCGATGCTGCCCGACAGCCTACAGGGCTACGCCCCGACGATCCGTGGCGTGGCGCAGACCAATGCGCGAGTCGAGGTGCGCCAGAACGGCTACCTGATCTACAGCACCTACGTCGCGCCGGGTCAGTTCGTGCTGGACGATCTTTATCCGACCTCGAGCAGCGGCGACCTGGAGGTCACGGTGGTCGAGGCCGACGGCCGCCGGGTGCAGACCATGCAGGCTTTTTCCGCGGTGCCGACCTTGCTGCGCGAAGGGGCCTGGCGCTACAGCGCGACAGCCGGCCAGTATCGCGACGGCTTTCGCGCCCGCGGCGACGATGCGCGGCCACTGTTCGTGCAGGGCACGATCGCGCGCGGCCTGCCGCGAGATTTTTCGCTTTACGGCGGTCTGACGGTGGCCGACCGGTACTGGGCCGCGCTGCTGGGCGGCGGCAAGAACCTGCGGCATTTCGGCGCCGTGTCGGTCGACCTGTCCCATGCGCGCACCACCGACGCGCGCGACAACAGCTACCAGGGGCAGTCGCTGCGGTTCCTGTATTCCAAGTCGTTCGAACGCAGCGGCACCGACTTCCGGGTCGCCGGTTACCGCTATTCGACCAGCGGCTACCGGACCTTCCAGGAGGCCGTGCAGATGCGCGATCCGCTCGACAGCCTGTTCCTGCGCAACCGCCGCAATGAGCTGCGGCTAGAGGTGGCGCAACAGCTGGCCGGCAACGGCTCGGTCTATGCGTCGGCGCGCCAGCAGAGTTACTGGGGCACCAATGCCAAGGATCGGTTGGTCCAGATCGGCTATTCGGGCCAGTACCGGCAGCTCGGCTACAACCTGTTCTTCAATCGCAGCACCAATCCCTACGGCTCGGCCAACCGCCAGGTGATGCTGACGCTGAGCATCCCGCTGGGCAGTAGCCGCCACAGCGCGCAGTACTCGGTGACGCGCGACAGCGAAGGGCGCGTCGACCAGCAGGCCAGCGTCTACGGTTCGGCCTTCGATGACAGCCGCCTGACCTACAACCTGACGGCCGGCCGCTCGAACCAGTCCGGCGCCAACGGCAGCGCCAACCTCAGCTACCTGTCGCGGGTCGGCCGTCTCGAACTGGGCCGTTCGCAGGGCCGCGGCTACGGCCAGACCAGCCTGAGCATGGCGGGTGGCGTGCTGGTGCACGGCGGCGGCGTGACGCTGTCGCAACCATTGGGCGAGACCATGGCGCTGGTGCAGGCGCCGGATGCCCAGGACGTCGGCTTCGAGGTCCGGCCCGGCGTGCGCACCGACAGCCGCGGCTACGCGGTGGTGCCGCACCTGAGTCCATACCGCCTGAACCGGCTGGCCGTGCTGACGCGCGATCTCAACGAAAACATCGAGGTGCGCAATGCCGCGCTCGAGCTGGTGCCCACGCGCGGCGCCATCACGCTGGCGCGCTTCGACACCTTGGTGGGCTACCGCATGATGATGACGCTGAGCGCGGCCAACGGCGCGCCGCTGCCGTTCGGCTCGAAGATAGAAGACGAAGCCGGCACGGAGGTCGGCATCGTCGGGCCCGACGGCCAGGCCTTCGTGACCGGTGCCAGCCAGTCCGGTCGGCTGACGGTGATCTGGGGGCGTGGCGAGCGCGATCGTTGCAGCGTGCGCTACAGCCTGTCCGACCCCGACACACCGACGCCTATCCGCGAACTGGATGGTCAGTGCGAATGACGTCTACGCATCCCTAATCACCGACCAGGAAGAACCGCATGGTTTGTTGCCATCGCCGCGCGCGCGCGCGGCTGCCGCGAGTACTAAGCTTTTCTTTGTTCGCCTTGCTGCTGCTGTGCGCCCAGGATGCTCGGGCCGCCTGTAACCGGGCGGCGGGATGGACCGAGCGCATCATCAACATGCGCATCGGCAACGTGCTGGTGACCGACGAGATGCCCGTCGGGCACGTGATCAGGACGCAGCGTTTCGAAATCCCGATCCAAGGCGCCTCACAGCAGATGTACCGTTGTCCGGGCGGTGGATACGTGCATGGCGTGATGCTGCAAGGAGCGCCGGTGGCCGGCATGCCCAATGTGTACTCGACCTCGGTGAGGGGCATCGGGATACGCCTGTCGCGCATGATCACCAGCGGTCCCGGCACCGTCTACTACCCGCACGACCTGCGGGTGGCGAGCATCGGTACCGGCTACGCGCCGTCCTACTTCGTCGTCGAGGTGATCAAGACGGCGGCCGTCACCGGCAATGGCAGCCTGGCGCCCGGTGTCTACACCCGCTATTACGGCGATGGCGACAGGCTGTCGGCGATCACGACCCACCTGGATGCCAACGGGCTCACGATCATTTCGCCGTCATGTACCGTCGATCCGGGCTCGCGCAACATCCAGGTGCCGTTCGGGCGGGTGCCCAAGAACGCGCTGCAAGGCGTCGGCAGCACCGCGGCGGATCGGCAGTTCGATATCCGGCTCAATTGCAAGCCCGGTCAAAACGCGCACAACACCGTGTATCTGCGCCAGGACGCCACGGCGGATGCATCGGGGGCGCAAGGCGTGTTGCGTGTCACGCCAGGCGCGGCCAGCGCGACCGGTGTCGGTATCCGTCTGCTGGACGGCAGCCGCCAGCCGGTCAGGCTCGGCCAGGACGCCTACGTCGGTCCGTCGATGGACGGCGTCTACACCCTGTCCTATATCGCGCAGTATTACCAGACCGGCCAGCGCGTGACCCCGGGGGCGGCCAACGGCATTGCTACCTTCACCATCGAGTACAAGTAGCGGAACCGCGCAGCGGCGCTGGCAACGGAGCAAAGAGTCCTTAGTGTGCTAGGCGGAATCAGCATGGCAAGCTGCCGCCGCTATGTGTTTATCCATTCTTCGCCATCTGTCGTGGCCAGGCTCGGCCAGTGCCGCGTTCGGCGTGTGTGCCGCTTTGTTTGCCCCGCCCAGCGAGGCGCTGGGCTGCTTTCGCGATCTGTTCTGGTCAGAGCGCATCATCACGCTGAACCTGGGCAGCGTCGAAGTCCCGCCTGGCATCGCGGTTGGCAGCGTGATCAAAAGCTGGCGCTTCGATGTCCCGATCGCCGGCGCCACCAAGCCGGTCTTCAAGTGCCTGGCGGGCGGCACCACGCACGGCGTCTATCAGCAGGGCGGGCCGGTGCCCGGCCAAGCCGGTGTCCGTTCGACCACCATCGCCGGCATCGGCATTCGCATCCGGGTCACCTCCGGCGGCAGCCGGGTCAACCAGTTTCCGTTTCAGCACACGCATGGCCTGCTGGCCCGCCCGACAGTCTCGTATCCGATGTACTACACCGTCGACCTGGTCAAGACCGGCACCGTGGTCGGCACCGGCCGCCTGGCAGGCGGGGTCTATACGCGCCATTACGGCAATGCCGACCAGGCCTCGGCCTTCACCACCGTGATGGGCGCCAACAGCCTGACCGTCACTAGCCCGGCATGCACGCTGGATCCCTTGTCCCGTCGCATCGACGTCGGCCTGGGGACGGTGCAGGCCAAGGAATTCACCGGCGTGGGCAGCACGGCCGGCGATCGCCGTTTTTTCCTGCGCTTCAACTGCCGGGCAGGTGTCTATACACGCAATGCGATCCACGTACGCCTGGACGCGGTGGCTGACGGCTCGCAGGCGGGCGTGTTGCGACTCTCCTATCACCCGCGCAGTGCTCAGGGCGTCGGCATCCGCGTGCTGGATGCCGCTGGTGCGCCGGTCAGGTTCGGGCAAAGCGTGCTGGCGGCCCGCGCGACCGAGACCGTGCAGTGGCTCGGCTATACCGCGCAGTATCTGCAGACCGGCCAGACCGTCAAGCCCGGCGTGGCCGCCGGCACGGCGACGTTCACGGTCGAATACAAGTAGCCTGGGCCACACTGCGGCTCCTTGTACCAGCTTAAGAAATCTTAGTTTTCTCTCGTAAGCCAAGTGACATACTGCTGCATATTTTGGATCGTCGGCGCCGCGCCCTTGCAGGGTACGCCGGCATTTTCCCCAACACCGCAGCATGACGGCGCCGTGCGCGATTCGGCGTTCTCGGTTTTCGACAGGTGCGCCATCGCTCTCCCTTTCAATCGTGTCGTCAGACTGTTGCGACGGCTGCGCATCACGGTGCCGTTGGCGGTGCTGCTGCTGTCGGCCGGCAAGGCCTCGGCGATCTGTCTGCCTTACGCGGGCTGGACGCCTCGCATGATAAACATCAATCTGGGGGCTATCGTCGTACCCCAAGAGGCTGCGGTCGGCCAACTGCTGCTTTCCCGGCGCTTCATCGTGCCAGTCACCGGCGCATCCGAACAAATCTTCCAGTGCACCAATTCAGGTAATAACGCTACCGCGGCTGTCGTCGATCAGGGTCAGGTGAACTTCAGCTTCGACAATATTTACACCACCAATATTCGAGGCCTGGGCATGAAGCTGTATTTCCTGAACGGCGACACGCACAGGTTCTTGCCGTTCTCGTCGCTCCACGGACCTGATGCCAAGCCCTTGATCGCGAATCCGAGCTACTTGGGGGTCGAAGTCTACAAGACCGCTACATTCGTGGGCACCGGCGCACTGACTGCCGGTACCTATATGCGTTACCGGTCCAACGGCGTGTCGGGCACCCCATCGGCCATCACCGCGTTCATGACCAATGGAGGCTCGGCGGTCATCAGCCCATCGTGCGCCGTCGATGGCGGATCGCGCAACATCGTCGTTCCGATCGGCAGGGTCCACACGACGAATTTCAAGGGAGTGGGCAGCGCCACCGGCGACCGACGTTTCGACATTCGGCTCAATTGCGTGTCGCAACGCAACCTGCCCCACACCGTTCACCTGCGTTTCGATGCGGCGGCGGATCCGTCCGGGGCGCCTGGCGTATTGCGGCTCTCGCCCGACAGCAACAACGCACGAGGGATCGGCATTCGTTTGCTGGACGGCAATCGCACACCGGTGCCTCTGGGCCAGACAGTGTTGGTCGGCCCGTCCAAGGACGGCATCTACATCGTCCCTTTCATCGCGCAGTACTACCAGACTCAAAGCGTGTTGACGGCCGGTAAAGCCGACGGAACCGCCACCTTCGCCATCGAGTACAAGTAAAGCCTGGGCATGCCGTGCCACGGCGCCACGGCATGTCGATCATCATCGGTGCTGGCAAGGGTCGCGCGACCCGATGTAACCTTGCACCCTTGATGATCAAGCCTGCCTATCCCCATCCCCCCATTGCCCGCGAGGGCTGGCCCTACGTCGCGGCGGTGTTCGCGCTGGCGTTGGCGACCACGCTGCTCTGGAGTCTGGCCGCCGGCCTGGTGTTCTGGCTGCTGGGCGTGGTCGTGCTGCTGTGCCTGCGCGATCCGGCCCGGCTGGCGCCCGACTCGACCCAGGCGGTGCTGTCGCCGGCCGATGGCCGCGTGGTCGCGGTCGAGACCGTGCGCGACGAGCATGTCGGCCGCGAGGCGCTGCGCATCAGCGTGTTCGTCGGCCTGTTCGCCTCGCCGGCCTGCCGCGCGCCGGTGTCCGGCACGGTGCAGAGCGCCGAGCCGCTGCCCGGCGCGTTCGTCAACGCGCGCCAGTCGCATGCATCCAGTGACAACAGCCGCCACGTGCTGCAGATCGACACCGCCCAGGGCCAGCGCGTGACCTGCGTGCTGGTGGCAGGCGCGCTGGCGCGCAATGTGCAATGCTATGCCCGGGCGGGCGAGCCGCTGGCCCGGGGCCAGCGCTGCGGCTTCACGCCGCTGGGCTCGCGCGTCGATCTTTACCTGCCCGTGACGGCCCGGCCCCGCGTGGCGCTGGGCGATCGGGTCAGCGCCACCAGCACGGTGCTGGCCGACCTGACCGCCGTCCTCGAACGACCACAGAGCTTCTGACCATGCCCAACGCCTCCTTTCGCGACCCCGAACGCCGGCATCGCGGCATCTATCTGCTGCCCAATGCCTTCACCACCGCGGCGCTGTTCGCCGGCTTCTACGCCGTCGTGCAGGCCATGAACGGCCGCTTCGAGGCGGCCGCCATCGCCATCTTCGTGGCCATGGTGCTCGACGGCATGGATGGCCGCGTGGCGCGCCTGACCAATACCCAGTCGGCCTTCGGCGAACAATACGATTCGCTGTCGGACATGACCTCGTTCGGCGTGGCGCCGGCGCTGGTGATCTACGAGCTGGCGCTCAACGACCTGGGTCGCTGGGGCTGGCTGGCGGCGTTTGTCTATGTGGCCGGCGCGGCGCTGCGGCTGGCGCGTTTCAACACCAACATCGCGGTGGTCGACAAACGTTACTTCCAGGGCCTGCCCAGCCCGGCCGCGGCGGCGCTGGTGGCCGGCTTCGTCTGGCTGGTGGTCGACAACCGCCTGCCGCTGTCCAGCCCGGTGCTGGCCTGGGCCGCCTTTTTCCTGACGATCTACGCCGGCGTTTCGATGGTCAGCAACGCGCCGTTCTACAGCGGCAAGTCGTTCGCGCTGGGGCGCAGCGTGCCGTTCTGGGTGATCCTGGTGGTGGTCGCGGTGTTCGTGTTCGTTTCCAGCGATCCGCCCATCGTGCTGTTCGGCCTGTTCGTGGTCTACGGCCTGTCGGGCTGGGTGGCCTGGGCCTGGCGCTGGAACCGCGCGCGGCGGCTGCAACAAGAGCGCCGCGGCGGCGACGCCTGAGACCAAGGCGCCTCAGTTCGAGCGGTCGTTGCTTTCGCGCGGGTCGAAGGCCGGGTCCGGCGCGGCGTGCCGGCGGTTCAGCGCCTGGCCGTCGCGGCCCATGTACAGGTGCATCAACGAGAACCAGACGCCGTTCTGCCGGTAGCGATAGGCCCAGACCTCTTGCCGGACCGATGGCAGGCCGACCTGTTCGATCAGCGCCGGCGGGCCGAATTCACAGCGGATCCGTTCGGGCGTCCAGTGGCCGCTGTCCAGGCGTTCGAAGGCCTGGTCATTGAGCAGCGGCTCGATCGGGCCGATGCGGCCATCGGCGCTGCTGCGGGCGCCCCAGGCGTAATGACCGAAAGGCTGCTGCGACCAGACCAGCCGTTCGCCGCCGCCCGGCAGCGGACAGCGTGAGGTCGGCGCGCCGAACTGCTGCTCGACCTGCGCCAAGGGCGTATCGGGCGTCACGTCGCTCAGCTGGGCGCAGCCGGCCAGCGCCAGCAGCGCCGTCGCGGCCAGCAGCGTGGACGGCCGGCGGGCAGCCGCGGGCGCCGCACGAAAGGACATCTGTTTGATCATCATGGTGTCGGAACTCCGGTGCGGCGCCGCGGCGGGCATGGCGTCGGTGGGTCGGCCGGAATCGGCCGGGCTCAGTCGCCCGAACCGTCGCCGCCCGGGCCGTTGGCGGTCGATTCGGGATCGTCGGTGCTGACGTGGCGGCGGGCGGTCTTGCCGTCGGGCCCCATGTAGACGGTCATCACCGAGGGCCAGCCGGCGTGGTTCTTGTAGCGGTAGTTCCAGACCACCTGGCGCACGGCGCTGCTGCCGATCTGGCGCACGTTGGCGGGCGGACCGAATTCGCATTGCACGCGCTCGGCGGGCCAATATCCCGACGACAGGCGCCAGAAATTCTCGTCGGTCAGCAACTGGGTGACCTGGCCGGTCTTGCCGTCGGTGCCGACCACCACGCCCCAGGCGTAGGGCTCGTGTGGCTGGCGCGACCAGATCAGACGCTCGCCGCCCTCGGGCAAGGTGCAGCGGGAGGTCGGTTCGCCATATTCCTGTTGTATCTCGGCCACAGGCGTGCCGGCGTCGAGTTTGTCCATGTGGGTGACGCAGCCGGCCAGCAGGGCGCTGGCCGTCACCAGCGCCGCAGGGGCGAAAACGCGAAGGGTGCCGATCATTGCAGGTGCTTCCTTGTTCTGTCCCGGGGCGCCGCGCCGAGGGCGGGCAGGGTCCGGGCGGGCATTCATTCTAGCGAATAGGATATACTCACAGGTTCAATGCGTGTTTTATCAGGGCTGAAGTGCCCGCACGCCTTGCAAGCTGCGTCGCTTTAACTGCTTTGCTTTAACACCACGTCAAGGCTCCTCGGCCTTGTCGCTTGTCTCCAAGAGGATAGAGAAAATGGCTGTTTCCGATATCAACAAGTCCGACATCGTCACGCAATATCAACGCGCTCAAGGCGATACCGGTTCTCCCGAAGTCCAAGTCGCGCTGCTGACGGCCCGCATCAACGAACTGACCGGTCACTTCAAGACCCACATGAAGGACCACCACTCGCGCCGCGGTCTGCTGCGCATGGTCAGCCGCCGCCGCAAGCTGCTCGACTACCTGAAGGGCCGTAACCCCGACGCCTATCGCGGCCTGATCGAAAAGCTCGGTCTGCGCAAGTGATCGTTTTGCCCGGGGCCGGTTCCCCATGATGCCAGCCGTGGCCGGTGCGACCCTTGTCGCGTCGCCCACGGCTTTTTCATTATCAAGGATTCTCCGACATGTTCAACAAAGTCACCAAGTCGTTCCAGTACGGCCAGCACACCGTGGTGCTGGAAACGGGTGAGATCGCCCGCCAGGCCTCTGGCGCCGTGTTGGTTTCGATCGAAGACACCGTCGTGCTCGCCACCGTCGTGGCCGCCAAGAAGCCGAAGCCCGGCCAGGATTTCTTCCCGCTGACGGTCGACTACATCGAAAAGACCTACGCCGCGGGCCGTATCCCCGGCGGTTTCTTCAAGCGTGAAGGCAAGCCTTCCGAAAAGGAAACGCTGACCTCGCGCCTGATCGACCGTCCGCTGCGCCCGCTGTTCCCCGAAGGTTTCTACAACGACGTGCAGGTGATCATTCACGTGCTGTCGGTCAACCCCGAGATCGATCCCGACATCGCCGCGATGATCGGCGCCTCGGCCGCGCTGGCCATTTCGGGCATCCCGTTCAACGGCCCGATCGGCGCCGCCCGTGTCGGCTACATCGATGGCCAGTACGTCATCAACCCGACCGCCTCGCAACTGCTGACCTCGCAACTGAACCTGGTCGTCGCCGGCACCGAAAACGCCGTGCTGATGGTCGAGTCGGAAGCCCAGCAACTGTCCGAAGAAGTCATGCTCGGTGGCGTGGTGTTCGGCCACGAGCAACAGCAGGCCGTCATCAACACCATCCACGAGCTGGTCGCCGAAGCCGGCAAGCCCGAGTGGAACTGGCAGCCCGCCGCGCGTGACGAAAGCTTCATCGCCGCCGTCACCGCCGCAGCCCAGGATGGCCTGACCGCCGCTTACCAGATCCGCCAGAAGCAAGAGCGCACCACCAAGCTGCGCGAAGTCTACGCCGACGTGCAGGCCAAGCTGGCCGCGCAGGCCGCCGAAGGCACCAAGGTCGACACCGTGGCGGTCGAGAACGTGCTGTTCGACATCGAAGCCAAGCTGGTCCGAGGCCAGATCCTCAATGGCGAGCCGCGTATCGACGGCCGTGACACCCGTACCGTGCGCCCGATCGAAGTGCGCCTGGGCGTGGTGCCCCGTGCCCACGGCAGCGCGCTGTTCACCCGTGGCGAAACCCAGGCGCTGGTCATCGCCACGCTGGGCACCAAGCAGGACGAGCAGATCATCGACGCGCTGATGGGCGAGTACCGTGACCGCTTCCTGATGCACTACAACATGCCGCCGTTCGCTACCGGCGAAACCGGCCGCGTCGGCGTGCCCAAGCGCCGCGAAATCGGCCACGGCCGCCTGGCCAAGCGTTCGCTGATCGCGATGCTGCCCGAGCCGGCAGACTTCCAGTACACCATCCGCCTGGTGTCGGAAATCACCGAATCGAACGGTTCGTCGTCGATGGCTTCGGTCTGCGGCGGTTCGCTGGCGATGATGGATGCCGGCGTGCCGATCAAGGATCACGTCGCTGGCGTGGCGATGGGCCTGATCCTGGATCAAGGCAAGTTCGCCGTGCTGACCGACATCCTGGGCGACGAAGATCACCTGGGCGACATGGACTTCAAGGTGGCGGGTACCGTCAACGGCATCACCGCGCTGCAGATGGACATCAAGATCCAGGGCATCACCAAGGAGATCATGCAGGTCGCGCTGGCCCAGGCCCGCGATGGCCGTCTGCACATCCTCGAAAAGATGCGTGACTCGATCGACGGTTCGCGCACCGAGCTGTCGACCTTCGCGCCGCGCATGCTCAGCATGAAGATCAACCCCGAGAAGATCCGTGACGTGATCGGCAAGGGCGGCGCCACCATCCGTGCGCTGACCGAAGAGACCGGCACGCAGATCGACATCTCGGACGATGGCACCATCGTGATCTCGAGCGCCGACCTGGATCGCGCCCGCGAAGCCCAGCGCCGCATCACTGACCTGACCGCCGACGTCGAAGTCGGCCAGGTCTACGAAGGCTCGGTGCTGCGCCTGCTGGACTTCGGCGCCATCGTGCAAGTGCTCCCGGGCCGCGACGGCCTGCTGCACATCTCGGAGATCGCCAACTACCGCATCGCCAACATCAACGACGTGCTCAAGGTCGGCCAGGCCGTGCGCGTCAAGGTGATCGAGGCCGACGACAAGGGCCGTCTGCGCCTGTCGGCCAAGGCCATCGGCGGCATCGAAGCCCAGGGCGGCGCTGCCGCGCCGGCCGAAGCGCCGCAAGGCGACTCGCAGGGCTGATCGTCAGGGCGGTCGAACCGCTCTGTCCGATCCGGCGAACGGCACCTTCGGGTGCCGTTTTTTTTGCCTCGCTAGATCATTAAGCTTATGCATGGGCAAGGCCGCGCGGCCTCCCTACAATTGGAGCCGCGCCGATGTCACCGGCCATTCCGAACCACGAAGGAAAGCCCCGCCATGACCCAGACCTTTGCCGCGACCCCCGAGCTGGACGGCGTGCAGGACCTGCTCGCCGAACGCTACGGCAGCGAGGCGCCCGCGCCGGCCCTGATCGGCAACGCCATCATCGAAAAGATCCTGCGGCATCGATCGGTGCGCGCCTTCGATACGCGGCCGCTCGCGCCCGAGGTGCTGCCGACGCTGGTGGCGGCGGCCCAGTCCGGCTCGACCTCGTCGAACCTGCAGGTCTGGAGCGTGGTCGCGATCGAGGATGCGGCCCACAAGAGCCAGCTGGCCGTCTGGGCCCGCAACCAGGAATTCGTGCGCCAGGCGCCGCTGTTCCTGGTGTGGCTGGCCGACTTCGGCCGCGCCTATCGACTGGCGGCGCGCCGCGAGGCGCGGATCGACGGTGGTGACTATGTCGAGTCGGTGGTGCTGGCATCGGTCGATACCGCCATCGCCGCGCAGAACGCCGTGCTGGCGGCCGAGTCGCTGGGCCTGGGCGCCGTCTACGTGGGCGCCCTGCGCAGCCACGTCAAGGAGATCGCGGCCGACCTGAAGCTGCCGCCTTATGTGTTCCCGGTCTTCGGCATGGCGGTCGGCCATCCCGACACGCAGGTGCCGACCCACATCAAGCCGCGCCTGCCGCAGTCGGGCGTGCTGTACCGCGAGTACTACGACGCCGGCGAGCAGGATGCGGCCGCGCAGGTCTACGACCGCGCGCTCGATGCGTTCTGGAAGAAGCAGGCGATCGAGCATCCGCTGTGGACCCAGCACATCGTCAAGCGCCTGACGGCCAATCCCGACGACCCGCGTTATGCGCTGCGCAGCGTGCTCAACGGCCTGGGATTCCCGCTGCGCTGACGGCTTGCGGTAAAGTCTTGCCACCATTTCCCCGTCCGATCCGCTCGGGCACCAGGCAAGAAGGCGTGGCATGGCATGAGGCTTATCCGGATGATCCGCCAGCTGGCGCTGGCCGCGGCAGGCGCCGCCGTGCTCTCGGCGTGTGCGATGCCGCCGGTCATCGAGGGCGCCAAGGGGCCGCGCACCGAGGACATGACGGCTGACCAGCTTGGCCAGACCGATTTCAACCGCACCGTCACGATCGCGATGCGTGACAACCTGGCCAGCCTGGACCTGCTGGCCGACAAGCTGTACCGCCGCAATCCCAATCAATGGCGCAAGTCGGGCGCGGCCGACCTGCCGACCGCGCTCAAGCGCGTGCGCGACAGCGTGCGCACCGGCCGCCCGCCAGCCGGCCTGTCGGGCTTGCGCGATATCCAGATCCTGGCGGTCTCGCTCGATCCGGCCTACCAGGGCGACCGTGTGGCGGCGTTCATCTCGGGGCTGGCCGACACGCTGATCGCCGCGCATGGCGGCAAGACACGTTTCTATGCGACCGACATGCTGCAGGGCCAGTACGTCTACAACGCGGCGCGCAACGTCGAGGCGGCGGCATGGATGCTGGCCAGCCGCCGCGATGGCCGCGGCCAGCCGCTGTTGCTGGCCAACGAGATGAGCGAGGCGGGCGCCAACCTGAGTTTCGAGCGCGAGTTCGGCGCCGTCATCGGCCGGCTCGACCTGATCGCCAACCTGCTGGGCGAGAACACCCGCCGGGTCGGCATAAACTACGCGCAGGGCCTGATGTTCTTTTCGTTCCTGCCCGTGCGCTAGGAGGCGCTGCCCGATCATGGTCACTCTCGAAGCGGTGCGTGCCGCGCATGCCCGGCTGGCAGGCCAGGTGCTCGATTCGCCGTTCTCGTTGTCGCGCACGCTGTCCGACATTCTGCAGGCCGAGATCTGGCTCAAGTTCGAGAACCTGCAGTTCACCGCCTCGTTCAAGGAGCGCGGTGCGCTCAACCGCATGCTGGCGCTGTCCGAGGCCGAGCGCCGCCAGGGCGTGCTGGCGGTGTCGGCCGGCAACCATGCCCAGGGCGTGGCCTATCACGCGCAGCGCATGGGCGTGCCGGCGGTCATCGTGATGCCGCGCTTCACGCCCACCGTCAAGATCGCCAACACGCGCCGCTTCGGCGCCGAGGTGGTGCTGGCCGGCGACAGCTTCGACGACGCCAAGGCGCACGGCCTGGCGCTGGCGCAGACACGCGGGCTGGTGCTGGTGCATCCCTATGACGACGAGGCCGTGGTGGCCGGGCAGGGCACCGTCGCGCTCGAGATGCTGGCGCGCCAGCCCGAGCTCGACATGCTGGTCGTGCCGATCGGCGGCGGCGGCCTGATCGGCGGCATCGCCACGGTGGCCAAGGCCTTGCGGCCGCAGATCGAGATCGTCGGGGTGCAGACCGAGCGTTTTCCGGCCATGTACGCGCTGCATCACGGCGAGTCGCCGGCGCAGGGGCACTACACGATCGCCGAGGGCATCGCGGTCAAGTCGCCGGGCGAGATCACCCGCGAGATCGTCGGCCGGCTGGTCGACCGTATCGAACTGGTGTCCGAGCGCGATATCGAACACGCCATCGTGATGCTGCTCGAGATCGAAAAGACCGTGGTCGAGGGCGCTGGCGCGGCCGGCCTGGCGGCCTTGCTGCATGCCAAGGCGCAGGGCGACACGCGCTATCACGGCAAGCGCATCGCGCTGGTGCTGTCGGGCGGCAACATCGACCCGCTGATGCTGGGCGAGCTGATCGAGCGCGGCATGGTGCGGGCCGGCCGGCTGGCCCGCATCCGCGTCGACCTGCGCGACCTGCCCGGTGCGCTGGCGCGCGCCACCGCGCTGATCGCCGATGCGCACGCCAACATCGCCGAAGTGCATCACCAGCGCGCCTTCACGCTGCTGCCGGTGCAGAACGTCGAGGTCGACTTCGTGATCCAGGCGCGCGGGCACGAACACGTGCAAGAGGTCATCGACCGGCTCAATGCCGAGGGCTTCGCGGCGCAGCGCCACGATCACTGAGCGGCGCGGGGCGTGAACCCCTGGCGGCGCCGAGTGAACGCCTGGCGGCCCGCTGGAGCGCCGAGCCGCGCCCGCCGCCGCGTCAGTCCGGGCCGGCCCCGGCCTGGGGCGACGCTGCCAGATTGCTCAGCCTGAACAGCCGCTCGCGTCGCAGTGCATCGCCCAGCGGCTGCGCGGTGCCGCCCAGATCGACGGCGTCCTGCGCCACGCCTTGCAGCGCCTGCCAGCAGGCCTGGCGGTCACGCGCCCAGCATTCGGCCAGCAGGCGGTCGGGGTCGAGCGCGGCCAGCTGCATGCGGCGCAGTTCGGAGCGGTTGAAGTCCTTGAGATTCCACGTGGCGATGCGGACGTCCTGCATGCCCTGCGCCTGGGCGGCACGGGCCGCCGCGATCACATGCCAGTCCTTGGGATCGCTGTAATGCAGGCCCGCCTCGAAGGCCAGCGTATCGCCGCGATCCGCGGCCGGCACCCGCGCCTGCATGGCCTGCCATTCGTGCAGCAGGCGCTCGGGCGGAATCTGCCAGATGCGCGCCGCGTTGCGGCGCCATTCGTCGCCGATGCGTTCGGTCCACAGGGGAGCCAGCAGGCCGGCATCGGCCAGCCGCAGGATCAGCCGCCGCACGATGCCGGACATCAGCACGCAAGCGTCGATCACGACCGGCGCGGCACCGCCGGGCGCGCCAGGCAGCAGCGTCAGGGCAGGGCCTGCTCGCGGCGGGCTTCGGCCAGTTCGGCCTCGGCTTCCATCAGCTTGTTTTCGGCCTTGGCGATGTCGTCGGCGTCGCCGTCCTGGCGCTCTTCGAGGAGTTCCTGCTGGCGCTCGCGGACTTTCTGCTGCTTTTCCTCGACCTTGGCGTCGCGCTCGGCCTTCAGGCCGGCGTCGGTGCAGTTCGCGCTGGCCTGGGCCAGCGCCTTTTCGAGGCCGCTGACCTTGCGGGCATTGTTCTGCGCGCGCGCGGCATCGAGTTCGGCGCGGATGTCGTCGACCTTGGCCTTGCAGCCGGTGGCCGGTTCGGCGGCCTGGGCGGGCAGCACGGCCACGGCAGCCAGGGCGGCTAACAGCGGGGCGATCAGGTGGCGAGGGGTCATAAGCGGTCCTTGGCGGGCGAGGAGTCGGGCAGGGGCACCGTGAAGTGCCCCACGGCCGTACAGTTGAGACAGCCTACAGCGTAGCGCCGATGGGCTTGCGGCAGGGGATGATGGTGGAACTGGCCTTCACCGTAGCCTTCGGTGCTGTGCCAGGTGGCGCCGCAGGTGACGCACTGCAGATCGACATCGACCAGCCGGTCGTCATTGCCCGGGTCGACAAAGGACGGTCTGTAGGCAATGAAGTTGGTGAACACGCTGGCTCCTGTGTCATCCCGAAGTTGGCGAGCATAGCGCCGGGATTCTTGCACAGTCGTATCGGTGCGTGAGAGATAATTTCTCACGGACGGGCAGCGCGCCAACCGGGAGAGTTGCTGGTGCCCGAGACCGGAATCGAACCGGTACGACGTATGAGGTCGGGGGATTTTAAGTCCCCTGTGTCTACCAATTTCACCACTCGGGCGCACGCCGCGCGGGCGTGGGCGGCGAAGGCCGAGACTATACCATCGGCGCCCCGGTGCCACGGCGGCGCGGCAAGGCTGGTCAGCGGATGTATTTGTAGGTGCCGATGCCGGTGGCCAGCAGGATTTCGCCGTCCTGCCAGACTTCGGCGCGGGCGAAATACACGGTGCGGCCGCGGCGCTCGATGAAGCCCTTGGCGGTCAGCAGTTCGCCGGCGCCGCTGGCGATGAAGTTGGTCGTCAGCGACAGCGAGACGCTGCGCAGCTTGGGCGCGCCCTCGGCCGCGTAGACGCCGCAGTAACCGCCCGCCACGTCGAGCAAGGTGCACAGCACGCCGCCCTGGATCCGCTCGGTCCGGTTGTAGAGCTTGGGGGTGACCGGCAGGTGCATCTCGACCACGCCGGGCTCCCATTTGGCGAGGCTGACGCCCAGCCATTCCAGGAAGGGATTGTCGATCGGGGGCAGATTCATCGCGGCGGCAGGCAGTGGGTCGGTTGGGCTGCCATTCTAAGGGATGGGCCGCGCCGCTCGCCGCCGGGCCGCCGTGGTGGCCGACCCGCAGGCCGCGGCTACCGCCGGCGCGTCTCAGCGGCCGTTTTCGCGCCGCACCCGCCGCGAGTAATACGCAAAGGTCGCCTGCATGCGCTTGGGCGTGCTGACCCACTTTTGCGCTTCCTGTCCGAGCGCCGGGTCGATTGGCTGGATCTCGCCGGCCGCCATGGCCGCCAGTTGCAGCCGGGCGGCCCGCTCGAACATCACACCCAGCACGCAGGCCTCCTCGACACTGGCGCCAGCGATCAGCAGGCCATGGTGGGCCAGCAGCAGGGCCTTCTTGTCGCCGATGGCCTGGCTGATCAGCGCGCCTTCTTCGTTGCCGACCGGAATGCCGGGCCACTTGGGCAGGAACGCGCACTGGTCGTACAGCACGCAGGTGTCCATGTGCGAGACGATCAACGGCACTTCGAGCATGGCCAAGGCCGATACGTACGGCGAGTGGGTGTGCACGATGCATTCCACGTCGGGCCGCGCCCGGTACAGCCAGGAATGGAAACGGTTGGCCGGGTTGGCCATGCCGTCGCCTTCCAGCACGTTCAGGTCGGCATCCACCAGCAGCAGATTGTCGCGTTCGATTTCGTCGAAGCCCAGCCCGAGCCGCTGGGTCCAGTAGGTGCCGGGTTGCTCGGCGCGCGCGGTGATCTGCCCGGCCAGGCCCGAATCGTGGCCGAACGCGAACAGGATCCGGCAGGTTTCGGCCACCGCGTCGCGGGTGGGCCATTGCTCGGTCGGCAAGGCGGTCTGCATCTTGCTCAGCGATGCCGCCACCAGATCCTGCTTGTTCAACTGCATGGTGTCTGCCATGGTGTCTGCTCCTTTATCTGTGCTGTGGGTCTTTACTTGCTGGCGGTCGCGAGGATGCGCGACCAGCGTTGGTTTTCATTGGCTATCAGCGTGGCGAATTCGGCCGGGCTGGACGATTGTGCCGCCGTGCCCTGCTCGCGCATGCTGCGCTGGAAATCGTCGGTCGCCACCGCCTTGACGATGGCGTCGTTGAGCTTGGCGATCACCTCGGCCGGAACGCCGGCGGGCGCGACCACGCCGGCGCCCGAGCCCGAGATCAGTTCGGGGTAGCCCAGCTCCTTGGTGGACGGTACATCAGGTGCACCGGGGATCCGTTCGGTGTGCGCGACCGCCAGGGCCTTGAGCTTCTGGGCGCGGACGAATGGCATCACGACCGGCGTGGCCTCGAAGGTCACGTCGACCTGGCCGGCCACCACGCTGGTGACCGATTCCGAGCCGCTCTTGAAGGGAATGTGCAGGAAGCGGACCTTTTCGGACTCCTGCATGATCTGCATGCCCTGATAGGGCGAGCTGCCGACCCCGGCGGTGCCGAAGCTCAGGCTCTCGGGTTTGCCGCGGGCCTGCTCGATCAGCTGGCGCAGGTCGGCGGCCTTCACCGCCGGATTCACCGTGATGACGTGCGGCGTCGACGAGACCAGCGAGATATACGAAAAATCCTTGGCGCTGTCGAAGCTGACGTTCATGCCGGTGTGCGGATTGACCGCCAGCACGCCCACCGTGGTGAACATCAAGGTGTAGCCATCGGGCGCGGCGCGGCGCACGTAGTCCGCGGCGATATTGCCGCCCGCGCCGGGCTTGTTTTCGACCACGACCGCTTGACCCACTTGCGCCGACAGCGCCTTGCCGACCGCGCGGGCAGTGATGTCGGTGATGCCGCCCGCGCCAAACGGCACGACCAGCGTGATCGGCCGCGCGGGAAACTCGGCCGCGGCGGCGCTGGCCGAGCAAGCACCGACCACCGCCGTGAGGCAGGACGCACTGAGTACACCTAGGATTGCTTTCATGTTGACTTCCCCTTGGATGCGGTCGGCCACAAGAATTGCGCCCGCCGTGAAACTCTTGTGTGGCCATGATGACACTTAAGTGTCCTTTAGGCAACGAAAGTATCCTGGTTGGCGTGTGCGACTAGAATCGGGGTCGGCCGCTGCCTCGTAGCGGCCTTGGCATGCACAGGGAAAAATGGAAGAAGACAAGCAGGCGCCCAACGTCCTGGCCGAACGCCTGATGGTGTTGCGCAAACTCAACGCCTGGACGCTCGAGGACGTCGCCAGCCGCTCGGGGCTGACCAAGAGCTATCTGTCCAAGCTCGAGCGCGGCCGCTCGTCGCCCACCATCGCCACGATGCTCAAACTGGCGCGGGCGCTCAATACCAGCGTCGACAAGCTGATCGGCGATGGCGAGCAGGCCGACGAGATCCTGCACGTGCCGGCCGGCAAGCGGGTGCCGTTCAGTCCGTCGAAGGAGCGGCTGGGCTACAACTACGAAGCGATCGCGGTCGAGCGGGCCGACAAGAGCATGCAGCCCTTCATCATGATGCCGCCCTTCGAGTTGCGCGATGAACCCCAGCAGATGTCCTCGCACGCGGGCGAAGAACTGATCTATCTGATCTCGGGCGACATGGAGGTGGTGTTCGCCGACCGCACGGTGACGATGGCGGCGGGCGATTCCTTGTATTTCAACGCCGCGCTGGCGCATCGGTCGCGCTCGTTGGGCAGCACGCCGGCGCAGGCCCTGGTGGTGGTCAGCGATCCCGGCAGGATCCGCTCGTCGGCGGCGGGGGCGCAAAGCTAGACAGCGGCGCGGCTGGCGGAAGCGGTGAGATTCGAACTCACGAACGGTTGCCCGTTGCCGGTTTTCAAGACCGGTGCAATCGACCACTCTGCCACGCTTCCGTAAAAAACGCCGAGGCCCGGGCGGGCGCGTTTTTCCGAAGACCGAGAGTGTAGCGTACGGCCGCCGGCGCGGCTCGGCTCGGCCAGGCGGCAGGCATGATGCGGCGACGCGACGGGCATAATGGTCGTTTGCCACGCGCGCCTGCCGGTCGATTCCAGTGATGTGTCTTCGGGACTTCGGCGAGGCGGCAACAGCCAGGAGTCCGATACATGAAAGCCATAGAGATTTCGCAGCCCGGCGGCCCGGAAGTGTTGGTGCAGGTCGAGCGGCCGCAACCCGAGCCCGGTCCGGGTGAAGTGCTGGTCAAGGTCGCCGCGGCCGGCATCAACCGGCCTGACGTGCTGCAACGCAAGGGCCACTACCCGGCGCCGCCGGGGGCCTCGGACCTGCCTGGCCTGGAAGTCGCCGGCGAGATCGTTGCCGGCGATGCGGCGGCGGCCGGCTTGAAGGTGGGCGATCCGGTCTGCGCGCTGATCGCCGGCGGCGGCTACGCTGAATACGCGGTGGTGCCGGCCGCGCAATGCCTGCCGGTGCCCAAGGGCCTGTCGATGGTCGAGGCGGCCGGTCTGCCCGAAACCTATTTCACGGTCTGGAGCAATGTGTTCGACCGCGGCCGCCTGGCCGACGGCGAGACCCTGCTGGTGCACGGCGGCGCCAGCGGCATCGGCACGACCGCGGTGCAGCTGGCCCGCGCGCGCGGGCACAAGGTCTATGCGACGGTCGGCAGCGACGAGCGCGCCCGCGCCGTCGAGGCGCTGGGCGCCACGCTGGGCATCAACTACAAGACCCAGGACTACGTCGAAGAGATCAAGCGGGCCACCGACGGCCGCGGCGTCGATGTGATCCTGGACATGGTGGCCGGCGACTACATCGAGCGCAACGTCAGATGCCTGGCCGACGACGGCCGCATCGTCATCATCGCGGTGCTGGGCGGCATCAAGGCCAATTTCGACGCCGGCCAGGTGCTGCGCCGGCGTCTGACCATCACCGGCTCGACGCTGCGGGCGCGGCCGGTCGCGTTCAAGGAGGCGATCGCGCGCTCGCTGCGCGAACAGGTCTGGCCGCTGCTCGAGCAAGGCAAGATCAAGCCGGTGGTGCACGCGACCTTCCCGCTGGCGCAGGCCTGCGATGCCCATGCGCTGATGGATTCGGGCCAGCATATCGGCAAGATCGTGCTGACGGTCTGAGGCAGGCGAGCGGCGCGGCGTGCGCCGCTGGTGCGGCGGACGCAGCGGGTGACGCCGCTGCCGCGCGACTGCCGATGACTATCCGCCCGGTAAGCGGGGCGAGGCCGGACGCTGTGGCGTTTCTGCGGCCCGCGCGGTGCCGGCGCACCCAAGTGACTGACAACGCGATACAATGCCGGGTTTATCCGTCAAAACATATCGCCCACGCATGACTGTCGCTCCCAGCTCCAATGCCAGCGCCTCCGCGCCGGACGTCTCCAGCCCCCAGCGGGCCCGTCTGGTATTGGGCAACTGGAAAATGCACGGCAATCTGGCCGACAACGCCGCCTTGCTGTCGGCGCTCGGCGCGGGCGCCACGGCGCCGCTGAACGCCCAGATCGGCGTCTGCGTGCCGTTTCCGTACCTGGCGCAGGCACAAGCCGCGCTGGCCGGTTCGGCCATTTCGTGGGGCGCGCAAGACATCAGCGCGCAGGACAAAGGCGCTTTTACCGGTGAAGTCGCCGGCGCGATGCTGGCCGATTTTGGCTGCCGCTGGGTGCTGGTCGGCCATTCCGAACGCCGCAGCCTGCATGGCGAGACCGACGCGCAGGTGGCCGACAAGGCCAAGGCCGCGCTGGCCGCCGGCTTGACGCCGGTCGTATGTGTCGGCGAGACGCTCGAGCAGCGCGACGCCGGCCAGACCATCGAAGTGATCGAACGCCAACTGGTGCCGGTGCTGGCGCTGGGTGCGCCGGCGGTCTCGCGCATGGTGCTGGCCTACGAGCCCGTGTGGGCCATCGGCACCGGCCGCACCGCTTCGCCCGAGCAGGCCCAGGAGGTGCATGCCGCGATTCGCCACGCGCTGCGTCAAGTGGGCGCCGAGCAGGTACAGGTTCTTTATGGCGGCAGCGTCAAGGCGGCCAGCGCCGCCGGCCTGTTCGCCATGCCCGATATCGACGGAGGCCTGGTTGGCGGTGCCTCGCTGGTCGCCGATGAATTCCTGCGGATCGCCGCAGCCTAAGTTTCCGGAGCTTTTCTTAAATGTCCACCACGCTTACCGTCCTGTCCCTCGTGCAGGTCATTTCGTCCTTGTCGATCATCGTGCTCGTGCTGCTGCAGCAGGGCAAGGGTGCCGACATGGGTTCGTCGTTCGGCAGCGGCTCGGCCGGCAGCCTGTTCGGTGCCAGCGGCGCCGCCAACTTCCTGTCGCGTTCGACCAAGTGGGCCGCCGTGGTGTTCTTTGCATCGACCGCCGGCCTGGCCTACCTGAGCCACAGCGTGCCGACCGCGCCGGGCGGCGCCGGTGGCGTGATGGAAAACTACCAGGACCGTTCGGTCCCCAACGTGCCCGGCCAGACCCAGCCGGTCCCGGCCGTGCCGGGTGGCGAGGCAGGCGTGCCGCAGGCACCGGCCCAGCCGCAATCGTCGCAAGTGCCGGCCGCCCCGGCACCGGGCGCCGCCGTGCCCGCCGCCCCTGAAGCGGGCGCCGCAGCGCCGGCCGCCGGATCGCCGGCCGCCGGATCCCAGGCACCGGCCAGCGTGCCGCAGCAGTAAGTCGTCAGCACGGCCGAGTATTCGTGATAGAATGCTTGGCTTTTCCGGCAGTGCATTTTCGATTTGCGCTGACGCCAGCCTCAGCCGGCGCATCGCATTGCCGCAGTAGTCCCGGTGCCAACCAGGCATCGCAAGCAGCACCCAGCCGTCGTGGTGGAATTGGTAGACACGCTATCTTGAGGGGGTAGTGGCGAAAGCTGTGCGAGTTCGAGTCTCGCCGACGGCACCAGACACACCGTTATCCGGGTCCCGGCCCGAACCCAGCAAAAACCCGCAATCGCGCGCAGCGTTGCGGGTTTTTTGTTGGCTGGCGCGACCGGCGCGCGCCGCGTCAGGCCGCGTCGTCGCCCGCCAGCACGACCTGGTTGCGGCCGCCGCGCTTGGCCTTGTAGAGCGCCTCGTCGGCCAGGCCATAAGCGTGGTCGAAGCTGGTGCCCGGGGCATTGGCGCTCAGCCCGAAGCTGGCGGTGATCCGGCGATCGACCGGCGGCGCGAAGACGATGGCGGCGATGGCCGCGCGCATGGCCTCGGCCATCTGGCTGGCCTGCGCCAGCGTCTGTTCGGGCAGCAGCACCGTGAATTCCTCGCCACCGACGCGGCCGACCACGCCGGCCTGGCCGACCACGCGCCGCAACGCGTTGGCGATGCCCAGGATCACCGCGTCGCCGGCAGGATGGCCGAAGTCGTCGTTGACGCGCTTGAAGTCGTCGATATCGAGCACGATCATCATCACCGTGCCGCTGTCCAGGTAACGGCAGGCCGCGTCGATGATGGCGCTGCGGTTGAACACGCCGGTCAGCGAATCGTGCGTGGCGCGATGCTGCAGTTCGCCCGCCAACTGCTGCAGCTGCACGTTCAGCGCGTTCATTTCGCGTTCGGCGCGGTCGCTGCGGCCAATCAGCCGGCGGGTCTCGCGCAACAGGCGCTCGTAGTGGTTGATCAGCGTGCCCAGCGCCTGGCGATACTCGCCCGGCTCGGCTTCGCTGCGGCTCTGCACCGCGCGCGCCAGCTCGAGCGCGGCATGCTCGCTGGCGAACAGGTCGTGGCTGTCCGAGGGCTGGCGAGCGCCGGCGTGGTCGGCTCGGCTGTGAGGGGTATCGGGCATGCCGCTCAGTGCTGGATCGGCTGATCGATGAACTCGATCGCGTCGAAATCGGCCTGCAGTTCTTCGCCGAACTCCTGGATGGTTTCGTCCTCGTCGTCGCGCATCCAGTTCAGGCGCACGGAATTACCCGCCAGCGCGGCCTGGTTCAGCGCGTCGAAAAAGTTGAACAGCATCTTGGTGCTCGAGCTGTTGAAGTAGGACAGCGCGATGTCGACTTCGATGGCGGCGCCGTCACAAGCGGCCAGATAGGCCTCGAGTTGCGTGATGATGGGGCCGAAGAATGCCGCGGCATTCTCGGGATAGGACTCGCCGCGCATGGACAGGCGATGCGCGTCGAAACGGAAGTCGACCTCGGGAGAGGTCGGCGTGGCGGCGATAAACAGGTTTTCCATGGCGTGATTCGTCAACCGTATCAGATGACAGCTTTGAGGCAGAACAGGGTCGTTCCAGGTTGATCGGCGAGCGGATGGAAGGCGAATTCCAGCGGCGCGCTGGCATCGCGCGCCATGGTCAGGAAGCCCAGGCCCGCTCCTTTGCTGTCGGGCGGCACGTCGGCGCGCAGCGAGCTGCGATAGGCCTGCTTGATCTGCTCGATGGACATGGTGCGCAAGGGCTCGAGTCGCTCGCGCAAGGGGTCGACATCCTCGGTCGCGATCGGGTTGACGCACAACATCTGATGGCGCTCGGCCTCGGCGAAGATGCAGACCGCGCCGTGGCGCACGGCACCAGGCGGGCTGTCGGCGACCAGCGAGTCCGACGAGTAATGGATGATGTTCTGCGACAGTTCGACGAAGGACGAGAACAGCCGGCGGCGGGTCGGGCCGGTCACGCCGGCGACCTCGAGCTGCAGCTTCACCACCTCGGCCATCGCGGTGATGATGCTCTGCGAGAAATAGCCCTGGTGATAGAAGATCACGTTGCGGCGCAGGGCCAGGTCGAAGAACGCGGTGTCCCGGCCAAGCAGTTGATTGAAGGTCATGAGGAAGTGGGTCCGGTCGTGAGGCCTGATGCGCTTGCTACAGGCGTGCACAAAAGAGAGTGAGGTCGTCGCGGCGTTTCTGCTTGCCTTGCCAGTCGGCCAGGGCATCGACCAGCGCCGCGCAGATCTGGGCGGTGGCCTGTTCGCGGTGGGCCAGGATGACCTGGCTGGCGCGGCGCCGGCCGAAGGCGATCCGGCGCGGGCCGCCGATCTGGTCGATCAGGCCGTCGGTGGTGATGAACAACAAGGTGCCCGGCGGCACCTGGATGCTCTGCTCGGTCCAAGCGTGGTCCATCGGGCTGTCCAGATAGCCGACGCCACGGCGCTGGCCGGCCAGGATCTCGAAGTCGTCGTCGCCCGGGCGCAGCACGTACAACGCGATGCGGGCACCGGCGAAGGTCAGCGTGCCGGCCTGGCGGTCGAACCACAGGAAGGCCGCGTCCAGGCCGTCGTTCGATTCGGGGGTCTCGTCGACCTCGCTGGACTGGCCGAGCATGGTCTTGACGCCGCGATTGACCGTGCCCAGCAACGCGCTGGGCTGGCGCGGACCGGCCTGCTCGAGCGCCTGGGCCAGTGACGACGACGCGATCAGCGTCATGAAGGCGCCCGGCACGCCATGGCCGGTGCAGTCGGCCAGCGCGCCGAACCAGCCGTCGGCGTGACCGGAGAAATGATAGAAGTCGCCGCCGACCACGTCGCGCGGCTGCCAGACCAGCGTGGCGTCGCCCAGCGCCGCGTCGAGCGCGCTGCGCGAGGTGCGCAGCATGGCGCGCTGGATCACGCTGGCGTACTCGATGCTCTGCATGATCTGGCGATTGCGCTCTTCCTGGATCGACGCGATCAGGCCGATCAGCGACAGGCTGTTGCCCATGCCGGCGTAATGGCCTTCGCGGGTGATGATGAAGCCGTCGGCCAGCGCCTTTTCGCCGGTCTGCACCGTCATGTGCATCAGCGCCTCGATCGGCGTGAGCACGTCGACCATCAGCGGCGACTTGTCCATGAAGGCGATGCAGCTTTTCTTGTCGTAGAGCTCGCGGTGAAACGGCTTGCTCATCTGCGACAGGAAGATGTTGCGATTGATCAGACCGATCGGCCGTTGCTGCTCGACCACCGCCAGGCTGCCCAGGTCGCGGTGGTTGGCGAACAGGGCCATGACCTGCTCATTGCTGCCCGAGGCGTCGATGCTGGGCGCCTCCTGGCAGAGGGCCTCGGCAATAGGCGAGTGGCCGGCACTGGGGTGGCGGTGCAGCGAAGGAAGCGCGGGGTGCATGGAGGGTGGCTCGAGTCGGACCACGCCATGCTAGGAGCGCTATATGTAATTTTTGTGACGGGTCTTCAGTATTTCGCAGAATCGCGATTGTTTTCACTGCATCGCGCGCCGGGGCGGACTGTGGAAGCCACCCCGGCACGCGTGGCGGGCAGGGCGGCTAGCCGCCGCCCGCCGCGCTCAGCGGATCGCCCAGGCCCAGCACGTAGAAGCCCGCCGTGGCAAGCAGGCCCGCCAGCACCAGGTAGTAGAAGGTCGGCCAGATGGTACGGCGCAGGGTCGTGCCTTCCTTGCCGAGCATGCCGACGGTGGCCGCCGCCGCCACCACGTTGTGGATCGCGATCATGTTGCCGGCCGCCGCGCCCACCGATTGCGACGCGACCATCAATGCACCCGACAGCCCCAGGCTGGTCGCCACGCCGTACTGGAACTCGCTGAGCATCATGTTGCTGACGGTGTTCGAGCCGGCGATGAAGGCGCCCAGCGCGCCGATCGCGGGCGCGATCATCGGATAGACACTGCCCACCGTGTCGGCCATGTACTGCGCCATCACGATCGGCATGCCCGGCAGGTCGGCGCCATTCTCGGTCGAGTTGATCAGGATGCGCACCATCGGCACCGTGAACAGCAGCGTCACGCCGGCCGACAGCAGGGTGCTGGACGACTCTCGGGTGGCCGCCGCCAGCTGGCTGCCCTTCATGCCATGCAGGAAGTAGGTGAACAGCACCACCATCACCAGAATGCCGCCCGGCAGGAACAGCGGCTGGAAGTCGGCGCTGATGCCGGTCTCGCCCAGGATGTCCGCGAAGCGCACCGACACCAGCTTGAGCGCATCGCCCAGCGGCGCCACGGTGCGCGACAGCACCAGCAGGGCGCCCAGCGCGACATAGGGCAGCCATGCGCGCAGCAGGCTGATGGGACGATTTGCGGTGTCGTCCAGCTTGATCTCGATGTCGCCCATCCAGCCGGCCGGCCATTCCTTGGGGTCGGCGAAATCCCAGGTATTGCGCGGGGTCAGGAATTTCGCCTTGGCTGCGATCGTCACGATCGCCAGGCCGATCAGGCCGCCCAGCAGTGACGGGAACTCCGGTCCCAGCAGCACGCCGGCGAGGATCGACGGCACCGAGAACGCCACGCCGGTGAACAGCGCGAAGGGCAGGATCTCGAGCGCGGGCCGCCAGCTGCGCTCGCGGCCGAACAGCCGGGTCAGCATCAGCACCAGCACGAAGGGCATGGTCAGCCCGATCAGGCCGTGCATGATGACGACCTCGCTGGTGATCAGCCGCAGCATGGCCTCCCAGGAAGACCCCGCGGCTTCGAGCGCCGGACGCAGTTCCGCGACGTTCAGGCCGCTGCTGACGCCGACCAGGATGGGCGTGCCGACCGCGCCGAACGAGACCGGCGTGCTTTGCACCAGCAGGCCGAGCATCACGGCGGCCAGTGCGGGGAAGCCCAGCACCACCAGCAGCGGCGCCACGACGGCGGCCGGCGTGCCAAAACCGGAGGCGCCTTCGATGAAGCAGCCGAAGGTCCACGCGATGATCAGGGCCTGCACGCGCCGGTCGGGACTGAGCGACGTGAAGCCTTGGCGGATGGCGGCCACGCCGCCCGAATACTTGAGCGTGTTCAGCAGCAGGATGGCGCCGAAGATGATCCACAACAGCCCGATGGTGGTGATCAGGCCCTGGATCGTCGAGGCCGCGATGCGGGTCAGGCTCATGTCCCAGGCCAGCCAGGCCACCAGCGCCGCCAGCAGGTAGACCGCCGGCATGGCGTGCTTGGCGGGCAGGCGCAGGCCTATCAGCAGCACGGCGGCCAGCAATATCGGTGAAAAAGCGAGCAGTGCGAGCATTCCTTGGCCAAGCATCGGCGGGGGTCTCCTGGTTGGGGGCTTGGAAGCCGGGGCAGTCTGGCTGGGCTGACTGCCGGCTGAACCGGTAGCAGTCTAGATAGTGGGGGACGGAGCGAGAACCGGGTTTACCCGAGCGCGCGGGCGACGGGGCGACGCCGCGGGCGGTCCCGGTTCGGCGCAGAGCGCCGTCCTGCGGGGCCTTGGGCGCGGCTGGGCGGGCGAGCAACCCAATGCGTCATTCGGTAACTTGTCTGCGTGCGCGGTGCCGATGCCCGCCACCCAGGCCCGCGCGCCATCAAGGCCGCCAAGGCATGCGCAGGCCCGCCACGGCGCTGTCCCCGCGCGCTTTGTTACGGTTGAAGGCTTTATGCGTTGTGGTGCCGATGGCCATGGGCTATGTTCGCGGCCATGTCCTCCACCCATACCGACGCGCCATCGGCGCCGACCGCCACGCTCCCTGTGCTGACAGGCCAGGAGCCGTTTTTTGTCGTGCTCAACGCCGGCTCCGGTCGCGGCGAGGCCGACGAGGTGCGCGCCACCATCGAGCGCATCCTGCAGGAGGCCGGACGGCGCTGCGAGATCCGCGTGGTCGACGATCCCAGCCGCCTGACCGAGCACGCCGACTGGGCGGTGCAAAGCGCGCGCGCGCAGCAGGGCGTGGTGGTGGCTGCCGGCGGCGACGGCACGCTGAACGCCGTGACGCAGTCGGTGCTGGGCACCGGCCTGCCATTCGCGATCCTGCCGCAGGGCACTTTCAACTATTTCGGCCGCACCTATGGCATCCCGGCGGACACCGAGCGGGCCACGCGTGCAATGCTCGATGCCACCATCGAGCCGGTGCAGGTCGGCATGCTCAACGAACACGCCTTCCTGGTCAACGCCAGCCTGGGCCTGTATCCGCAATTGCTCGAGGACCGCGAGGCCTACAAGCAGCGTTATGGACGCAGCCGCGGCGTGGCCTTGTGGTCCGGCCTGGTGACGGCCTGGCGCCGCCCGCGCCAGCTGAGCCTGACGCTGCTGCAGGATGGCCGCACGCGGGTGTTGCGCACGCCGACGCTGGTGGTGGGCAACAATGCACTGCAGCTGGAACAATTGGGTTTTGCCGAGGTCGATCTGCTGGAGCAGGGCAGCCTGGTGGCGATGAGTCCCAAGCCGGTGGGCAGCCTGGCCCTGTACGGCATGATCGTGCGCGGATTGCTGAGCCGGCTCGGCGAGGCCGACAACGTCGTCAGCTTCGGTTTCCAGGAGCTGCGGGTCAAGTACCGGCGCGGCATGCGGCACAAGGTCGCGATGGACGGAGAAATATTCCACATGGATGGTGAATTGATATTCAAGGTATGCCCCGACCCCTTGCCCTTGCTGGTACCGCGCCACGTCGATCCAGCCGACCGGGCATGACGGCGGCGCTGCACATCAGTGACCCGCATTTCGGCACGCAGCAGGGGCCGGTCACCGACGCGCTGCGCGAGCTGATCGCGCTGCGCACGCCCGAGGTGGTGCTGCTGGGCGGCGACATTACGCAGCGGGCGCGCCGCGCCCAGTTCCGCGACGCGCGGCGGTACATGGACAGCCTGGGCATCCCGTTCATCGCGGTGCCGGGCAATCACGACATTCCGCTCTACAACGTCTTCGCCCGCGTCCTGTCGCCTTACGGCAACTACCGCCGCTACTTCGGCGCCGACCGCGAACCGTGCTACGACTCGGACACGCTGCTGGTGGTGGGCCTGGACTCGACGCGCCGCTACCGCCACAAGCACGGCGAGATCTCGGCCCGGCAGGTCGAGCGGGTCGCCGAGCGCCTGCGCCGGGCGCGGCCCGGGCAGTTGCGCGTGGTGATGCTGCACCATCCGCTGGTGGCCGCGGTTGAAAGCGATCGCAGCAACCTGGCGCGCGGCCGCGAGCGCGCGATGGCGGCCTGGGTCGAAGCCGGCGTGGACATCCTGCTGGGCGGCCACATCCATCTGCCTTACGTCACCGCCGTGGTGCCGGGACAGGCCCGTCCAGCCCGCACCGAGGTGCCGCGCGGCCAGGCGCCGCAGGCCTGGGCGGTGCAGGCTGGCACCGCGGTGTCGCACCGGGTGCGCGGTGGGGTGCCCAATTCCGTCAACGTGCTGGTCTGGCAGCCCGCGGGCGATGGACCGCGGCTGTGCCGCGTCGAGCGCTGGGATTTCCAGGCCGAACGCGGCCGGTTCGAACCCGCCGCCGAGCACGAGCTGATGCTGGGCGCGGGACTGGCCGAGGGCGCTGCCGCGGCGCCCGGCCAGGCGTCCGCCACGGCCGCCGAGCGCCGCGCCAACGCCACCGCGCCGATCCCGGACGCCCCGCAAGATCCTCCCGCATGACACTCGAGCTGGCTTTTCTGCTGGGCCGCCATCCCGTGGCGGTCTTCTTTGCGCTGATGCTGCTCAGCGGCGGCCTGGCGGCGCTGGCCTGGCGCTACATCGTGGCCGGCTCGACGCCAGCCGGCGCGGCGCGCGCCACGCGCCGGCGCCAGGTGGCGTGGCTGGCCGGCCTGCTGGCGCTGCTGGTGTTCGCGGCGCTGGCCACCGGGCTCTATCGGGACGGCTGGCAGCTCGCGTTCGACGACACGCTGGCCGCCACGCTGTCCGAGCATGCATCGGCCGGCTGGTTGTGGGCGTGGTCGTGGCTGACCGTGGCCGGCGACCGCGACCTGCTGATCGGGCTGGGGGCGGCCGTGTTCCTGCTGCTGCTGTGGCGCCGGGCCTGGCACGAGGCGGCGCTGTGGCTGGCCGGCACCGCCGGCGCGGGCCTGCTCAATATGTTGCTCAAGGCCAGCTTCGCGCGGGCGCGGCCCGAACATACCCACGGCTTCGCGGTCGCCGACGGTTGGAGTTTTCCCAGCGGCCATTCCACCGGCGCGATGGCGTTCTACGGCATGCTGGCCTATCTGCTGGTGCGCCATCTGCCGCCGCGCTGGCGGGCCGCCGTGGCGGTGGCCAGCGCGATGCTGGTCGCGGCGGTGGGCTACAGCCGCATCGTGCTGCAGGTGCATTACTTCAGCGACGTGGTCGCGGCGTTCGCGATCACCGGGGCGTGGATCCTGCTGTGCCTGGGCGTGCGGCAGGCCGTGGCGGCCCGGGCCTCGGCCGGCCCGCGGGCCTGAGCCGCGCGCTGCGGGCCGGGCCGCTCGGCAGGTGGCCGCCAGGGCCGGATCACCGCCTTGAATCCCCATCATGGTGCCGCCAGCGGCCTGCGGCAGCCTGAGGAAAATTCTTAATTTCCGGGTCTAATTGGCTGTCACCAAAACGTTTTTTTGAAAGTGGGGACGCTTTGCCAGGCCATCGACCGGGCCATCCGGGTAAACCCTGGATTTAGGGTCTGGCAGCCACAAATCTGTTGTTGCTTTCCAACACATCTCCGATCTGGGGCTACTTTTCCTAAGCCGAGCATAGCCACACTCAGGGAATTTTGATGGAATAGCTCCAACTTCCTTTCGCGGAGTTAGCGGGGCGGCAATCGGAGAATCTGCTGCCCTAGTCACTCAATCTTCGGAGATTTCTTAAATGAAAAAGACTCTGCTCGCCGCTGCTGTGCTGGCCGGCTTCGCTGGTGCCGCACAAGCTGAAACGTCGGTGACCCTGTACGGTATCGTCGACCTGGGCGTTGGCTACCAAAAGATCAAGGGTCAAGGTCTGGACACGAGCCGTACCGGCCTGATCGACGGCGCCCAAAGCGGTTCGCGCTGGGGCCTGCGTGGCTCGGAAGACCTGGGTGGCGGTCTGCGCGCGACGTTCGTGCTGGAAAGCGGCTTCAACCCCCGCACCGGCCGTTCGGCACAAGGCACCCGTCTGTTCGGTCGTCAAGCGACGATCGGCCTGGCCAGCGACGCCTGGGGTGAAATCACCGCCGGCCGTCGTACCAACGTGGCTTCGCAATTCTTCTCGAGCATCGATCCGTTCGGCGCTGGCTTCGGTCAAGCCAACATCGGTACCGCCTTCTCGGTCGCCAACACGCTGCGTTACGACAACGTGATCCAGTACACGACCCCCAGCATCGGTGGCTTCCAAGTCGCTGCTGGCTACTCGTTCGACATCGGCGAATCGGCCACGGTCGGCGATCTGGCTGGCGCCAACACCTTCGCGACCAACCGCAAGGACCGCGCGATCACCTCGGGTGTCCGTTATGCCAACGGCCCGCTGAACGTCGCTGCCACGTACGACCAAGTCAACGCTTCGGCCGCTGGCGCCGCTGCTGGCGACAAGATCAAGTCGTGGAACGTCGGTGGTTCGTTCGACTTCGAAATCGTCAAGCTGGCTCTGGCCTACGGCCAAACCAAGGACGGCTGGTTCGGTTCGCCCGGCCTGCAAAGCGGCCAAAGCTTCTCGGCTGTCGACCCGGTTACCGGCGAAAACGTTGCTGGTGGCTACACCGGCCTGTCGTTCGCTGACGGCTCGAAGGTCAAGTCCTACCTGGTCGGCCTGACCGCCCGCGTGGGCCCGGGCAGCCTGTTCGGTTCGTGGCAGCGTGCTGACGTCAACAATACGTCCCTGACCGGCGACGACGCAACCCAGAACACCTACAGCCTGGGCTACACCTACGACCTGTCCAAGCGCACCAACGTGTACGCTTACGGTTCGTACGCCAAGAACTACGCCTTCATCGACGACGTGAAGAGCCAGCTGGTTGGCGTCGGTGTCCGTCACCGCTTCTAATCAAGCCTAGGGTCGCCTCGGCGATTCGACAGCCTGATCATGCCGGCCCTCGGGCCGGCAGCAAGGCCCCGCCGCAAGGCGGGGTTTTTGTTTGTGGGTTGCGCGCGTCGATTCCGCTCGCGTGGCGGTCTACACTCGCGGGGTTTTTACGGGATGGATGTGGGTGTGATGCAGACGGATGATCCGGACGCCGACAGGCTGGCGGCGCAGCAGGCGCTGGCGCATATCGAGGCCGTGCTGGCGCGCGAACCCGGCCGGCTCGGCCTGTACGCCGAGGCCGCCAACTGCTGCGCGGTGCTCGGTCGCGCCGGCGAGGCGCTCGAATGGACCGCGCGCGCGCTGGCGCTGGCGCCGTCGATCGCGGCGCTGCACTACAACCACGGCCGGTTCCTGGGGCTGGCCGGCCGTCCCGACGAGGAGCTGCGCGCCTACGAACAGGCCATCGCGCTCGATCCCCGGTTGCTCGACGCCTACGTCAATCGAGGCGTCGCGCTGCGCGACGTGGGCCGTTACGACGAGGCGCTGGCCAGCTTCAAGGCCGCGATCGACATCGATCCCGAGCACGCCGGCGCGCGCAACAACCGCGCCCAGACCAATCTGCTGCTGGGCCGCCACGAGCATGGCTGGCGTGAATACGAATGGCGCTGGCGCGATGGCGGGCAGAGCCACGACGTGCCCGACCCGCTGTGGCTCGGCAAGCCGGCCGTGGCGCGGCGCTCTGTGCTGGTGCACGCCGAGCAGGGGCTGGGCGACACCTTGCAGTTCTGCCGCTACGTGGCCGGGCTGGCGGCGTTGGATGCGCGCGTCACGCTCGAGGTGCAGCCGTCCTTGCGGGGCCTGCTGGCGGGCCTGGACGGCGCCGCGCAGGTCATCGCGCACGGCCAGCCGCGGCCGGCCTGCGATTTTCAGGTGCCCTTGCTGAGCCTGCCCTACGCCTTGTGGCGTTGGCAAAAGCAGGTTCCGCCGCCGGCGCGCGGCATCGGCGCCGATCCGTTGCGGGTCGCCGCCTGGCGCGAGCGCTACGCCGGGGCGCTGCCGCCGGGCCCGCGCATCGGCCTGGTGTGGGCCGGCAACCCCGGGCATCCCGGCGACGCCGCGCGCAGCCTGCCTTTCGAGCTGCTGTGGCAAGGCTTGCGCGACAGTGGCTGCGCCTTCGTCTCGCTGCAGGTCGGCGCGCGTGCCGCGCAGGCGGCCGAGGCGGTGCGCCACGGCCAGGTGTACGACGCCGGCGCCCGCCTGGACGATTTTGCCGACACCGCCGCCGCGCTGGCCGAGCTCGATGGGGTGGTCTGCGTCGATACGTCGGTGGCGCACCTGGCCGGCACGCTCGGCTGCCCGACCTGGCTGCTGTTGCCGGCGCAGCCCGACTGGCGCTGGGGGCTGCACGGCGACGCCACCGAGTGGTACCCGGGCATGCGGCTGTGCCGCCAGGCGCCCCAGGGCGGCTGGCCGCCGGTGTTGCGAGACCTGGCCGATACGCTGCGGAGACTGGCCGCCGCCAAGCCTGCCTGAGGCCCTGTGAGCTTGAGTTCTGCCAGCTTCCGTTCAGCTAGTGGCCCTCTCGCAAATGCTACAATCTACAAGTTTGTGCACTTGCCGGAAATCCTGGATGAACCTGCAACAATACTTCCCCATCCTGCTTTTCATAGCGGTCGCTACCCTCATTGGGTTCGGCCTTATTCTGGCGGGTGCGGCGATCGGCCCGCGCAAGCCTTATGAAGAAAAGCTCTCGCCCTACGAGTGCGGCTTCGAGGCTTTCGAAGACTCGCGCATGAAGTTCGACGTGCGTTATTACCTGGTCGCCATCCTCTTCATTCTTTTCGACCTCGAAATCGCCTTCCTCTTCCCGTGGGCCATCGCCCAGGGCCAGCTGGGCCTGGTCGGATTCTGGACGGTCATGGTGTTCCTCACCGTGCTGACCGTCGGCTTCATCTACGAATGGAAAAAAGGCGCGCTCGACTGGGAATGATCCCGAGCGATCCGAGAGAGATTCATCATGGCCATAGACGGCATCCTCAAGCAAGGCTTCATCACCACCAGCGCTGACAAGTTCATCAACTGGGCCAAGACGGGTTCGATGTGGCCCATGACCTTCGGCCTGGCCTGTTGCGCGGTCGAGATGATGCACGCGGGCGCGGCCCGCTACGATCTCGACCAGTTCGGCATCATCTTCCGCCCCAGCCCGCGCCAGTCCGATCTGATGATCGTGGCCGGCACGCTGTGCAACAAGATGGCGCCGGCGCTGCGCAAGGTGTATGACCAGATGGCCGAGCCGCGTTGGGTGATCTCCATGGGTTCCTGTGCGAACGGCGGCGGCTATTACCATTATTCCTATTCGGTGGTGCGTGGCTGTGATCGCATCGTGCCGGTTGATATCTACGTGCCGGGCTGTCCGCCGACGGCCGAAGCGCTGATGTACGGGATCATGCAGTTGCAGAACAAGATCCGCCGTACCAATACGATTGCGCGCTACGGAAGGGCGAGTGGCAAGAATGACGACGAAACTGGAAACCCTGGAAGCTGCCC